>JAAWAR010000084.1 GCA_022792295.1 Lachnospiraceae bacterium
ACGGCATTCGGTGTAGATCCGGTTCATTTTGGAATCGTGATGATCCTGAATCTGATGATCGGCCTTTTAACTCCGCCGGTGGGGATGGTGCTGTATGTGCTGTCAAAGGTATCGAGTGTACCGTTTGAGAAAATCTGTAAGGCGACGGTGCCGTTTATTGTCATGTTTTATATCCTTTTGCAGTTTATCACGTATATTCCGCAGATTAGTTTATTCCTTCCAAATCTGATGTATGGGGCGGGCTGATATGGAAAATAACAAATTTTTGCTTATTCAATCAAATGATAACGTGGCAGTGGCCTTGTCGGCGCTTGCGGCAGGGACGGAGTGCGAGATCGGGGGCAAATGCATCGTCTTGAGGGATGATATTCCTGCAGCTCACAAGGTCGCCTTAAAGGATTTTGCACCGGGGGAGGACATAATCAAGTACGGTCTCTCGATCGGCCATGCGACAAAGGAGATTCACACAGGCGAGCACGTCCACATCCACAATGTGCTTACGAATCTGGACGGGCTTTTAGAGTATGGCTATGAGCCGGTGAAGAATGTATGGGCGGATTTCATTCCAGAGGAAGAAGCCTGGTTTGACGGCTATCTGCGCGAAGACGGGAAGGCCGGGACGAGGAACGAGCTCTGGATTATCCCGACCGTCGGCTGTGTAAACCGTACAGCCCAGATCCTGGCCGAGCAAGGGACAAAACGATATGCGGGCCGCTTGGACGGGGTGCGGGCTCTCACGCATAATGCCGGCTGCAGCCAGCTTGGCGACGATATGCTGACGACCCAAAAACTTTTAAAGGGATTAATCAACAATCCAAACGCCGGGGCGGTTCTTGTCGTAAGTCTGGGCTGTGAAAATAACTGTCTGGAGTATTTTAAACCCGTGCTTGGTGAAGTGGATCCCCGCCGCGTAAAATTCCTTGTAACGCAGGAGCATACAGATGAATACGCCGAGGGGCTTCGGCTGCTGGACGAGCTTGCGGACTATGCGGCCGGCTTTAGGAGGCAGCGTTTGTCTGCGGGACTTTTACAGATCGGTTTAAAATGTGGGAGTTCGGATGCATTTTCCGGCGTGTCGGCCAATCCCTTATGCGGCCGAATCACAGACCGGGTAGTAAAATGCGGCGGCAAAGGGATCCTGACCGAGGTTTCGGAAATGTTCGGTGCGGAGACGAGACTTATGGAGCGTGCGGAAAGCCGTGAAGTGTTTGAAGGCGTGGTCGGCCTGATTAATGATTTTAAGGCGTACTTTATGCGTTACGGTCAGCCGATCGACCGAAACCCCTGCCCGGGCAACATCCGCAGCGGGATCTCCACCGATGAGGATAAATCGCTCGGCAATATCCAAAAGGGCGGCCATGCGCCGGTTGTGGATGTCTTGTATTACGGCGACCAGGCGGAAAAGCGTGGTTTAAGCCTCTTAATCGGAAGCGGAAACGACGCGGTATCGGTAACCAATATGACGGCAAGCGGGGCGAATCTGATCCTGTTTACGACCGGGAACGGAAACCCGTTTGGCGCGTTTGTACCGACCATTAAGATCTCGTCCAATACGGCTTTAAGCAAGAGGAAGCCGGACTGGATTGACTTCAATGCCGGCTGTGTACTGGATGGAGAGAGCTTTGAGTCGGCCTCGGAGCGCCTGTTTCAGTATATTCTGCGTGTCGCGAGCGGGCGTGAGCAGACAAAGAGTGAAAAATTTGGCTATCAGGAGATTTCAATCTTCCGGGATGGCGTGATTTTGTAAAGGAGCATGAAGGACTATGAAATTCAGTGCAACGGTTACTTTGCAGTATGATACGATTTTTTCCTCCTTTTCCCATGAAGACTGGCTGAAGGGATTGGACTGGATGAGGGAGAACGGACTGGACGGTGCAGAGTTATGCATCAGCAATTATAATGGGCTTGACATCGGGGCGGTGAAGGCAGAGCTTGACAAACGGGGCCTTGGCTGTTCGACGCTCTCCACGGGTCAGGCGAGAGCCTTAGAGGGCCTTTCCCTGATCGGAGTCCCGGCCGACGTCAGGGAGAAGACACAAACGCGTTTTAAGGAGCACATTGACGCGGCCAAGATTCTTGGAAGTAAGGTTACAGTTGGCTTGATGCGGGGCCTGGGCACGCAGGAGACGGCCGAAAAGGACTTAAAGGAGTTAAGCGAGGCCATGAAGCCATTGATCGAATATGCGGACCAAAAGGGCGTCACGCTGCTTCTGGAAGCGATTAACCGTTATGAGACCGCGCTTTTAAATTCGGCAGAGGCGACGCTTGCCTTTATCAAGGATGGCCTAGGGAATCCGGGCTGTGTGCGCATTCTCTGGGATCTGTTTCATGCGAATATCGAGGATATTGGTTTTTCCCGCAGCATTGGCTGTATGGGTGAGAAGCTTGGACATGTTCATATTGCGGATTCCAACCGCATGTTCCCGGGCTATGGACATACGGATTTTGCAGCAGTCTTAAAAGAGGTAAAGGAGAGCGGCTTTTCCGATTACTGTTCGTTTGAATGTCTGAACCTGCCGTCGCTTGAGACGGTGCTTGGGGAGACGGGGACCTGGGTAAGCAGAATGCGCGCTTTGTAAGAGAGAAAGGAAAACAACCGAATACGTTTGAGCGGGGCGGCCATGCCGGAGGGAAAATTTCTCTGGTGCGGCCGCTTTTTGGCGGTGGAGAAGGAGTGCAGAAGCCTTGTCAGCCAGGCAGTGCAGCCAGGCTCCGGGCGTTTGAAGTTATAAGTCTCTGCCGCGTTTCTAGTGGGAGAAGGTATGCGGCTTCTTTTTTGCGGCTGGCCGGCGCGGCAGCTGCAAAGATACCTGAAAACTGCTAGTGCATAAGGCACTGCCTTTTGGGCACCTTATGCATCGCTTTTGTATTTTTGCGGCAGGAGCATGCCTATACGGATGTCGCTTTGTTTTCGAGCCGCTTGGAAAAATGCTCTTTTTAATTGAATATTTTGCATATAAGGCAGGAATAAAAAAAGAAATAAATAATCAAAATATACACAAAAGAAGTAGAGATCAAAGATATATTAGAAAAAATAACCAAATTATCCGCTAAAAAAGCGCTAAAAATAAAGGATTGGATAAAAATCTATTGACTTTTATGTGATATATATCTAAAATATCAGCATAAGAAATGTGATATATCTATTATATTTAATCGAAATATCACAAAAAATAACATTCCATACTATTTTTAAAGGAGAGAGGAATATGAAAAAAGGATTGGCACTCACATTTGTACTGGCGATGGCCGCGTCCTTAGCAGGCTGCGGAGGCGGTTCGTCTTCCGCACCGGCAACAACGGCGGCGGCCGGGACGACAGCGGCAGCAGATACCAAGGAAGCAGCGGCCAGCGATGCGGCAGGTTCTGCAAACTGGGACAAGTATGATTTAAAACTTTCGACGAATCTGGCCGAGGATCACGTGGCCTGTCAGGGTTACTACGCGTTCGCCGAAGCCG
>JAAWAR010000012.1 GCA_022792295.1 Lachnospiraceae bacterium
AAAAGCAAACAAAGCCCGTGAGCGAGATAGAACAAAGCGAAATCGAGCTCAGCACTACAAAGAAAAAACCAAACACACCCAAAAGCGAGATAGAACAAAGCGAAATCGAGCTAAACACAGCCAAGAAAAAGCGGCTCCCCAAAAAAACAAACCAAAACGAAGCAAAATCCCCACCTTCCATCCACAAATAAAGAAAGGCCTCCCCAAACCCACCATGAATCTCATCCCCAAAACCCGCCCAACCTACACCTTCTCCAAACACAACTCACCCATCCATCAAGCCGCTCCCCAAGATCTCCTATGTTTCGAGACCTACGACTGCTTCACCAACCGCCTCCTTCCCCCGGATGCCACCTATGAGAACACGCCTTTTCTCCCCGGCAACCCCTTGACAGGCCCTGTATTCATTTCCGGCGCGAATCCCGGAGACGTGTTAAAAATCGACATCCAAAAAATCACTCCAGGCCCGACAGGAATTGTGGTAGTCGGTCCCAAAAGCGGCTGCCTCCGGGAATACTTTCCCGAACGCAAAATCCTTCGCATCCCGGTAAATGACAAAGAGATCCAATTCACCCCCCAAGTCCGCCTTCCCCTGCGTCCCATGATCGGCACAATCGGCGTAGCTCCCGCAGGAGAGGCCATCCCCTCCGTCACGCCCTCCTCCCACGGCGGAAACATGGACTGCACGAAAATCACCGAGGGCTCTACTTTATACCTTCCGGTTTTCACACCCGGCGCCCTGCTCTCGATGGGAGATGTTCACGCGGCCATGGGAGACGGAGAAGTCGAGGACTGCGGCCTGGAAATCGAGGCCCGTGTAACGGTGTGTGTTGACATCATACACACACTTAAAATTGACTGGCCCCTTTTAGAGACAGAAGATGCCTGGATCTCGATCGCCTCAAGAGACACGATGGATGAGGCGTGGCAGGCGGCAGACCGGCAGATGTTTGATTTTTTAACAAACCAGGTAGGAATTGACCCCTACGAGGCCGGAATGCTTTTAACACTCACAGGAAATCTGGCTTTCTGCCAGACCGTAAACCCGAAGCTTACCGCGCGTATGGAATTTCCCAAGACGGTGACAAAACAATACGGCTTTTACACACTGACCGGACAAAAAACAGAATCTATCCGTTTTGACACCGGCCCCTGTACGCAAGCCCCACAGAAAAATTCAACCAGAGAAAGAAGCAACGACTAAAATGAATACCGTATTTATAAAAGCGATCAGTTTTATTGCAATCATCCTGCTCGGCTATGCTCTGAGGAGAGGCAGGGTCCTGCACAAACAGGACATGGGGGTTTTTTCGGCGCTTGTGACAAAAATCACGCTGCCGGCCGCGATCATTTATAACTTCGGGAAAGCATCAATCGAGGTTTCTATGCTGGCATCCGTATTGATCGGTTTTTTATGCAGCGGCCTGTTTGTGGTGGTTGGCTATCTTCTGTTTCTGCACGGCAGCAGGGAGGAACGTGCCTTTGCCGTAATCAACATGTCCGGCTACAACGTAGGCTGCTTTACCATGCCGTTTGTGCAGAGCTTTCTGGGACCGCTCGGCGTCGCGACGGCGAGCCTGTTCGACGCAGGAAACGCAATGATCTGTACAGGGACATCCTATGCGATTGCCGTTGCGATCTCCGGGAAGGGGGAGATCCGGGGGCCCAAGCAGATGATCAAACGCCTCTTTTCGTCGGCCCCGTTCGACTGCTATATCACCATGACGCTGCTTGCACTGTTTCATGTGAGGCTGCCGGAGCTTGTGTTCAGCTTTACGGAGGTGGTCGGAGGCGCGAACAGTTTTCTTGCGCTTCTCATGATCGGTCTGGGGCTGGAATTGCATATTACGAGAGAGCAGGCAAAAGAGGCCGGCCTGATCATCGGTACGAGGCTTCTGATCTCCATCGGTCTTGCCCTCCTTTTCCTGAATTTCGGCCCCTTTGGACGGGAGGTGAACCGTACGCTCGCGATTTTCATGTTTGGCCCGGTGTCATCTTTGGGCGTACCCTATACGTCAATGATCAACGGAGATGTGGCGCTTGCGAGCGCGGTCAATTCAATGTCAATTCTGGTAGGGATCGTAACTTTGACTGCTGTGATCCTGTTATTGTCATGAAAATGACGGAAAGGCTACAGATATGGAACAGTTAAAAGAACAGGATGCGCGTTTTATTGTGCATCATGAGGTGACAGAAGACAAGCTTGTACACCTTGATAAGGGCCTGCGTATGATCGGATTTCTCAGCAGAGGCCGACAGATTGTGACAGCATTGTGTCTCCTGTCTGTGCTCACATTTATCCTAGCATATTTTGCCGACGGTGTGCTGCGTGTGGTTTCGGCAGCCGTGGGGCTTTTAAGCTTCCTTCTGGCCGCCTGCTGCCTATATTCGTTTTTCAGGGAAGGGCACTATGCGAAAAAAGAGATCAAGCGCCAGTTTGCGAATCGGGCAGGGAAAGAAAGGGCATGCTGGGAATACCGGTTTTATGACCAGTGCTATGAGGTCGTGGGGCGGCATGAGCTGTCGCATGTGAAATATTCCTATATTGGGCGTGTCTTAAATCTCTCAGGCATGCTGGTGCTTGTGGAGAAAGGAAATGTCGTCCGTTATTTCATGCAGAAAGATCTTACAAAGGGGGACGGCGAAGGGCTCAGGCGTTTCCTTGAGGAAAAATGTCAAAGACCTGTAGAGACGGTCCGTATATAAGGAGCAGCACATATGGAAGTGAGATTTGCAGTCAAAAGTATGTACGAGGAGGCCATGTTTTACCATCAGCTTGCAGCCTCTATGCCGAAAAAGCAGGAAATTGAAAAAAAACGGTTCCGCCTGCCACCTTTGGGTTATCAGGAGCTTGTGCTGCTGCCGTTCATGCTGTTTGTATTTTATTCTGTATTTCAGGATCTGCCCGTATTGGAGAGGACGGTTCAGTCGGCTACTGCCGCATTTTTGGCCTGGGGAATTTTAAAATTCAACAGGAAACACCAGAGACAGGTGAAAGAAAAGAAGGCGGGAGAAAAGGACGAGAAGACAACGCTGAAGGAGCAGGCGAGAGCGTTGTTCGCGAATTCCCTGCTTGACGGCGACCGGTGCAGCCTGGAGTTTTACGAGGAAGGATTTCAGCTTGAAAATTCTGGAATTAAGACCTGGTATGAGTATGAGGGCATCGCCTGGATCAAGGAGACATCAAAGTATGTGATCCTATTCTGGAACCGCTCGATGTCAGTGCCGGTGGAGAAGGCCGGGATCCATCGCGGAAATGCGGCACAGTTTCCGGCGTTTCTGGAAAAACACTGCGGTAAAAAAATAGAAAAAGTCCGCGTAGAGGAATAAGGAGATATGCTATGAAGATTAAGAAAACAGAAAAACCGAGGCTGCAGAGCCTGCCGTCCACCACAGTTAAGTACACGCTTTTGGTTCCGCTGATCGGTGTGATGGATGCGCTGACGATGGGGAGCTTTGCGACCGGCCCGGCGTTTCAGGGCCATCTGTTTATGCAGGTGTTTTCCATCCTGTTTGCTCTTGTGGGCGTGGGCTTTGCTTTGTGGGGCTTTTTGTGGAAAACCGTAGTGGACGGAAAGGCCATACAAGTCAATCCGGTAATCGGAAGAAAAAAGGAACTTCCTTTTGAGGCATTGAAACAGGTGACAATCCATAAAAAGGCAAAAAATGGCTCCATGGTATTTTATGAACTGGTCGATAAAAACGGAAACGGAATCGTGCGGCTCTATCCGATGATGCGAGACAGTGCAGCACTTTTGGAACGGCTGAAGCGCTTTGGAATTCCGGTCGGGGAAGTCGCGGACCGATAGTCGTTTATCCTGCGCATAACAGGCGGTTTTTCGTACATACTATCGTAAACGACAAATTACTTTGCCGTTTACGTCAGTCCCTCCGAGGGATGCTGTATCTGTAGTCTGTATATAAAGGAGAGATGTGTGATGACTAAACTTGCCTGTTCGGTTTCGACCTGTGTGCACAATGCGGAAAAATGCTGCTGTAAGCGTGGGATTTTAGTCGAGGGAAGCGGTGCAAAAGACTGCTGCGATACCTGTTGCGGAAGTTTTGAGGAAAACCGTGGGGGAATGTTTAAAAACCTGTTCAAAACGCCGGAGAATCGGCTGCAGGTAGACTGTGACGTGATGAACTGTCTTTACAATGATGATCACCTCTGCAGGGCTGAACAGATCGTCGTCCGTGGGGACGGCGCACGTGCGGTCGGGCAGACGGAGTGCGGGACATTCAGGGAGCGGTGAGCCGAATGATTTTTGCACGGTACCTGTTTTGCGGGCCATGCGGCAGGAACCGGCGCAGGAAACGTCATAAAAAACGAATTTATGACGTTTCCCGTACATATTGAGGGGGTCAGAGAGGATGATGAAAACAGGCGTGGTACGGTTCCTAAATTCCGAACGTCAATTCCGAAAATCTTCTCAAAAACCGATTGACAAATATCCTCTGCCGTAGTATAGTAAGAAAGGTTGCGAGAGCAGCTGATTCAGGAAAGCAGGTTATCCGCCTCACCCTGGCGCGAGTAAGCGACCCCGGGTTCATACAGAATTGGTTAAGCTTCACGTGTAATAGACAGGTGGGGCAGACTGGTGCAGTTTATGAGCGGATAGTTGACTATCTGCTTTTTCTTTTCTATCGACTGTTAAACATGTGAGTATGATTAAGAGTATGGAGGTGTACGGCTATTAGCGAGTTAATGATTAACGAACAGATCCGCGACAGGGAGGTTCGTTTGATTGGGGAGAATGGAGAGCAGCTTGGGATCATGTCCGCCAAAGACGCCTACAAGATGGCGCGCGAGGCAGAGCTTGACCTGGTAAAGATCGCGCCGACGGCCAAGCCGCCGGTCTGCAAGATCATTGACTATGGCAAGTATAAGTATGAAATGATTCGCAAGGAAAAAGAAGCGAGGAAGAAGCAGAAGACCATCGAGGTCAAAGAGGTGCGGTTGTCTCCGAATATTGACACCAACGACCTGAATACAAAGATCAGCGCCGCGAGAAAATTTATCGAAAAGGGCAATAAGGTCAAGATCACGCTTCGTTTCCGCGGCCGCGAAATGGCGCATATGAACCAGACCCGGTACGTGCTGGACGATTTCGCGAAAGAGCTTTCCGACATCGCTGTTGTCGATAAGCCTTCCAAGGTGGAGGGAAGAAGCCTGGTAATGTTTTTAAGTGCAAAACGATAGGAATATTTTCAAGGAGGAAATTACAATGCCGAAAATGAAGACAAGCAGAGCGGCTGCAAAGCGCTTTAAAAAAACCGGAACAGGTCTGTTAGTGAGAAACAAAGCCTATAAGTCCCATATCTTAACAAAAAAATCAACAAAGCGGAAAAGGAATCTCAGAAAAGACATTGTTACCGACAGCACAAACAGCAAGGTAATGAAGAAGATTCTGCCGTACCTGTAATGGATTTTGGATTAAGAAGGAGGAAAATAGAGCAATGGCAAGAGTAAAAGGCGGCTTAAATGCCAAAAAGAAACACAACAGAGTGCTGAAGTTAGCAAAGGGCTACAGAGGCGCCCGCTCCAAACAGTATAGAATCGCAAAGCAGTCCGTTATGAGAGCACTTGCAAACTCCTATGCGGGAAGAAAAGAGAGAAAGAGACAGTTCCGTCAGCTTTGGATCGCCAGAATCAATGCGGCGGCCAGATTGAACGGACTTTCCTACAGCCGTTTCATGTACGGCTTAAAGCAGGCCGGTGTGGTTATGAACCGGAAGCTGCTTTCTGATATGGCGATTAACGATGCAGAGGGCTTTGCAAAAATGGCAGAGCTTGCAAAGTCAAAGCTGGCTTAATAAGGAAACGTTGCGGTAACGGTTCAGGGGCTGCCTGAACGGTTGCGCGCTGCAAGAGCGGCAGTTAATGTTCCCCCCGGGTCTCTGTCAAAAGAGGGCCGGGGATTTTATAATGAGCATTCTCGAAGAACTTTCTTGTCCCTATCTTTGCGGCTGATTTTTGCCGGAAGCGCTCAAATTTAATCCACGTACTTTCCCTATACGCCTCATAAATTTGTGCACTTCTGATAAAAATCATCGTGCAAATCCGGGCACAAAGAGTTTCCGGGAGCACTCTAAATAGTAAACGGAGGAAAGCGTCATGGCGCAGTATAATTATACGGCAATCGAGAAAAAATGGCGGGAAAACTGGGAAAAAGAGCCGATCAATGTCAATGATGGGAAAAAGGAAAAGTACTATTGCCTGGACATGTTCCCATACCCGTCGGGGAGCGGTCTGCACGTGGGACATTGGAGAGGCTATGTGATCTCGGATGTATGGAGCCGCTATCAGCTCCTTAAGGGTAAATATGTGATCCATCCGATGGGCTGGGATGCATTTGGCCTGCCGGCAGAGAACTATGCGATTAAGATGGGCGTGTATCCGGCCGCTTCGACGGCGGAGAACGTCAAAAACATCAAAAAGCAGATCAACCAGATCGCGGCAATCTATGACTGGGATATGGAGGTCAACACGACGGATCCGGAGTTTTACAAATGGACCCAGTGGATCTTCGTCCAGATGTTCAAAAAGGGATTGGCCTATGAAAAGGAATTCCCGATTAACTGGTGTCCCTCCTGTAAAACCGGACTGGCAAACGAGGAAGTCGTAAACGGCTGCTGCGAGCGCTGCGGCACGGCGGTGACGAAAAAGAACCTGCGCCAGTGGATGCTAAAGATTACGGCATATGCGGACAGGCTGCTTGGCGATCTTGACAAGTTAGACTGGCCGGAGAAGGTCAAAAAGATGCAGACCGACTGGATCGGCAAGTCCTACGGCGCAGAGGTGGATTTTGCGCTTGACGGCCGTGACGGGAAGATCACGGTCTATACGACGAGGCCCGATACGCTTTATGGGGCGACCTTTATGGTATTGGCTCCCGAGCATGAGCTGGCAAAGGGTTTGGCGACTGACGAGACGAGAGAGTCCGTGGAAAAGTATATTTTTGACGCTTCCATGAAATCCAACGTGGATCGCCTTCAGGATAAGGAAAAGACCGGTGTATTTACGGGAACGTATGCAGTTAATCCGTTAAACGGCGCGAAGGTCCCGATCTGGCTGTCCGATTACGTGCTCGCGGACCATGGCACCGGCGCGATCATGTGTGTGCCGGCCCATGACCAGAGAGACTTTGATTTCGCGAAGAAATTCGGCCTTCCGATCATCCAGGTTATCGCAAAGGATGGCAGGGAGATCGAAAATATGACCGAGGCATACACGGAGGCCAGCGGGACCATGATCAATTCCGGTGAGTGGAACGGCATGGAGTCCTCGGTCTTAAAGAAAGAAGCTCCGGCCATGATTGAAAAGCGGGGCCTCGGGAAAAAGACCGTGAGCTTTAAGCTGCGTGACTGGGTCTTTTCGCGCCAGCGCTACTGGGGTGAACCGATCCCGATCATCCACTGCGAAAAATGCGGCAACGTTCCGGTTCCCGAAAAGGAACTCCCGCTGACGCTCCCCGAAGTAGAGAGCTATCAGCCGACCGGCACCGGTGAATCCCCGCTTGCAGCCATTGACTGGTGGGTCAACACGACTTGTCCGTGCTGCGGCGGTCCGGCAAAGCGCGAGACGAATACGATGCCGCAGTGGGCCGGCTCATCCTGGTATTTCCTTCGCTATGTGGACAATAAAAATGACAAGGAGCTGGTTTCCAGAGAAAAGGCGAACAAATACCTTCCGGTGGATATGTACATCGGTGGTGTCGAGCATGCGGTGCTGCACCTTCTGTATTCCCGGTTTTATACAAAGTTCCTGCATGACATCGGCGTCGTGGATTTCGACGAGCCGTTTACCAAGCTGTTTAACCAAGGCATGATCACCGGAAAGAACGGTATTAAGATGAGTAAGTCCAAGGGCAACGTGGTCTCCCCGGATGATCTGGTGCGGGATTATGGCTGCGACGCACTGCGGCTGTATGAGCTGTTTGTCGGTCCGCCGGAGTTAGACGCCGAGTGGGATGACCGGGGGATCGAGGGCGTTTCCCGCTTCCTGAACCGTTTCTATACGCTGGTGATGGACAATAAAGACAAGAGTGTCAAAGAGACGAAGGAGATGGTGAAACTTCGCCATAAGCTTGTCTATGACATCGAAACGCGCTTTAACCAGTTCAGCCTGAATACGGTGGTCGCCGGCTTCATGGAGTATAACAATAAACTGATTGACCTCGCGAAAAAGGAAGGCGGCATTGATAAGGAAACCTTAAAGACCTTTGTGATCCTGCTGGCCCCGTTCGCCCCGCATCTGGGCGAGGAGCTTTTTAGAGAGCTTGGCGGCAAAGGCAGCGTCTTCCATCAGAGCTGGCCGGAGTGCGATGAGGAGGCCATGAAGGATGACGAGGTGGAGATTGCGGTGCAGATAAACGGCAAGGTCCGCTGTGTCATTATGGTTCCGGCCGATATTGCCAAAGAGGAGGCGATCGCCGCCGGCAAGGAGGCAGTAAAGGGCAAGGTTTCCGGGACGATTGTAAAGGAGATCTATGTGCCGGGGAAGATCGTAAACCTGGTTGTAAAGTAGGAGATAGGGAAAAGGATACCACGTGCTTGGCGGCGGTCTTTTTCACTCTTTCTATGAGCGGGACCGCTCCGGGCCGTATCTCCCGTCAGATTGAAGGACTTCTTGGAAAAAATACAAGATATTTTTTTTGGGGGGGGGGGGTCGCAGAGGATTTCCCTGAAAACGGCCATGTACAATGCCGGAAACGGGGGCGTTATTAGGCGTCAAACAGATGTTTGAAATGTGGCAATTTTCCGCCACAGGTTATTTGCATAGATTTTTTTCGTGACATTTCTTCCTGAATATGCTATCATAAAAACAGACGCGTTACCGTTTGGCCGCGGGTCAGAGCGTAGTGCGGATGCAGATTCGGGTAGCGCCTGCTGCCGGAAAAGAGGAATGGGATCTATGCGAAAGCATGTATATAAAATCGTTTCAGTGCTTTTTACATCGTTTTTGATTGCGCAGGCGTCCTGCTTTTTTGTATGGGCTGCGGCCCGGCAGCGGGAGGTTGATACGCTTACGCTGGAGACTGAGGAGGCGGCCGAGGAGGATGTGGCTGTCGATCTCGGCTGGAAGACGGAGCAGGATAAGGGACGCTGGATTGAGGAGATGGGCATTGCCGAGGACTGCAAGAGCCTGGTGCTTGTCATCAATAACCTGGATAAAAAGCCGGAGGATGCCGTGAGTATGGCATTGGCCGACGCGGATGGGAAGGAGCGCCCGAGGCGGCGTGATATAGCCGGCAATTCCCGCCTGTATTACTTAAATCAGGATGAAAACGGAGATTGGAATCAGGTCTTTGCGGTCAACTGTATCATTTCCGGCGGCCCGGAGGAGGATGAGACGATTTATGGTTCATATCGTCTGGAAAGCGCCTTTGGAAGCCTGGATAATCCCGGGAGCCTGACCCCTTACCGCAAGCTGTCGGAGCGGGATTACTGGATTATGGACCCGCAGTCCGAGCATTATATGACAATTGTTTGTGCGGGAGCCTCCGGTCTCAAGACAGAGAAGGCGGAGTTAGCTGTGCGGCTGGAGGAGATGCGTGCGTATTCCAATTATGGGATGATTCTGCGTGCGGAGGGCGGCGACGGGCCGTCGCTTATCATTAACTGCCAGCAGGCGGATACGGTGGATCGTACATTCGGCGGGATTCAGCTTTCGGAGTCCTATGTGCGTATGCTGATCCAGTCGATTGACGGGGAAACGCGGATCATGATCGCTGGGGCTGTGGAAGATTTGGAAGGAATGTAAAACCTTTAAAAAGAATGCTTGGATGGAGCCGTCATGGAATTTCTGACGGCTCCATTTTTGGCGGCTGATGGGACGGTTTTATATGCCTGCAGCAGGATCGAAAAAGGAAGGAGGATGAGAGAATACAATGGATTTATTTGATTATATGCGGAACAATGCCATGGAAAAAGAGTCTCCCCTGGCGTCAAGAATGCGGCCGCGCACGCTTGACGAGGTGGTGGGGCAGCGCCATATCATCGGCAGGGACAAGCTTTTGTACCGGGCGATTCAGGCGGACAAGCTCGGATCGGTTATTTTTTATGGGCCGCCCGGCACCGGGAAGACGACTCTTGCAAGGGTGATTGCAAATACCACAAGCGCCCGGTTTGAACAGCTTAACGCGACGGCGGCCGGAAAAAAGGACATGGAGGAGACCATAAAGAACGCGAAGGATGCACTTGGCATGTATGGGCAGAAGACAATCCTGTTCATTGACGAGATCCACCGATTCAATAAGGGGCAGCAGGATTACCTTTTGCCGTTTGTGGAGGATGGGACGGTGACGTTAATCGGCGCAACCACGGAGAATCCATATTTTGAGGTGAACCATGCACTCTTGTCCCGGTCGCGGATCTTTGAGCTGAAGCCGCTGGAGCCGGAGGATGTGAAGGGATTGATCCTGCGTGCCGTGTCCGATACAGAGAGGGGCATGGGAAGCTATGGTGCCGAAATTACAGACGAGGCGGCCGATTTTTTGGCCCACGCCGCGGGCGGTGACGCGCGCGCCGCGCTGAACGCGGTGGAGCTGGGGATTTTGACGACCGAAAAAGGCGAGGATGGGAAGATTCATCTGACGCTCTCCGCGGCATCGGAGTGTATCCAAAAGCGGGTCCTTTGCTATGACAGGAGCGGAGACAATCATTACGATACGATATCTGCGTTCATCAAGAGCATGCGCGGCTCGGATCCGGATGCCGCCTTATATTATCTTGCGCGGATGCTGAACGCGGGTGAGGATGTGAAATTCATCTCGCGCCGGATTATCATCTGTGCGGCCGAGGATGTAGGAAACGCGGACCCGAATGCGCTCACGGTGGCTGTAAGCGCGGCGCAGGCGGTGGAGCGGATCGGTATGCCGGAAGGCCAGATTCCGCTGGCGCAGGCCGTCACATATGTGGCCTGTGCGCCCAAAAGCAACGCAGCCAGCCAGGGGATCTTTCAGGCCATGGAGGCGGTGCAGGGGAAGAAGAATCCGCCGGTCCCGGTCCATTTGCAGGACAGCCACTATAAGGGGGCGGGAAATCTGGGCCACGGCAAGGGGTATCTGTACGCCCATGATTTCCCGAACCACTATGTAAAACAGCAGTATCTGCCGGACGGGCTGGAACATGAAAAATTTTATATCCCGACCATGATCGGCTGTGAGAAGGCGATTGGCGAGAGACTTGCCTGGCTGCGTGAGGAAGCAAAGGAAGGGGATTCGAATCCTTTTTAAGGTTCTTCCGTGACGCCTAAGGCATCAAAAACTTTTTGGTATCCATAGATTTCAAACAGGGATTCTCCTCTGCGAAGCCGTTCCATGGTACCAGCCTCCGATTCACGGCGTTTCATGGCGGCTTCGGCCGCCGCCTCGGCTTCTGCATGTGGAACGATAACGACACCGTCCCGGTCCCCAAGGACCACATCGCCGGGATTTACGAGGATGCCGCCGACGACTACCGGGTGATTGATGGTTCCTTTAGTGGCCTTTGCGGTGCCAAATACACTGATTCCAGCGGAGAATACCGGAAAATTCATTTCCACCAGAGCCTCGCTGTCACGCACGGAGCAGGTCACAATGAGGCCCTGGCAGCCGTGGGAGACGCAATCGACGGCAAGCACCTCACCAAAGGGACCGTTGTCGATGATGGGCCCCATATCCGCGACGATAACATCGCCCGGCTTTGCCATGCTGACCGCCTTGATGAGCATGAGGTTGTCGCCCGGATGGCATTTTACGGTGAGCGCCCGGCCGCACAGCTTCATGCGGCTGTCTACGGGCCGGATTTGGTGGGTCATGGCCCCGCGCTTTCCCATCGCCTCATGGACGGTCGCTACATCAAGCTCAGAAAGCTTGGCCAAAAGTGTGTCACTTACGAGGGGACGAGTCTTTCTTACATCTGGATACATGAAAATCCTCCTTTTAATAATGAAACGCTGCGTGCTGCAAAGGGACCACTTTGTGGTCCCTTTTCCTATAAGTACTATAAAACGGCCGGATTGTCAATCCCTTTTCTGCTGTTTCATACGCTTTCGCGTGACTGCGGCAGGTGCTTTGCGTGGTTTTGGAAATTCCTGAAACGGATGGAGAATATAGGATGGGATGCAAGAAACATATGGGGGCGGTCAGATAGAAAGGCAAAATGCCTTTGGCACGATGGGGAGGCTGATGAAAAACGCAGGGAGAGGGCGGCCAAGTCTGACGTGTCCTCTCCCTGTACAGGGTGCAGCTTATCTGGAATGAAGTTTTTGGGCGAGCGTCTGTACAAGCTGTGCCCGCTTTTTTTCCTCCGGGGGGAGGTCTTCGGTCAGGATAGAAAAGAGCAGACCGGTTTCCTCGCTTGTGAAGGTAAGCCCCGCTTTGGCGGCCTCCTGCCTTAAGGAAAGGAGAGCGTTCATTTTCTCAGCCTGGGGTGCGGCACGAAGCTGGTCAGCGAGGCGGGATAAAAGTGAGAGCTTATTTGGATCCATTCCTTTCAGCCTTGGGTCAGATTTCCATGTCGGATTCATGTACGAACCTCCTTTCAGCCCGCGTTTAATGTCTGCATCATGAGTTGAATTGTCTCAAAGCGGGAGCGCTGCTCCTGCGGCATCATGGAGAGGAGCTGGTCGATGGGAAACGGGACAGGGTTCTTGTTCTGCTGCCCGTTTCCGGTTGTGCGGGCTGTGCGGGCCTGCATGAAGCGGGACAGGATGTCGATGAGCTCCTGTTCCCGTTCATTGGCGTAGGGCCTGACGGCTGAGAGCATGTCGTTTGGAGAAACATGGTCCTCGTCCAGGGAGCAGACGCTTAACATGCCTTCATCGTTTTCGCGGAAAAAATTCATCGTACGCATGAGTTCGTTCCATTTGATGAACATGGACATCGCCCGCTGCTGGCCGATCTGCATATAGGGCAGGGCCGCTTTCATCATCTGCAGATGATGGTTCCCGATGGCGTAGTCCAGGTCGGTGAGCTTTAATTCTTTGTCATTCATTGGCAAGCCTCCTTACTCTTGTGATAATATATGCGGCGTGCTGGGAAAACATGATGAGAGTCTATCCTGTCATGGAGGCAAAACACATTTCGCCCCCTTTATCATATTATGGAGCATAGAAGGAAAATAGGAGTAACAGCAATGGCCAGTCGCTTGGTGATAGAGGGGAACAGCGTGTACGAGATTGATGAGGAATGTGAGAAAAGGCAGAGCTCGGCTGCATGCCAGAGGCAGAGACAGCCTCAAAATAAAAGGTGCGCCATGTCGCAGGAGAAAAAAAACAACGGTAAATAAGGGCGCCGAGGCAATAAAAGGACAGGGCGGGCTTTTGGGCCCGCCCCTTAAAAAGGACGCCTGTCAGAGCGTCCACGACAGGAAGATCAGCAGCAGAAGCAGCCGCCGTTCCCGCCCCAGCCGCCGCAGCAGCACAGAAGCAGGATAATCCAGATGCAGCTACTGTCGAATCCGCATCCACATCCACATCCGTTATTGCAGGTGTTATGTCCCCAACCGCCGCAGCAGCACAGAAGTACGAGAATCCAAATTATGTTATTCCCGCATCCGCATCCGTTGTTTGAGGTCTCGCATCCGCATCCACAATTTGTTGCAGCTAAATCACTCATGTTCAAGTCCTCCAAAGGGTTTTTGATTACACTCTATTCTATTCCGGGCTGCTTGTCATAGTTGCCTGTCTAAAAATTTTTTCTTTTTGGAGGA
>JAAWAR010000085.1 GCA_022792295.1 Lachnospiraceae bacterium
GTTAGCTCCCCTTTCTTCGTCCAGATGATTCCAGATGATGGTTCCCATTATAACCAATTCGAATCTTTTTGAGAAGATTGAGAATCAAAGAATCGTTCGTCAAATTCCGGGGCGTTTCGATTCTCAAGGGGATCATGTACGATATAAAGGCATTCCTTAAAGCGCCCGCAGCATCGCCCGGATTAAGCGCACCGAATGCTCAACCGCCTTGGCTTCAAATTCACTGTAATCCATATCGGCACTGTCATCGGCCTTGTCAGAGATCGCCCGCACCACCAGATACGGAATCTGATTTAAATAGGCGGCCTGTGCAATCGCGGCCCCCTCCATCTCGGTACAGTATGCATCAAAGCGGTCAAGGATCCATTGCTTTTTTTCTCTGCTGTTTACAAACTGATCCCCGCTGGCGACACGTCCCGTAAAGGTCTGAATATCCGGATTGGCCTCGCGGCAGCATTTCAGGGCAACCTCTAAAAGATGCGTGTCAGCCGGAAATTCCTTGACTCCCAGCTGCGGAATTTCGCCCAGTTGATAGCCAAAGCCCACGGCATCCACATCATGCTGCACCGCTGTTGTGGAAAGGACAAGGTCGCCGATGTTCACCTCGTTTTTCAGAGAACCTGCGATTCCCGTGTTGATGATCCCCTCCACACGGTAGCGATCTACGAGGATCTGGCTGCAGAGCCCTGCGTTGACCTTTCCGACGCCGGAGCGCACCAGCACAGCCTCTTTACCCTCTAAAATCCCTTTATAAAAGGTCATGCCCGCTACGGTAAGCGTCTCCACATCGCTCATACTCTCACGGAGCGTTTTGATCTCCACTTCCATTGCACCTATGATTCCCAGCATATTGATTCCTCCTGATAATTCCTGATTAATCTTGTATTTTCCTTATATTATAAGGTGGCTGCTCCCGCTTGACAAGCTGAATCTGATACGGTTATAATGGAAATCAGGAAAAACGAGGAGGAGTTTTATATGGTATACAAAACACAGGGAACGTGTTCCCGCGAAATTTCCTTTGACGTCATAGACAATAAGCTGGCAAATGTCCGTTTCACCGGCGGATGCAACGGCAACCTTCAGGGTATCGGCCGGATTATCGAGGGAATGGACATAGACGAGGTGATTAACCGCGTAGACGGCATCCAATGCGGCCCCCGCCCCACCTCATGTCCGGATCAGCTCGCAAGGGCCTTAAAGCAGTATAAGGCAGAGCACGCGTAACGTAAAAAGAGCATCTATTTTCCTGAACGGGTCGGAAAATAGATGCTCTTTTTAATTGCAAAAAAATGCCGCCCCGAATCACTATACCGGGGCGGTATTTTTGAAAAGATTATCATTTTGTAAGCTTGATACCACTCGTTTTTGAGGAACAGCCCTCTGACTCACCGTTCAGCTCTACACTATGCAGTCCGCGGGCCCGATAATACTCGTTAACCGTGCAGCCACTGACAGTAAAGCTTTTCGACCAGCGCGTGAAACTAGTGTTGCTCCCCTTTTCTTTCTCAAACTCCCAATAGTCGATCTCCTCCCACTCCTGGCTGGCCTCATCCCATTGGTCGAGAAATACAGACTGGTAAATTACATCTACCGGTCTATGGGCATATGTCTCTATCGTAACACTGAGATTCCCGTTTTTAAGGTTTTTCAATTCTATTGTCCCCATAGAAATAATCTCACCGCGCCCATGTCGTTCTACCCTATCGCTTGTTGATGTTACATCGTCAGGGAGCAGGATACTCGGTCCATGGTTTCCAGGAGAATTTTCCCATGTTGGCACTTCCGCAAATGCCGTTATTGACAGCATTACAGAAAAAGCAAAGATTAAGCCTACTAGTTCTTTCAAACGTTTCATAAAATATCCCTCTTTTCTTTTAGTATATAATATAAAACGCAAGAAATAGGATTTTGTGACCATTTTTCAATAAAAATTTACATTTTGTATGATCTTTATAAAAATATCCTCCTCTGCAATACCAAAAATATGATAAACCACATTATTAATAGCAAAATCAGCCTCGTACTCTACAGTTCCATCCTCTAATGCATTTTCACCATACGTGATATCCATATCAAGCCATTTATTATAAACAGTTTTAGAATTTTTTCTATCTGAAGCGATTCCAAAAGATGCCTCTGTATTTCCTACTCTTTGTACGGCAAAGAAGCTACCTTGTTCATAATTAAATTCTATTACTGCTTTCTCATCCCCTATTGTGGTCTTTAAAAATTTCATCCCTCTTGGTAGATAGCTCAATTTTAAAGATGGTATCCCTAGCTCTTTCTCAATCTCCTCATATGCCTTCTCAAGATTAAACAACTCTTTTATTGTCTTATCATTATCAAATATAACCAGCCCATCTTCCCGCACAGCCTCTCGGAAGAAATAATGTTTCCCCCCAATCGCCGAAAATCCCAGCATCCCTATAAACACCGCGACCAATGCCACAGCAAGAGCAATCTTTTTCTTCCTCAGCCGCAGCGCCTTTGCAGGCTCCGCCGCCTTGGTGTGGATCTCTGCGGATTCCGTCTCCATGGTCTCCGTCGCTGTTTCTTCCATGATTTTTTTGAAAATCCGATCCTCTGCGCCAGCGAAGTCTGTATCTTGAAGGGCATTTTCGGCCTCCTCCATTTCCCTGAGCAGGTCCTCGTCCGAATAGCCAAGGGCCTCCTGGAGGCAGTCCTTCAGCTTCTGATCCTCTCTTTTCTCCCGTTCTGTCATACCTCCATCACCTCGCCTTTCAGTAATATTTTTCCCTTGAGGGGGTTGACTTTTTCCTCACAGCTATTACTATTAAAGCAGCCCGTTTGAATCTATCCATTATCCGGAGGCAGCATTCTATGAAAACCATTATTTTAACCGGCGGCGGAACCGCCGGGCATGTTACCCCAAATCTGGCCCTGCTCCCATCTTTGAAGGACGCCGGCTATGACATTCATTACATCGGCTCCTACAACGGCATCGAGCGAAAGCTGGTCGAAAGCGCAGGTATTCCCTATGATGGCATTTCCTCCGGGAAGCTGCGGCGGTATTTCGACCTGAAAAATTTTACGGACCCGCTTCGCGTATTAAAAGGGTACAGAGAAGCGCGAAAACTTCTGAAAAAATATAAGCCCGACGTTCTCTTTTCCAAGGGAGGCTTTGTTGCCGTTCCAGTCGTACTGGCAGCAAAGCATTTCCATATTCCGATCATTATCCATGAGTCTGATATGACGCCCGGACTCGCTAACAGGCTTTGTATTCCCTCTGCAAATAAGGTGTGCTATAATTTTCCGGAAACCCTTAAATACCTGCCGGAAGACAAGGCGATCCTTACGGGCTCGCCGATTCGGGCGGAACTTTTAAGCGGCGACCGGCTTGCGGGGCTGCAGTATACACATCTGTCTGCGCAGAAACCGATTATCCTTGTCATCGGCGGTAGCCTCGGCGCCGTGCATGTAAACGACGCCGTCCGCAAAATCCTTCCAAGGCTTCTCGAGCGGTTCCAGCTTATCCATATCTGCGGCAAAGGCCATCTGGATGAATCGCTGATCGGCACTGCCGGATACGTTCAATATGAATATGTGGACCGCCCGCTGCGGCATCTGTTTGCCGCGGCCGACATGGTTATTTCCCGCGCCGGTGCAAATTCGATCTGCGAAATTCTGGCTTTACGGAAACCGAATGTTTTGATCCCTCTGTCGGCTGAGGCCAGCCGCGGTGATCAGATTCTTAACGCGAATTCGTTCGCCGAACAAGGCTTTTCAACGGTTCTCGAAGAAAAAAATCTTACAGACGACACTTTATATGAGACCGTTATAAGCACCTATGAAAACCGGCGCCAATTTATAGAAGCAATGGACCAAAGCCATCTAAGCAACGCCGTCTCTACGATTATAGCGTTGATTCACGAATGCTCGGCCGGTCAATAGACTCACCTTAAAAGATCCTTTAATTCTTCCCTTAAATATTTTCTCGCTCTTGAGATCCGGGAACGGCAGACCGTTTCCGTGATTTCAAGACGTCTGCTTATCTCACTGATTGAACGTTCCTCGATAAAATACATCCACGCTATGTCTCTCCAAATTTCTTTCATTCCCAGAAGGCATTCCTTGATACGGGCAGCATCTTCCTTCGCAATGATCTCCCTTTCTGGATCAATACTCCTGCTGCTTTTAAGCTCTCCTACATGCTCCCCAACATCCACCATGAGCATGTGGCTGTTCTTTCTGGCATAATCCACACATTTGTTGATTACAATACGGCACACGGCAAATCTCGCTTCATCCAGATTTCCGGCCACTTCCTCATAGCTTTTGCTTTTATAAAACGCCATAAGTGCATCCGTGACTATGTCTTCTACGTCATCATATGGGACGCCCCTTCTTGCTGCCAGCTTCATAAAAACTTTCGCGTATTTATCAATCAGTTCCCGCAGCATTGTATCATCTTTCTGCGGCATAATTTCTCCTTAGTAAGCGAAACGGTTATAATGCGGCCCGGATTCCTGCGGCTGTCGTTTCCAGTTCCCCTGGGGATACACTCCCCGGCCTCCAGGATACGATAGAAGGGCCTCCCTCATAACGCGGAATAATATGGAGATGGAAATGGAACACCGTCTGCCCCGCTGCCTCTCCGTTGTTTTGAACCAGATTAAATCCAGCACAGCCCAGGGCTTTTTCCATCGCTGTTCCAATTCTGGCGGCAAGCGGAAGAATTTTAGCCGCTACGTCTGCATTCAACTCACATACATCCTTATAATGCTCCTTCGGCAAAATCAGCGCATGACCTTTTGAGGCCGGATTCAGATCCAAAATCACACGGAAATCTTTATCCTCATATACGGTGGATGACGGAATTTCCCCGTTTGCGATCTTACAAAAAATACAGTCTTCCTTCTTCATGACACAATTCCTCCTTCACTCCATATAATTTTTTTGCTCAGAGTCCTGGCGTACCTTGCTCTTGGACAAACGATACAAAACGGCACCGAACACTACGCCGAAAAGCAGACCGAACACATGGGCAGCATGATCGACTCCCTGACTGGTGAGGCCCATAAAAAAAGACAGCACTATCATTTTGATCATCTGCCTGGTTCTTAACTCCTCCAGCTGCCCTTTATTCATCAAAGTCGCCGAAAGCAGCCCTCCGACTACACCAAAAATTGCACCGGAGGCTCCGGCCGAGACAACCAGCCTGTCTGAACGCGTAAACAGGGCGGAAAGCCAGTTCGCACCAATCCCACAGGCCAGATAGAAAATCAAATACTTTACATGGCCCAGCGCACGCTCCAAATTATCGCCAAGAGCGAGCAGCACGATCATATTATTTATCAGGTGGCGAATACCAAAGTGCATAAACATTGCCGTTATAAGCCGATAATACTCTCCCCCTTCCAAAACTGCTGCCGCTACGACTGCTCCTTTTTGATACATGAAATATGCATCTTCCGACGACCCCGCCGCCTCCAGGTACAGGAAATAAAGTACATTTGCCACGATCAGCATTCCGTTTACATAAGCACGCTTTCTTAAGCCACACTCCATACCTTCAGCCCTTCCATGCTTAGAAGTATAACATACTTTCCCTTTGTCCGCAACGATGTGAGTGGAAGGGCAGCCGTGTCTTTTCATACCCATAGGAAGGAATGAGATTTTTCTTATTGGAATTGATACATCGTATCTGCAATCCCGATCGTATCCCCTGATTGGAGCGGACAGCTTTCATTTGTCTGCAGAAGACGGCCGTTTATACTGGTTCCATTGGTGGAATTCAGATCGGTAACCCTGTAGCCTTCTTTTGTCTCCTCTATTTTCAAATGCAGACGGCTGATTCCCGGGGCATCCGGACAGAAATCACAGATATCTTTGTTTTTCCCGATCAGAAAAGGAAAATAGTTCACCGCGATCTCCTCTCCGCCTTCTAGCGGATGCAGCCGATGTGAATCCGAAACGATTGGATGTGCGGTCAGAAGCATGGTCTGTATGTCCCCTTCATCCATGCCGTTCTTTCGAAAATCCGGTCCGACTCCTTCCGGCTTCCCGCCCTCCTTCTCGTAATCCTCTCTGAAAAGAACCTCCAGTTCCGCTTTTTCTACCTCATATTCCGCTGTATCCATACCGCCTGCCTTTGGCTGGCCCAAACCGCTCCCAAGCATGATTCCGGCCGGAATCACCAGTTCTGCCGCCCCGATCAGCCATTTATATTGTATAAGTCCGTCTATTCCAAAAAGCAGGAATACGGCTATAGGGATAAATACCAAAAATCCCCCTGCTGCACCAAGGATTTTCCAGTTTGCTTTCATCCCGTACGGCAGGGTTTCTTCCGGTGTATCCGCCTCATTTTGTTTTTCCTGCTGCTCCGGATGCCATTCTTGCTTTCTTCCCGTCCCGGACTGCTGCCGATCTGGTATTTGTGTCCGTTTCCCTTCCCCCTGACCCGCTTTCTCGCTTTGCCAGGATTCCTCCGTCTTTGCCCGCTTTCCCTCTGTCTTTTGCAGCTCCCGTTCAATATCTTCCATACCAAAATTTTCTTTTCGGCTCTGCCTAAAAATTCCAAAAGCCAGCACAACCGCTTCCCCGTCGTTTTGGTCTACATGGTCCAGGAGATACTGGGAAAAACAGCTAAAGCTTTCTGAAAAGCTCTCCTGCAGCCCGGGGATCAAGCACAGAAAGCATTGGAAAGAATCCGGCTCCACATAGATGAAAGACGGATTCAGACAAATCTGGCTTTCATCCAGCAGAAAGCGCTCCAACTGCCTTAACGCTGTCACCAGATCGGTAAGCATGCGGCGGACCTCCGCCGCATGAATGGAACGGTTTTCTAAAATCCGTTCCAGCGGCTGCTTGGAGGTGATGTCGTAATAGAATCGTATCTCCTGATTGATCTGCTTTTCATGAAACGAAAGCAGCCCCGGTATGGAATGTTCGGAAAGCATACGCGTCGTATAGGTATCGCTTTTCCCCTTCCCAGGCCGCAGGATCAGATAATTCCGGTTCATTTCTCTTTTAAATTCAGCTTCCATTCCTGTTCTTCCCCATCTCCAACAATGCCTGGCAGCTGCGCAGAGAGTGCTCCGGCCTGAACGGTTTCATCTCTATCTCTTTTATCCAGTCTCCCGCTGCTGCCGTCCCTGCTGCCTGCCGTTCCTTTACGCTTATCTTTAAGCTGTAGCTTCCCAGCCACAGCCTGGGATTCCCAGTCTTTTCCCCTTCTTCCGCAAAGTAAGACGCCGGCTTTTCCTCACTCCGATTCTGCCTTGCCCGTTCCAGAGTTTCTTCAAGGATCATGCTCCCTGTCACCGTATCATGCAGGCGATATGCATGCTGAATCAAGGCTCCCAGCGCCAAAAAAACGGCTGATAAAACCAGCGCGGCCTCTACCGTAAAGCTGGCCTCCGCGCGGCCCTTAAACCGCTTTACGAAAAAAATGACAGCCAGAGGCCAACGGGAAGCAAAAACGGAATAAACGGGAGTCTTAACCTTCTTACGCTCCTCCCTTGGGCCGCCAGCAGCACAGCCAGCACCAAGCTGTAGATGCCGCAGAGCATGAGCCCGGACACCAAAAGCCACACGTTTTCCCACAGATTCAAATAAAACCCGGATACCACAAAAAACCATCCGTCACCCCTCCCAATTCCGCCGCAGGTAAGCCTGCCAAGCGTAAGCAGCACAAGACCTGGCAGTATGGCGGCCAGTACCGCCATTCCGGCCCGCTTTTCACTGATACACAGCGCAAGTCCCAGGCCGGCGGAAAGAGCCAAAAAGCCGTTGCTAAGAGAGTGCTTTTCTATGTCCTGCCAGGCCCCCCAAGTTAGGACTGCCGAAAATAGTTTCATTCTTTTCCTCCCCTTCGTGCACAGTAAGAACAAACGCCCAGATGCTCCACCTCCTGAAGCAAAACCGTTCTTACATAAGAAGCCATCGCGCTGCAGGCCTTATCCGAATGATAATGCTTGCCCTCCGGCGTTATGTATACGGTTTCGGCCATCGGCTCCTTTCCACTGCATCTGGAACAAGGTGTATAGCGGCTGCCTGAATGGTTTCTTTTCTGTCCGGCTGCCGCTGCCGGTATGGCCTCGTATTGATTGGAAATATAATGGCAGTCTCGATATAAATGATAGCGGCCCATACCGGCTCCGACAAAAACCGTCTTCTCATCTGCCTCATCCTGTCCGCCTCCTGCTCCCTTTGTCTTTAATTTTCCATCGAGTCCGATCCAGGGGCGGCGCCTGGAGGCCGCGTTCATGGTGATTCTAATCCCAGGCAGTGAAAAAAATACTAGCTTCTCCTTATAAGTGACCTCCAGACAGACCAGCCCGTCTGAGTCCATAGCTCGTGCCTTTTTTATCTGTATTCCCTCTGTGTAGGCCCCTGCCTTTCCTCTCAGAAAGAGCCCGGCCGCCGCATCCGACCACCGATTTTTTTCATCGCTTTCTGCCAGATATTGTGCCATGCTCAGTTCCTCGCCCACGCTCTCTACCGCCGTCTGCACCTTCCTCTGCCTGTCCAGCCAATGCATGGGCTGCATCAGAGAAACGGAAAAAAAGAGAAATAAGGGAAGGCTCATGGCGGCCTCCACCGTCAGGCTGGCGGACACGCGGCCCGCAAGGAGACGGCAGAGGGCGGAGGCGAATGGCGGTACGCTCTTTTTCGGCTTTTTTTCAGGCGAATTGTCAAGGGGATTTTTATATGGTACTTGGAGAGTCATCATATTTTTTTCATGCAACCGAATGATCCTTTCCGCAAAAGAGCGCACTGCCATTCACCTCCTTAGTAGGATGCGGCCGCAGAGACCGCCCTGATATAGGAATCCTTTAGCAGAAACAGATGCCGTTCGGAAACCCTGGCATTTACCGAGAGCGCATACGCACAGTCTGCCACTGCAAAATCCGCCTGTTTTTTTCTTATATTCCATTGGATTACATCCAGCATCCGGAAATTCCGAACCTCACGTTTTTCGAGGACAAACAGAAGCCGCAGATAATCCGCATACTCTCTGCCCGTTTCTAGGCCGCCCTGCCCCGCTTCCCGGTTTAAAAAATTCAACGTAAGCAGCTCGTCCAAACCGGTTTTCCATGTGCCTGTGTTCTTCCAAAGCGGCACCTTTCCTCCCGCAAACAAACTCCGAAGGTCCGCCACAGCCTCCCCAAACGCCCACAATGCCAGGATAAAAAGGGACAAGATCAGCTCTACGGGCGCATTCCCTGCCGACACAGAAGCCGCAAGCGCTTCCGCCTGTGCTCTGAACTCGGGCGAGTTTAAAAGATAAAGAAGATTTGCGCCGCCGCGTGCAGCTAAAAGCCGTTTTGCCGTTTCTTGCAGATTTTCCCGGTCTCCCGCATGGCCGCACAGAAGATATTCCTGTTCGTAAAAAAGTTCCTTTTCTTCCTTCTTACCCTCGCTTTCCTGCCTGCTCAGAAAGGAATCAAAGTTCAAAAAGACATACTCGTTAATCAAAAGCTGCTCAAGTGGTTTTCCAGTCTCTATGGCAGCGCATATATGAGAGGAAGGAATTCCCTTTAAAGAGACTCTCCTGGTCGATACCACCGCATCGGGCGGAAGTACAAGTTCCAGCAGATCCTCCTCTAAAAGCATCTCCAGACGGTCAAGCAGCGCCGCTTTTTCCTCATCGACATCTCTCCTGCTTAACGGTTTTGGTATTTGCACGGCCTCCATACAGGCCCGTATCCCATCCCAGTCCGTTTCTCCTCCCTCGGCTCTGTCCTCCCCATCCGTTTCTTCCTCAAGAAGGGAAATCGCTTCCTCAAGAGACTCCCCGCTTTCTGCAAGTGCCATTTCCATTCTTTGATATTCCTTCAGATTCTCTGCCGATGTCTTTTCCATCTCCATGCAGGCTAAGCGCTCCTGCTCCCTGCAGGAGGTTACAGTCAACTCGGCTTCATTGCCAAAAAATCCGTTCCTTTCATCGTCTTCAAAAAGGCCCTCTCTTTGCCCTGTAAACCGCAGGAGCTCTCTCTCATAAGCCGAGACATGATCCGGAAATCGTGCCAGCTCCCGTTTTAACTTTTTTGCATTCGAACGAAACCGCCCTGCCTTCTCCTGCTTTGCCGCTTTTCTTGTCTTCTCCGTCTGTTCCTGCAGGTCTATTAACGCAGCTTCCACCGCGGCCCGACGCTTTTCCAGCCTTCTCATCTCCTTCCCCACCTGTCTGCAGGTGCTTAAAAGGCTTTTAAAGTCTCCCATTGCCGCTGCCTCGGCCGCTTCCTCTGTGAAGCCTGCAAGATCGGCCGCAGCCCCGGGCAGGCGGTATTGCATATAGGAAAGAATTTCCTCCTCGAGCGCCTGCCCTCCATTTTCCACCAGCTTTACGGCTTCCAAAACAGCGATCTCCTCCGTTCTCATCGGATACAGATTTTCCTGCTTCAGATAGTACTCAAAAAAATCCTGGAAAGATTGTTCAACAGCCTCCTCCGATTCGTACTCCAAAAAAAGGAGCTGATATTTATCCCAGAGATTCCGATTATATTGGCTCATTACGGAGGACAGAGCCGAATCTGCCGCCATCTGGAGGTAGAGCCTGGCGCCCGCCGTCCTCGCCGACTCCAAAAGTCCCATAAGAAGGGAACCCACGCATACCAGAATCAGGCTCAGAAACACTGTGATCTCTGCCGGCTTTCGCATCGTCAGTATACCTCTTTGGACTGCTTGTTAATCTCCGAAAAAATCCCGGACAAAAGTTTGTTGATCTGTGCCTTGAACACGATTACAAGTCCGATTAACACCACGAGAATCAATACGACCTCAATGACTCCGACCGCGTCTTCCTCCAATAAAAATTCTTTAAAATGCAGCATTGCTTCTCCTTTCATGCCAGCGTAAGGAACGCCGGCGAAACTACGAGTACCATCACGACTCCTAGCATCAGAAACATCGGAAGCAGGAGCTTTGTAGAGGCTTCTTCCCCTTTTCTCCTTGCAAAGTCCTTTCTCTGTTTCAACGCCTCCTCCATCTCTGCTTCCAAAAGTGTCGGCAGATTTTTCCCGCCCACCTGCAGGCTGCTTTGCAGAAGTGAAACAAACTTCACATATGGCCGCAGGCCGGCCCGCCTTCCAAATTCCCCGTACGCCCTTGCCTCCGGCGTCCCCGTCTCCATCTGATTCAGAGTAATCTCCATTTCTTCATAGACAGGGTTCACAAAACGTCCCCGGCTTTTCTGGTAATCGAAAACCTGCTTTTTCCACGCCTGCTTGATCGGATAGCCAGCTCCGGTGAGGATGAGAAACCGTGAGACCAGATCGGGATACGTGCGCATGAAGCGCTCCTCCCGCCGTTTTTTTCCTTTTTCCCGATCCCTTTTTTCTTTCAGGGGCAGGCAGGCCGCAGCAGCCGCTCCGAGAAAGAGCAGCAAAAAATCTCCGGTTTTTTTACGGCTCTGATATGTCAGCCGTTTTCCCTCAAATTCTATGGGAAGCGGCACTTCCCCTGCCTCCAGTTCACTGCCCGCTAATGTCTCTAAAGCCGCCTGAAATCGCTCTCCGGATGTAAGCATCTTTGGGAATACTCTCACCGGAATCTCAATCTTCTCCTCACACAGGCCGTTGGAGAGCCTGGCCAGCAAGATCACCTCGATTCCCGCGGCAGGAAGGTCTTTTGCATCTACAAGCCCCTGGCTGCTTACAATCTCCGGTGCAGCCGATTCCCAGGAAACCTCGATTCCAAATTCCGGTATTTCCCGTACAAGTCTCATATCCTGCCGGATCTCAAGGAGGGAGGAATTTTCACCCACGATCCGCTCGCAAAGAAGCTCCATCGCCCTGGGGACCGCCTCTCTAAACTGTGCTCCTGTAAGTCTCTGCTCCGGCACCGCAAGGCTCATAGGAAACTCCTTTTCAGACAGCCCTTCCACTAAAAACTCGTAGACAGCCTCGCCGCCTCCAACCGGATTCCGTTTAAGAATGCCTTCCTCCGGTCCCGGTGCAGACACTCCGAACCATCTTGTCATCCAATAAAACGAGATTCCGGCTGCCATGCAGGCCGCACTTTTTATTGCCGTCCCTCTTTTCATACTTCAATCTCCAAAAACAGGTCCGCGATCTTACATGCGGTGAGGTAGGCCCCAAGGCAGCATGTCATAATCAGACGTCCGAGAACCGTTGTATACAGAATTTCAAAAAAGCCCGGTGAAGTAAGTTCCATATAAAATACGAGCAGGATCGGGATTGCACGCATAAACCGCTGCTCCATCCGTCTGGAGGCCGTCGCCGTCAGGATATCCTCCTGTACCCGGATTTTTTCGCCGATGATTTCCGCCGTTTGTGCGATGATTTTCATGAGCTCCCCGCCGTTTTTCTGCGCAGCCAAAAATACCTCGGCAAAGCTTTTCACCTCCTCAAGTCCGCTTCTTGCAGCAAAATCTTCAAACGCCTCCTCAAAGGTTCCGTTCAGCCGGATCTTTGAGAGCAAAAGCCCAAGCTCTCTGCAGATCATAGCCTCCTTTCCGTAGACCCGCTCCGTCTCTCCAAGTGCGGCCACAAAGGCATTTTCCACCGAATACCCTGCGTTTAGCGCCGAAGCAGCCGAAAGAATTGCATCCTTAAACTGAAGCCGCAGGGCTTCCAGCCGTTTTCGGTTTAAGCCGGGCCGGAGGAAAAGCGGATAAACTGCTGCAGCAGGCAGCAAGGCAAAAAACAAGCCTATACTCCGGTAAAACACAAAGACCAGCAGCGCCAGATAAAGTGTGCCCTGTGCCCCGTAAAGCAGCCACTCCCGCCTGTCCAGGCAATATCTATCATATTGAATACCCTGCCATTTTGAGCTTTTCCCAGTGTTTAAGCGTCCCGACCCGTTTAAGCTCCCCCGCCACTCTCTCCTCCCGTCTGCACCTTTCTCCTCCTGCCCCTTTGTCAGGTTCTTCCTCCTGAAACGAAAACAGGGGATTAAGCAAAATCTCACCGTTTTCAAATCTGTCCACCTCCTCGATCGCGACGACCTTCCTGCTTCTGTCCCGCAGCCTTGCCACATGCACCATGATTTCCACTGCAGACGCGATTTGGCTTCGAATCGCTGCAAGGGGAAGCTCGGCCCCCATTAGCACCATGGTTTCCAGACGGGAGAGCATATCTTTCGGACCGTTGGCGTGTCCGGTGGAAAAGCTTCCGTCATGCCCGGTATTCATTGCCTGCAAAAGCTCCAATGCCTCCTTTCCACGCACCTCGCCTATGATGACCCGATCCGGGCGCATGCGCAGCGCCGCCCGAATCAGTGCGCCTACCCCGATTGCTCCCTCCCCCTGTGCATTTGCATCCCTTGTCTCCAGCCGCACCAGATTCGCGATGTGTGAAAGTTTGAGCTCTGCGGAATCCTCAATCGTGATCACGCGTTCCCCGGCAGGGATAAACTCTGACAGTGCGTTTAAAAATGTCGTCTTTCCTGCCCCTGTTCCGCCGCTGACAAAGATATTGTAGCGCGCTGCTGCCAGAAGCTTTAAAAGCTCTGCCGCCTCCTCAGAGATACTCCTGTACTCCAAAAGCCGTTTCATGGTGATCGGCTCCGGAAACTTCCGGATTGTGAGGATCGGCCCATTGAGGGCAATGGGCTCTAGCACCACATGCACACGGGAGCCGTCAGGAAGCCTGGCATCGGCGATCGGGGACGCCGTGTTCACAATTCGGTTTACCCGGCTTACGATCTGCCCGATCAGATCCAGAAGCTGTTCCCTCGACTCGAACACTTTTTCCCATTGCCTGATTTTTCCTCCGCTCTCTACGAATACCGTATCCGGTCCGTTTACCATAATCTCTGTGATTTGCGGGTTGTCTACGAGCTCTTGTAATACGTCAAGCCTGCGAAACGAATCAAACAGCTCTTTCTGAAGTTTCAGCTTCTCCTTTAGGGGCATCGGTTCTGCCCTTGCACACGCCATGATCTCCCCGTCGATGCGTTCACATAGTTCCTCGTCGCTCATCTGGCGCTCATAGGTTATCTCCTTTAAAATCTGTTCCCGCAGCTCGCGTTTTCGTTCTCCCATAGGTCTCTCTGCCCCTTTAATAACTTCCGCACAAAGTCTCCCATATCTCCCCATAAGAGCTCCTGCGGAAAATGTTCCATCCGTTTGAGCCCTGTCATGATCGGTACATGGAGTTCCTGAAGCTTTTCCTTTAACCCGCGTTTTCCTGCCGCCTCCAGATATTCCTCAAATTCCCTTAGCTTTGCCCGCGAGACTGCATCCTCACGGACAGGCATATAGACCATCTGGCAAATCTCCAAAAGGGGCGTCACCTGCTTTCCATAATCGCCGATATCCAAAACCAATGTCTCGTAGTCACTTCCCTTCAAAATCTGCGCCATCATTTCCGCCATCTCACCGGAGGAAATCTGGTTAAAGTCCTCCGGAAAGCGGATCGGCGGAAGCCATGCCATATCACCCAGATAGTAAATGACCGAGTTCAGCCGGATCGCGTTATAACGCCCCTGTTTATAGTAATAAATCAGATCCGAGAGATCGCGTTTCCAGCACTCATCTATTAGACCCGTAAAGCCCGTAAAGCTGTCCAGGCAGACGAATAAAACCTTCTCCTCTTTTGCGAGAAGCTGTCCGACTGCGAGGGCCAGGGAGGTCTTGCCGCAGCGGTTCACCGGGGAATAGATTCCGACAATCTGCTTGCCTTTTTCTTTCAGCCCCGGAAAGATTGCGGCTGCCTCCGGAAGTTCGCAGTAAACTGCCATTACCTCCCGGATGATGTCGTCGCCGGACTGGTATTTGTAAATGCAGTTTGGGCCTGCCGTATGTTCATCCCCGGTCAGATACAGCTTCTGTCTGGTGGAAATCGTATCGGTTCCCTCAAAGTCAGACACATCGCCCGTCAGCAGGACGTCGATCTCATGCCCTCTGGAATACTCGGCCAGTGACTCCTTTGAGGTAAATGCCTGCGCCTTAAAGATCCCTCGTTCCTTCCGGTTGATATAATCCGAGAGGCGCTCCGCGTAAAACGGGTCCTCATCGTAAACCGCCATGATTTTTTTCATGTATCCTCTCCTTTTCGTCCCGGACTCCAGACCGCACACTGCCCCAAAAAACTCTCTGCCTGCTTTTTAAGAAAGCGCCAGATACAGGCAGTATCCGCCAAACAGCCACGGTCCCAGACGCATAAGCCCGCTCCCTGTCTCCCGTCCGGGATATGCTTCCAGGCGGCGCGTCTTTCCAATGCGTACTGTAAACTCCATAAGACGCCAAAGCCTTGCCCAGAGCTCTCCTTTTTTTCTAAGCATCAGAAACGCCCACACTGCGGCCCCCAAAAGCCCGAAAAAAACTGTCAAAAAACCGTCTTCCACACCCAGAAAGCCTATACAGAGCGCTACAAGCTTAATATCTCCCGCTCCAAAAAACCTGCATAGAAAAAACGGATACAGGACGGCGCAGGTTGCCAGCGTACGGCCAAAAAATCCAAAAAAGCCAAGCCAGTCCAGCCCTATGGGTTTCCCAAAAAAGGCTGCATACATGACCCCCGCCATCAGCCCGCCTAAAATCTGGATATGGAACACTCTCCCATACCTTCAATCCGTCACCGCAGCAGAGCACAAAAGTACAAACAGCGCTGCCAAACGATCCCCTCCTTTTCTTACTCTTTATTTTTCTTGTTTTTCAGGAATCTGCGCCCGAATCGGGCAATTCATGAACACTGCTGATATAAAATGTTGATAAAAGAAATGATCTTTTTGAATATGTGCCTATTATCGCTGAATTTCGGCCAAAAGTCAATTTCAAAAGTGTAAAAAAAGGGCCTCTATTTTCGTTAAAATGTCACAAATAAAATTTGGCGATTTTGCGCAAAGCGAGGGATTATGTACAAAGCGTTGACGAACTTCTGAAAAAATGTTAAAATGTAACGGTTCAACTACCTATCGTTTTAAGAAACAAACTATTTGGGACTTCCAGAAAATGAATATCCTGGCAAATCCCTGGCGATACTACCACTAACCAGACTATAACAGGAGAGTGGGTGTATGATTTTTTCTGACAATAAAAAAACCGTTTCACGAAAGGCACGCAGAGAACGCACAAGAGATACGGCAGAGCTGATGCAGCAGATCGAAATCAGCAAAACAGCAATACTTTCTGCCCAGAATCAGTTTGAACATGTCGTGGACCCGACATTGATCGACTGCTATATCTATGAGCTGAATGCGGCACAGCTCCGCTATCAGTTTCTTCTGCGCAGCTTAAAGAACCGGGAGATACGGGAGGTTTGACCTGACATGAGCATCTGGTACGAACAGGCAGTTTTTTATCATATTTATCCTCTTGGCCTTACGGGGGCTCCAAGGGAAAATCCTGTAAATGAGGAGACCAGCTCGGATTCGGCGCGTTTTGAAACCCTCATTTCTTGGATTCCTCATATGAAAGCGTTAAACTGCACCGCCGTCTACATCGGCCCGCTGTTTGATTCCTCGACACACGGATATGATACAAGGGATTTTCGTCTCATTGACAGACGGCTCGGGACCGGTGACGATTTTAAGCGCTTTGTCATGGACTGCCATGAAAGCGGTATCCGTGTCGTTGTGGACGGTGTATTCAATCATACCGGACGTGAATTTTTTGCGTTTCAGGACATCCAAAAAAATCGAGAGGCATCCCCCTACAAAGACTGGTATAAAGGTGTGAATTTCGGATGGGCAAGCCCTCTTGGCGACCCCTTTGGGTATGATGCCTGGCAGGGACATTTTGAGCTCCCTTGCCTTAATCTCTGGAATCCGGCCGTCCGGGAATATCTATTTGAAACTGTCCGTTTCTGGATCGAAGAATTTGACATCGACGGTATCCGCCTCGACTGCGCAAATGTTCTGGATTTTGGCTTCATGAAGGAACTTCGCGCGCGCACCGCGCCGATGAAAAAAGATTTCTGGCTCATGGGCGAGGTCATCCACGGGGAGTACGGCCGCTGGGTTAACCAGGAGATGCTTTACTCCGTGACAAATTATGAGCTCCATAAGGCCTTCTATTCCGCACACAACGATCACAATTATTTTGAGATCGCACACAACGTGCGCCGCCTGGAGGCGGTCGGCGGCCGTTTGTATACCTTTGTGGACAACCATGATGAAGACCGGATTGCCAGCAAATTAAACAACCCGGCCCATCTGTTCCCCGTCTATCAGCTTTTGTTCACGCTGCCGGGAATTCCTTCTATTTATTATGGAAGTGAATGGGGGATTGAAGGGAAGCGTTCTAAAACGTCGGATACCGTTTTAAGGCCCGCTCTGTCCTTAGAACATGACGCTGCAAAGGACTGCGCGCTGACAAAGCACATTGCGGCTCTTGCCGCTGTCCATAAAACGTATCCCGCGTTTCACGGCGGCTCCTATCAGGAGCTTCTTCTAACCAACCGCCAGTATGCGTTTTTGCGCCAGGCAGACGGCTGTTTTCTTATCTCGGCGGTCAACAACGACGATTCGCCTGCAGCCGCCCAGATCCCGGTTTCTTTCTTTCCGGGCACTGCATCTTATGCAAATAACCTGCTCGCTCCAGAGACTCCGGCGATTCCTGTTGAAAACGGCAGACTTTCCGTCACGCTTCCGCCAAATGGCGGCGTAATCCTGAAATTGATGGAGGAATAAGCAATGGCTAAAACGGCTAAAAAAAATACGAAAGTCGAAAAAAAGCCTCAGGTCGGGATGGGTTTTATCTCCGAGCTCGACCGCTACCTGTTCGGGCAGGGTACCCATTACAAGATTTTTGAAAAGCTCGGTGCTCATCCAAAAACCTATAAGGGAAAGGCCGGAATGTATTTTGCCGTTTGGGCTCCTCACGCAAAGTCTGTCAGCGTAGTGGGAGATTTTAACGGCTGGGATACTACCGTTACGCCGATGACGCCGTTGGCGGACTCCGGTATTTATGAAGCGTTTGTTTTTGGCCTTGGCACCGGCGAGCTCTATAAATTTGCGGTCACGACACAAAAGGGGGATTTACTTTATAAAGCAGATCCATACGCGTTTTCTGCCGAATTCCGCCCGGGAACGGCCTCTGTCACCACAGACATCACAGGCTTTGCATGGAGTGACGGCGTCTGGATGGCAGAGCGCAGAAAGGCAGACCCCGCAAAGGCTCCGATGGCCATCTACGAAGTCCATCTTGGCTCCTGGAAAAAGAAAGACCGGCCTGAAAAGGATGGGTACTATACATATAAGGAGGCCGCCCACGAGCTCGCGGATTATGTAAAAGCGATGGGCTATACGCACGTGGAGCTCATGGGGATCGCAGAGCATCCGTTTGACGGCTCCTGGGGCTACCAGGTAACTGGCTATTATGCCCCCACCTCCCGTTATGGTACTCCGAAAGAATTCATGTATTTCGTCAATTACCTCCACAAAAAAGGGATCGGTGTGCTCCTTGACTGGGTTCCGGCACACTTTCCGCGCGATGCCCACGGTTTGGCAGACTTTGACGGTGAACCGCTCTACGAATACGCGGATCCGAGGAAAGGCGAGCATCCCGACTGGGGCACCAAAGTCTTTGATTTCGGAAAAAATGAGGTTAAAAATTTCCTGATCGCCAACGCCATGTACTGGGTGGAAAATTATCATGTGGATGGCCTGCGCGTTGACGCGGTCGCTTCCATGCTCTATCTCGACTATGGACGGAGTGAGGGAAACTGGATCCCCAATGAATATGGGGAAAACAAAAACCTGGAAGCAATCGAATTCTTCCGCCATTTAAACAGTGTTCTCACCGGGCATCTGACCGGTGCGATTATGATCGCTGAGGAGTCCACTGCGTGGCCGGGCGTCACAAAAGGACCAGAGACCGGCGGGCTGGGCTTTACCTTTAAATGGAATATGGGATGGATGCATGATTTCCTCGAGTATATGAAGCTCGATCCCTACTTCCGCAAATTCAACCACAACAAGATGACTTTCGGCATCACATACGCTACGAGTGAACAGTATATTCTGACCCTGTCGCATGACGAGGTTGTTCACCTGAAATGCTCCATGATTAATAAAATGCCGGGGTATCCGGAGGATAAATTTGCCAATCTGAAAGCCGGCTATACCTTTATGATCGGTCATCCCGGAAAAAAGCTTTTGTTTATGGGGCAGGACTTCGGCCAATATCACGAGTGGGATGAAAAGACAGCCTTGGACTGGTATCTCGCAGAGGAGCCGTTCCATCAGGACCTGCAGGCATATTGCAGCGCTCTTTTACATCTTTATCGAAAATATCCGGCGCTCTGGTCTTTAGACAGTGATTTTGACGGCTTTTCCTGGATCAACGCAAACGATGGAGACCGGAGTATTTTCAGCTTTATCCGCCGCGATGAGACCGGAAAGAAAAACCTTTTGTTCATCATTAACTTTACACCCATGGCACGGGAGGACTATCGTGTCGGCGTACCGAATCCGGGGGTCTATACGCTGCTCCTCGATCATCTGCATGGGCTTTACCGACGCGGCGACAGCGCCTTAAAAATTCGGGCAAGAAAGCAGGAATGTGACGGACAGCCCTATTCCTTTGCCTATCCGCTTCCGGCCTATGGTACCGCCGTTTTCCGTTTTAACTAAAATCTGCAGACTGCGGCAGATTTTGGCAGATGCAAGGAGGAACGCATATGCAAACAATACTCGTCTGTGATGACGATAAACAAATTGTGGAAGCAATCAACATCTATCTGACCGGCGAAGGCTTTGAGGTAATCAAAGCCTTTGACGGTTATGAGGCCTTGGAGCTTTTAGAGACCCATGAGGTAAATCTGATGATCGTTGACGTCATGATGCCCGGATTGGATGGAATCCGTACCACGCTCAAGGTGCGGGAGACCAGCAGCATCCCGATTATCATTCTTTCGGCAAAATCCGAAGACACGGACAAGATTCTGGGCTTAAATATCGGTGCCGACGATTACATAACAAAGCCCTTTAACCCGTTGGAGCTGGTTGCACGCGTCAAATCGCAGCTCCGCCGCTATACGCAGCTCGGAAACTTAAACCAGCAGAGCAACTCGCAGATCTACAAATGCGGGGGCCTTTTGATCAACGATGAAAACAAGGAGGTCACGGTGGACGGCGAGCCAATCAAGCTGACCCCGATCGAATACAACATTCTGCTCCTCCTTGTCAAGAATGCCGGCAAAGTCTTCTCCATTGACCAAATCTATGAAAAAATCTGGAATGAAGATGCCATCGGCGCGGATAATACGGTTGCCGTCCACATCCGTCATATCCGTGAAAAAATCGAAATTAACCCCAAAGATCCCCGCTATCTGAAGGTGGTGTGGGGTGTCGGCTATAAGATCGAGAAACAGTAAGGAGAGCTTTCATGAATCAAAATACGAAAACCTCGCTCCTGAAACGGCTCGTCGGCTTTTCTCACTTTTTCTTTGCCTGCATCGCGTTTACCGGAATCGGTTTCATGTACTTAAACGGGAACTATGGCAGAGGCATCTCCTGGGTGAAAGAGGAGGCCTTTGAACAATCTCCTGATTTTAACAAAAAGGTTCAGGGCGATATTACAAGCATTTTTGATTACATTCAATATCAGGAAATTTTTGAGACCAACGGTGAAGTGGATTATAATAAAGTCGTTCTGGAAACCTCCTCCGGCCCGGATGCCAGCGTATCCTATACGTTAAACGATATTATCCTTTATGCAAAGTCTCTGGGCTATTATCTCGACGAGGCCGACCACTATGCCCTAAAGGGGAGCCCTGAAAACCTGACAGAGGAAGACAAGGAACAGCTTTATGTCCTGTACCGCTGCTATCAGTCAGAGGAGGAATTGACCGGCCCGGATCAGTCCTTTGCCTCTCTGCCGGATTTAACATACGAAATCCTGCGGCGGTTTTCCTCCTATTACTCCATCTATTCCCGGCTCATGTCGGACTTTACGAATTTTTATTTCCGTGTTGCCTTCTATTCAAACAACAATGCGATCTATGAGATCCATACGAATGCGCCAGAGATGAGCATTGACAGCATGATGGCACTCGGAAAATACGTATACTACGCCGGAGATTCCACGGATCTGGTCGTGCGGACGAATTTTGACTCCACCTTTCCAAGCATCCCGGCCATGATGGCAAAAAACAATCCGTATAACGGCAATCAGAATTATATTGTCATTGGGCTTGACACAAGCTATAAGGCAAACGATGATTATGCCCAGGAGTTTCAGGACTACACAAGCTCCCGCCGCTCGTTTATCAACGGAATCTATTTGCTGGCGGTTGGGCTCACGGGCTGCTTTCTGACTTTGTGCTTCCTTTTGTTTGCTTCCGGCCACCAAAGCCTGGGGGATAAAACAATCTCTTTGTATCCGTTCGATAAGATCCGGACCGATTTTATGCTCCTTATCATGGCATTTGTAACCTGGGTGTGCATCCGCTTTGCGGCGCCGTTTACCGCCAAGCTCACACATCTGGTCGTATCGGAAAACTACTGGATCCGCGCCAATCGGATTATGACTTTCGCCTTCCTTTATTTCTGCGGCCTTCTGACCTTTTTCAGCCTTCTTCGCCGCTACAAGGCCGAAACGCTTTGGAAAAACAGTTTTTTATACGACCTGACGGAGGCGCTCTCCGAAAGCACCTTTAAATTCAGGCTGACCGTCGGCTTTGTTGTGTATTTAAGCGGTAATGTGTTTTTGATTACGCTGGCCGCATTTTTAATTCTGCAAAATGAGGAACAGGTGTTTCGCTCCGCCCCCTTTATTGCTACAATGGCCGCCTGGATTGTGGGTAATCTTCTGGTATTTTATTACCTTTACTGCAATTCCGAGCAGACCGACAGGCTTCATGAGGCCATTGACCGCATTGCCTCCGGAGAAACCAGCTATAAGGTGGATACCACAAAGTTTTCAAGCCTGGAGGCAGGTCTCGCAGAAGGGCTAAACCGAATCAGCGACGGCCTAGAAACGGCTCTGGCCGAACAGGTCAAGGGAGAGCGGCTAAAAGCGGATCTGATCACCAACGTGTCCCATGACATCAAAACACCGCTTACTTCTATCATTAATTATGTGGATCTTATCAAGCGCGAGCACATAGAGGATCCCAAAATCCAGAAATATCTTGAGGTACTGGATCAAAAGTCGCAGCGCCTAAAGACCCTGACGGAGGACTTAGTCGAAGCGTCAAAGGCCAGCTCCGGAAATATGAACCTGGAGATTACGGATATTGACATCGTCGAGCTGGTTCAGCAGACAAACGGTGAATTTGAAGAAAAGTATGCGCTGAAACGGCTCGAGCTTGTCAATACGCTGCCGAACGAGGTCATCATCATCGAAGCTGACGGCCGCAGACTGTGGCGTGTGCTGGAAAACCTCTATAATAACGCATTCAAATATGCCCTTGAAAACACACGTGTCTATGTGGGAATCGAAGATCGCGGTTCGGAAGTTGCCTTCTCCATTAAAAATGTCTCTGCCTCTGCCTTAAATATCAGTCCGGATGAGCTGACCGAGCGTTTTGTCCGCGGCGACGTCTCCCGTACGACCGAGGGCAGCGGCTTGGGCCTCTCGATCGCCAAAGATCTCACGCAGCTGCAAGGCGGAAACTTTAAGCTTACGATTGACGGTGATCTGTTTAAGGCGGAAGTTCTGTTCCCGATTAAAAACTAAAAACAGCAGGGACTCTGCATGATTCCGATGCAGAAGTCCCCGCTGTTTTTGTTTTCCGCTGTACTTCCTCTATCCGCTTCTAAGCTGCAATGGTTTTTCTCAGACAACCTTTCCCACTACCTCTCCGTTTTCAAAGAAGCGAATCAGGTTCTGCGCGGCGATCTCGGACACCTTTGTCGCCGCCTCTTTCGTCGCCGGCGCGTAATGCGGCGTTACCAAAACGTTCTCCATCGCAAACAGAGGACTCTTTGGATTTAACGGCTCCTCCTCGGTCACATCAAGCCCGGCTCCGGCAATTTTTCCTTCCTTCAATGCCTGGATCAGAGCCTCCTCATGAACGACTGCCCCGCGGGCACAGTTGATGAGAAGCGCCGTGTCCTTCATTGCCTCAAATTCCTTCTCACCCACACAGTGAAACGTCTCGTCGGACAGATAACAGTGAATGCTTACAAAATCTGCCTGCCGGAAGACCTGCTCTCTCTCGGAAAGCAGCTCAACACCCTCTGGTACTTCTGCCAGATAGGGATCATAAGCGATAACCCGCATTCCGAAGCCGTTTTTCGCCATGGCTGCCATTCTTCGGCCGATCTTTCCGCAGCCGATGATTCCCAGCGTTTTTCCGGTAAGCTCGACGCCCTCCCTGTAATTTTTGGCCGCAAAGCCGATTTTTTTATAGGCCTGCGTTACCGGAATCACGTTTTTCGCCAGACTCATCAGGAGGGCCATCGCATGCTCCGCCACGGAGAGTCCGTTTGCATCCGGCGCGGTTGTCACCGTGATTTTGAGCTCTTTCGCAGCCTCGAGGTCAAAATTATCGACACCGACACCGTGCTTGCTGATGATCTTAAGATTTTTTGCATCTTCCATCAGCCCGCGTGTGATCGGACGTATGCGGACCAGCATTCCATCTGCGTTGTGCATTTTTTCTCTGAGTACATCCTCGTCGGCGTTCATCTCAAGCTCTACGACCTCATGCCCCGCCGCTTTTAGCATATGAATCCCACTGGGATGAATTTTTTCCGTAACCAATATGTTTGCCATGTTCATCCTCCTGCTATTTTTGTATGCGTCCGACGGCCTCCCGAAGCCGCTTCACGCCTTCCACAATGTTTTCATAGCTGCTCGCATACGACATCCTAAGATACCCCTCGCCAGATGCGCCAAACACAGACCCCGGTACTAACGCGATTGCTTCCTCCTCCAGGAGGCGTTTTGCAAGTTCCTCACTTGAAAGTCCCAGCTCCCTCACATTGATAAAGATATAAAATGCACCCTTCGGGCATTTACAGCTGAGTCCGGGGATCTCATTGATGGCCTTCACCGCGTAATTCCGGCGTCTCTGGTATTCGGAAACCATTGTTTCCACCTCATCCGTCTCCCCTTGAAGCGCTGCGATTGATGCTTTCTGGACAAACGACGGCGCACAAGTCACATTATGCTGATGGATTTTGTTCATGGCCAGGATGTATTCCTCGGGGGCTGCCACATATCCTAACCGCCACCCGGTCATGGAATACGCCTTCGACATACCGTTTAAGGTAAAGGTTCTCTCTTTCATGTCCGGGAGTGAGGCGATGCTCACATGCTCTGCCCCATCATAGATTAGGCGTTCATATACCTCGTCCGCAATCACCAGAAGATCCTGTTGGATGGCGAGGTTTGAGAGCTCCTCAAGCGTCTGCCTTCCTAGGACGCCGCCGGTGGGATTGTTCGGCGTTACGAGGACGATTGCCTTTGTTTTTTCTGTGATCTTTTCGCGTATCTCATCCAGATCCATCTCGTAATCCCGTTCTTCTTTAAGCGTATAGCTCACCGGCACGGCTCCTAAAAGCCGCGGGACATTCACGTAATTCATCCACACCGGATCCGGGACCAAGATCTCATCTCCCTCATCCAGGATAGTGCACAAAAGATCAAAAATCGCCTCCGACAGGCCGACTGTCACAAGCATTTCCGACGCCTGGTATGGAATGTGATTTTGTTTCGCCAGTTTTTGTGCAATTGCTGTCCGAAGCTCCATATCCCCGTAGTTGGAGGTATAGAATACCTCGCCTTTTGCAAGGCTTTCCGTACATGCCTTTTTTATGTATTCAGGCGTATCGAAATCCGGACGCCCGATTTCAAAATGAAGCACGTGTCTCCCCGCCCGTTCCATAGCCAGCGCTTTTTCATTGACTTTTCGGATCCCCGACGGAAGAAGTTTCTCCATTCGTGCCGCAATTTTCGTTTTCATGCTGATTCCCCTTTCTGAGTCTGCATACTCACAGAGCCCCTTTGTGCCTGAGAATACTCATCTATACAAACCGGAACCCAAAACCGCCTAAGACTCTGTCAAGACTGCCGCATGCAGAGAGAGGTACATATTTCCCGGACACACCGCCCTCGGAGAAGCTCGAAACCCGAAGTGTAAAATCAATGCCCTGACCGACTAAATGGATCAGATGTGTGTTTGTATTCACATCCGGATCGGAAATGATTTTTGAATGCGTCTTGTCAAACCCCAGGCCTGCAAGCGCCACGGCCGCATGGACGTTAACGTTTCTTGGATAAAGGCCGGCCGCCTCTCTTGTGGGCCCCTCGTATACCACCGTGCGAACCGTATCCTCCCTCCCTAAGCTTTTCGGGTTTTTGATTGTCTCAATGGAGACCTCTGTCAGGACACTCTGTCCGTCAGAAATGCCGTCGAGTCCCAGAATCGCACCATGGGGTAAATAGATACTGGTGCCGTGGGCCGCTGCCGCTTTTTCCACGCATTCTCTCCAGGCGTCATCCCGAAAGGCCGTCATAGAAAATGGCATGATGCTGCAGAAGGCCAGCGCCGCCTTTGCATATTTCTGCAAAACCTCCGCCGTCGCACACTCCACGACCAGATCAAGCCCCTCAAACATACTTGTATCCAGATTTGAAACCACCTGGACCCCGCAGATATTCGTATCCTTTATAAACGGATCATATATAAATGCAACGTCTGCGCTCTTATTTTCCGTGACATGGGCCACCATGGTCCTCCCGATTTTTCCGCCGCCTAAAAATGCAATTTTCTTCATCCCGATTTCTCCTTTTTATCAATGTTTGCGATAACGTTCCAACACGGTCAAAAGCCGCTCCATGGCCGCGGCCGCTTTCTCCTTATCCTGTGAAAAATTAATGCGGAACTGGTGGAGATACTGCGGGCCGAACTCCGTACCCGGAGTAACGATCACATCGGCTAACTCCCTGACGATCCGGATAAACTGATGGAGCGAGACTTCCAGTTCCGGAATTGTCACAAACAGATAGCTCCCGCCCTCCGTCGGCCTCGCCGTGACACCTGGCGCCTTTTTCAGAATCTCCAAAATCACGTCCCGGATCTCCTGGTGAGCCGCCACGCGTGCCTCCATAAAGCCCTTTGGCTCGTTAAACCAGGTCATAAATACCGCCTGATTGTATCCGCTGCAGCGGAGCGCCATAATTGCCTGCAGCTTTTCCATGCGTTCGATTATAGACGCCGTTCCAAAAGCTGCGCCAAGGCGGAAACCGCTTAAAGACTCGGTCTTAGACGGCCCAAGAATCGTAATCAGATTATCGGGCAGCTCCTTCTGCGCGCACAGATGCGTATAAGGAATGCCCGGGTATACCTGACGGGAATAAAGCTCGTCCACAATCAGCGTTACCGCATATTTCTTCGCTAACGCCGCGATCCCTACGATTTCCTCATAGGAGTACACACAGCCCACCGGATTGTTGGGGTTGGAAAACAGGAAAACGCGTACCCCGCTCTTAAATGCTTCCTCAAGGGAATGCAGATCAAGTCCCGCGCCGGTTTTTGCAGTCTCATACGAAAGAACCACTGAAACCAGCTCACCGCCAAAAAATTCCACCATCTTTCTGTTGGCAAAATAGTCCGGCTCCACGATCGCAACTTTGTCCCCCGGCATGATATTGGCTCCCATTGCCAAAAACAGTGCGCCCTGTGTACCCGGTGTCAAAATCACGTTCTTTGCCGGATCAATCGACGCTCCCGTAAAGACAGAAAGGCTTTCTGCCACATGCTCAAGGATCTGTTTTCTCCCACGGTAGGGCGTATAGGCCTGGGCCGCTCCCTCCTCAAAGCCCTTTGCAAATACCTCAAAGCAGCCCGGCGTCGGCACATGCGCGTCCACATCACCGTGTGAGAAATCCACGCTTGCTCCGGGAAGCTTCTCTCCGCGCAGCTCAAGCTTCTGCGACTTCTGTAGAGCCTCCTGACCCGGTGCATTATCAATTCCAAGGCCTGCAAATTTTTCTTCAATTTTCATGATAAAAATCCTCCCGGCTTTTTTCTTTAAGCATACCATTTTACCGCCTCTGTGTCTAATACCCCGTTTTGCATAAGCTTATGTCAAAAAAGGAATACCGCGAATCCGGATCCATGCTTTTATCCGGGCAGCGGGTATTCCTTTAAATATTCCACAAATTTCTTCTGTTTTTGCGTCAGTTCCATATTCCGGTTGCGAAGCAGATGGATGGGGCGTATCGTCTCCGGATGATCAATTTTATAAAAACAAAGCTTGTCCGTGCGGCCCGTGTAAAAAGGCACAAAGGAACGAATAAAGGTCGCGCCTTCCCCTGCGTATGCGAGATAGTAGGCCGTCAAAAGCTGATCCAGTTCCATAACGACATGGGGAGAAAAGCCCGCATCCCTGCAGATCCTCATGCCGCGGCTTTGCATGTCGTTCCCTTTTTTTAAAAATAAAAATCTTTCATCCGCAAAGTGCCGCATCGAGATGCCGGGAATCTCTGTTTGCATCAGCCGGCCGCTCACCATATCCTCAAAGCGCAGCGCATACGCCTTTAAATCCCGATTCACCGGATACGCACTCGGCACTGCCAGAATAATCATCTCTTTTTTGATCTCGACAAGCTCCAGTTCCACAGGCATCTCGCGATTGACGGAGATTCCGATATCCGCAATCCCAGCCTTTAAAAATTCCCGCAGATCATTGTCATTCGTCTCCATCAGCTTGATGTTATAATCCGGATTCCCCGCCTGAAAATCGGATACAATCGGCGGAAGGATGTAGGTGCAGAAAAATGAAGGTGCTACGATTGTCAGATCACATTCCCTCTGCTGTCTGAGGGCCTCACAGCACTGCTCAAGCTCTGCCTGGAGCTCCTGCATCCGGCTGAAATATTCAAGCACTGCCTCTCCCTCCGGCGTGACCTTCAGGGGAACCGACCCCCGGTCAAAAATCGGAACACCAAGCCGCCGCTCCACCTTTCTGACCACCTTGCTCAAAGCAGGCTGCGAAATATACTGCTTTTTCGCCGCACCGGAAAAGCTTCTCTCCGCCTGCACCGCCATCACATACGCAATCTCACGAAACTCGATCGGCTCCATCGCTGTCCTTTCTGCTGACAGATGCCCGTCAGCCCAAATTATCTGTAAAGGCCTATGCGAAAAAGCGCCAGGGAAACGAAACCCCGGCATTTTTGAATCTCTGCTTCTCGGCCTTTGGGGCTTTTAGCGCCGCCATAGCCTGTTGTTTTTAATTTTATCACAGCTTTGCAGGAGCGTCCACTACTTTTTATTATCCCGGGCGGCCAAAAGCTGGCAACCGACTGTGAATCCGATGCGAGAGCCGCTTTTTTATTGGAAAAGATCTGATTTACCGGCGCAAACGGCTCGGCCAGAGGCTCCTGCCCGGGCACATTGCTGTCAGCAATCGTAAAAACGGCATGAATTTATTGACTGACCCTTCGTATATGCCAAGTCTGGCATCTGCCGGGAGGCTATTGCGATTGACTCCTTAATGTATAATAAAAAAGAGCGGAAAGCCTAACGCTCCCGCTTCTTTTTGTCACGCCATTCCAAATATAAAAGTCCCGCCGCTCCTATAAAAAGTACACCTGCCGCGATTCCCAAAAGCCAAGGGGAAGCTTTGTCTGCCTCCCTTTTGAAAATTCCCAAAACTAACTCCTTTATGATCCACAAAATATAGAAAACGACCATGATCCGCAAAACAGACGGAGAGATTCGCCTGCTATCTTTTTCCGCCTGCCCCTTTTGCGGGCATTCCTGCCCGTTAAGAGCCGTGTTTTTCTGCTGATCTCCCATAGCGAATCCCTCCTGTTGTTTGGTTTTACACATGCAGCTCGTAAATCATGCTCTTATCCGGCGCCTGAAGATACATGGTCGGATGGCCCGGAAGCCGCTCCGTATCATGCAGTCTCTTATAACCTGTCTTTTCAAGCTTCTCCACATGCTCCATCATTTCCGGAATCGTATCAAAAAAGTATGCCAAGTGATGCAGACCCGGTCCATGCTCCTTTAAAGCCTCCTGCAGATAGGAGCCTTCACCGTCATACGGCTGAAGAATTTCAAAATCCATGGGCCCAAAGTTTGCCACCGCTGTTTTAATGTGGAATTGTCTGCCAATAAAAACAGTTTCCTGCGGAAAGAAGAAATCAAAGTACTCCCACTTCAGTTCTCCCAGCATTGTGTTAATATGCCGGACAGCCTCATCGCAGTCATTGGCTAAAAGGCCAATATGATTTAACTTCATCATAATTTTATTCCTCTTTTCTTTTTTATTTGGTCTTCGACCGCTTTACCTGGTCTACATAAACAGCAACCAGAATAATGATTCCCTTCACAACAAGCTGCCAATAATAGTTGATCTGCAGAAGGTTCATGCCATTACTCATAACACCCATAATCAAGATACCGATTAAAGAACCCGATAGGGTCCCTACGCCACCGGTAAAGCTCACGCCGCCTAAGACAGCAGACGCAATCGCTTCGCCTTCAAAGCCCACGCCGGTGGTCGGCTGACCGGAGTAAACGCGGGAAGCAGTCAGAATCCCCGCCATGGCTGCCAGAAAGCCGCTGATCGTATAAACCACCAGGCGGATGTTTTTTACATCAATTCCCGAATAGATTGCCGTACTGCTGTTTCCTCCGACCGCGTACATATGACGTCCAAAAACAGTTCGTTTTAAAAGCGTATTAATGATGAGAAACGCGATCAGGAGAATAATCGTAGAGTAAGGAATCCAATTCAGGAGGGTTGCATTCGCCAGATTGAAGAATTTCATCCCAACATCGTTTGCAACAATTACTGCACCGCCGTTTGTAAGTACATACGCAATTCCCCTTAAAACGTTCTGCATGGCCAGCGTGACAATGTACGCCGGCATTTCCGTCCGGGAGTAGATGAAACCGTTTGTCGCACCGATCAGGATTCCGACAACCAGTGTAACGAGTATGGACACCTCCAAAGACATACCCATATTCTGATACATGCACACCTCCACGGTTGCCAGGGCTACATGAGAACCCACAGACAAATCTGGAAAGCCTGTGATCAGACAGCAGGTCAATCCAAAGGACAGCAGGCAGTTACAGGTAATCTGTTTCAACAGATTCACAAAATTTAAACGCGTGGCGAACGTATTGGTGAAGACGCAGAGCACGATTACCATCACAATCAGAGCAAAAAACGCTCCGCCTACGCCTTTAAACATATTTTTCAGTTTATTCTCTTTTTTGCCCATACCTATTCCCTCTCTCCCGTCGCATAGAACATAATCTCTTTCTGCAATTCATCCGCGTTGCTCTGCGCGATTTCATCCTCGTCAAAAATCTTTCCCAGCTTCCCTTCATGCATCACCGCAATCCTAGAGCTGATGTTGATCAGCTCTGGTAATTCGGAGCTTACCATGATGATGGAAATCCCTTCCCTTGCCAGTTCAGACATTAACTGATAGATTTCCGATTTCGCGCCTACATCCACCCCGCGGGTTGGCTCGTCCATGATCAGAACCGCAGGATTGGATGCCAGCCATTTGGCAATAACCACCTTCTGCTGATTGCCTCCGCTGAGATATTGGCAAAGCTGTTCCATCCCGGACATTTTGATTGACAGTTTATTTCCATACTCATCGACAATCTCTTTCTCCTTCTTCCGATCATAGTGGATCCCTTTGATAAAGGTGGAGGTGACGTTCATTGTCAGATTTCTTGCAATACTGTGAACCAGAATAAGCCCGTTTCGCTTCCGATCCTCCGAGACAAAGCCGAATCCGTTCTGAATGGCCTGCCTTGGATTCTTGTTTACAATTTTTTTGCCGTGAAGAAAAATCTCCCCACCTTCAAGCGGATCCAGACCGAATATTGCAGACATCAATTCCGTTCTTCTGGCCCCTACCAGACCGCCAAAGCCAAGGATCTCCCCTCTTTTGAGCTGGAAGCTTATATGATCCAATACGGAATTTGTCAGTTCCTTTACTTCAAAGACAATCTCATCCGTACCCCGCGGTTTTTCGTTGCCATAAAACTGCGTCACATTTCGGCCTACCATCATGGCAATAATCTCATTTGAGGTTAACCCTTCTGTTGGCACACCATCCGCAATGATATGACCGTCTCTCAACACCGTTAGGGTATCCGTGATTTCTTCGATTTCATTTAAACGATGGGAGATAAAAATGACAGCGACATTTTTTTCCTTTAATCGCCTCATTTGCTTAAAGAGAAAGCGTACTTCTTTTTCAGAAAGTGCAGCCGTAGGTTCATCCAGAACCAACACCTGCGCATCCTGCATCAGCGCCTTTGCAATCTCAACCATCTGCTGCTGCGCGACGCTTAAGGTCCCAACCAGCGTGTCTACATTCAGGTTTAAATTTAAGCTTTCCAAGGAGGCTCTTGCCGCTTCCCGCATGGAGGCATCATCGACAAAATATTTTCCCGTTGTCTTTTCAAGGCCAAGGAACATATTCTGGGCAATCGTAAGATTTCCTGAAAGAGCGATTTCCTGATGAACAAAGGCAATTTTTGCATCTCGTGCATCTTTAGGCAAAGAAAAATGCTTTTCCTCCCCATCCACAAAAATTTGACCGGAATCCATGGTATAAATTCCATTCAGGATCCGCATCATGGTGGATTTTCCTGCGCCATTCTCACCTAAAAGGCCGCGGATTTCGCCGGGTTTCAATTTAAAATCTACATCATACAAAACCTTTGCCCCATAAAAGGATTTGCTGACAGCCTTCATTTCAATGATATATTCAGCGCTCATGCGAACCTCCTCATTTTCTTATGCGGTCTTTTGGATGTCTATGCTGCCAGTGGCAGCATAGACACTCAGCCTACAATCAGTCATAGTAAACCGGATCGCAGACGTACTCGTCGCCGGCAAACCGCATTTCTCCTGGAATAATCGTCGCCTCTGTGCTGACTGTGCCGTTTTCAAAGTAGTCATAAATAGCACGCATAACGGCCGCTCCCATATTTACCGGATTCTGGTCATATGCCGCGTAATCCCAGCCCTCGTTCAACCAAGTATAAACGGTATCACGGGTACCGGCCGCTACGTGTGTCAGACAGACATTTTTTATGTTATTCGCTTTGAAGAAGTTAACGGCCGCATTTCCGATTTTATCATTCGATGTGAATAAACCGGTCGTTTCCGGATGTGCCAGAAGCATATTCTCAATAACCGTCTGCGCTGTTGTCGCGTCAAATTTTTCCGTTGCGTTGTATACATTCTCTATCTTCGGATATTCCTTGATCGCATCGCAGAAGCCCGCAAGACGCCTCTGGGAATTAATGGTAGCCGTTATTACATAAGACTGGACAACACCCTCTCCGTTCATGGACTCGGCCATAGCCTTGCCGCACTGATAGCCGGCATCGTAATCATCCGTCACAAACTGCCCAATGCTGTATTCCGGGAAATAGTTGGTCGGACAGTCCATCTCAATGATCGGAATTCCTGCCTCCTTTGCCGTCGTTAAGGCCGGCAAAATCCCATCCGGATCCGCCGCTACCACAACGATCAGATCGCAGCCCATGGTGACAAAATCCTCAATCTGCTTGATTTGTGTGGTCAGATCCCACTCATGGTACGTGACAAACAGCTCCACATCGTCTCCTCGTTCTTCCTCCAGGCCCATGCGAAGAAACGCATAGTAGGACTGATCGATGGAACCCATATTCACACCCACAAGATATTTCTCCCCTGATGAAGCTTCTTTGCTCGCATCTGCTGTCTTTGTCTCTGCCTCTGCGGCCGCAGCCGTTGTTGTGGCTGCCTCTGTCGCCGCGGCTGCCTCCGTCGTTGTTCCCGAATTGGAGGACTGTCCGCAAGCGGCAAGCGAAGCGGTCATTGCCAGTGCCAGAAACATTGCTGTAACCTTTTTCTTCATAACTTTACCTTCTCCTTTTTTATTTATTTTTACTGCATCCCATCTTCTTCCCTTGGTTCAAGCTATAAACAGCCGTATTAATATAACGGTGTCGCCCCTTCATACACGTTATTTTTCTTGAAATCTTCCAGGTCAAACGGGCAGGACCGGACATGTGCGCCGCAGTCGCATAAAAGATTCAATCCCGAACAGCTCCTGGATTCGTCGGAAGCCAAAAACAGGCTTGCATATGCAACGTCATCTGCCGTACAAAGCTGATGAAGCGGATTTCCCGACTTGCGAAGCTCATGGAATTCTTCACCCAGTAAACGCAGTGTTTCCGGCGTAGCCGCGGAGTAGGGAAGAACCGAGTTGCAGCGGACTCCGTAAAGTCCCAGTTCATTGGCAACCGCATACGTTAAAGATAATACCGCACCTTTGGAGACACCGTAAGCCGTCCCGCCGTAGCTCCCCTGGAGAGCGGCAATCGAAGCTATATTAACGATCTTTCCTTTCGTCTTTACAAGCTCCGGAGCTGCATGATGGATGCACAGCCAAGGACCGCGTACATTCACGTTCAGATACGGCATCATTTCTTCTACTTCCATATGCGCAATATCTTTCTTTACACCCTGCTTTCCGGCGTTATTTACCAGAATATCCAGTTTGCCATACGCTTCAACGGTCTTTGCCACCATGTTTTTTGTGCTCTCGTCGTCCGTGACGTCTACCTTGACAAACAGGGCGTCACCGCCGGCTTCCATGACCTTTTCCACCGTCTTTTTGCCGTTTTCCTCATCAAAGTCTGCAACAACAATCTTGCAGCCCTCCTGCGAGAAAATCTCCGCCATTCTGCGCCCGAAACCTCCGCCGGCTCCGGTGATAATCGCTACTTTACCTTCCAGTCTGCCCATTTTGATCCTCCTTATTTATATTTCATTTTTATAATCGAACGGAGCGAAAATGCTCAACCTGTGTCCGAATCGCTTCCTCCACCGGCAGCCTCTCCGCGCTCGACGCTCCATAAAATCCGGCCACACCCTTTGTATGCTTTAACACATACTCAACATCTTTTGGCCCTGCTATCGGCCCTCCGTGGCAGATCACAAGCGTCTCCTCGTTCACTTCCTTTACCGCGTCATGAATCTCCTGCACACGCTTGCATGCTTCCTCGATCGTCATGATCCCTTCCTTGGCGACTCCTACCATTCCTCCAACCGTGCCGCGGCAGTGCGCAACCACAATATCCGCTCCCGCCTTCGTCATCTTCTCCGCTTCCTTCGCCGTATAGGCGTACGGTGTCGTCAGTAAATCGAGTTCATGCGCAATGTGAATCATCTCCACTTCTTTTTCATAGGAAATTCCCACGCTCTCAATGTTCTCCCGATACACATGCGTATACGTTCCCACAGTCGGAAAATTTTGGACACCGGAAAAGCCCATCTCTTTTACCTGCTTTAAAAATGTCCTCATGTCACGAAACGGATCGTTTGCAAACACTCCGGCTAATACAGGTGTGTGTTTGACAACAGGAAGTACGACCTTCCCCAGCTTTAGCATGATGCTGTTTGCATCCCCCAAAGGAAAATTTCCGCACACTGAGGGAAGCCCCTGCATACGAAACCAGCCGGAATTGTACACGATAATCAGATCCGAACCGCCTGCTTCCTCACTTTTTGCACTCAGGCCTGTCCCGGCCCCGGTCCCGATAATTGGTTCACCCATGGCTGCCTTTTCATGCAGCCGTTTTAAAATTTCATCACGCCTCATACCCTATCCTCTCATCCTTTTTAATAAATTTTTATAAGTTCCTCTGCAACCGCCTCTGCAAACTGTGGGGCGTTTATGTGCAGATCATATTCTAAAAGCCTTATATCCGGCCGCAGAGTTTTTTTCAACGAGGCAAACAGCCTTTCATCCGCTTCCCTATCCTCTAAGGGTCCTCCCGGACTGTCATACTGTGAAATGCCTTTTTTCGGGAGCAGGACTGCCACCGGCCCTTTGGAGGCATTTACTTTTTCTGCCAATATTCTGCCTGCCGTTTCGCTTTCCTCTCCATTGGCCCTTAAAAGCTTCAGGTTTGGATTGTGCATATAGAATGGACGGCCTTCATATTTTTCCGGAAGGGAGGACGGCGGCATAAAGTTCGCAAGATCCATCGCGCCGGGAACGATTACCTGCGGGATCCCCATCTGCGGAGCTGCCGTAAGCCGGTCCTTTCCCGCCGAACAATTCCCTCCTAAGAGCTCCTGCATGAGTTCCCCGGTCGTTATATCTGCGACTGCTCCCAGAAGCCCCTCCCGGACCATCTCCTCCAGACGTTTGCCGCCCTGTCCGTTCGCGTGGAAGACGATAGCTTCATAGCCTTTCTTTTCCAGGATTTCCCGTACATGGTCCACACAAGGGGTTGTGACACCAAACATGGTCAGCCCCACGGTCTTTTTCTGCTCTGCCTCCGTTGCCTCCTGTGTGCCTCCGAACAGGACAAGACCGGCCATAGCCGCAGCCGCATTGCTCAGCTCGGTCTTTAAAATATGATTCAGGCCGCTCACATCCACGAGCGAATTCATCACCAGCGTGTCCCTCACACCTTCGAAGGGAGGGGTACGCAGATTTGCAATGGTGGAAACAATCAGCTTAGGAAAGCCGATGGGGAGAGCTTTCATTACCATGGAAGCTAAAAGCGTTCCCTGCCCGCCGCCCAAAGAAATGGCTCCGTTTATTTTGCCTTCACGGCAAAGGTTGTTGAGGATCTTAGCCGAGCCGTTTCCCATGATTTGAAACGCATAAAGCCTGTCATGTTTTTTTATTTCCTCCAAGGAAGCTCCGCCGGCCTTTGCCACTTCTGAGGCCGTGACCTGGCAGGGGTATTCGGGCTTGGGGCTGATCCCTGTGTCCACCATGACAAC
>JAAWAR010000086.1 GCA_022792295.1 Lachnospiraceae bacterium
ACATGAAGTACTATTCCTATTATCATGAGGCTTATACTGCTGTTTTAGGCGGCATGGTCGGGTATTTTGAGCAGGAAATCGACGCAGCGGATGCGCCTGTGCCTGCCGAAGCCGCCAAAGCTTCCAATCCTTCCGAAGACGGGGAATCCTTGGCCCCTGACACTGCTCCCAATGAAAACAGTGACGGACAGGAAGGCCCCTCCAAGATCTGGGTCACAAAGTACGGCCTGAAAGCGTACTCGCCGATCGCAAAGGGGTTCCCTTATAACGATTATGACGATTTTGGCGTCGCACGCTCCTACGGCTTCAAGCGGCAGCACCTCGGACATGATATGATGGGGCAGGTAGGCACGCCTGTGATCGCTGTGGAATCCGGCACCGTTGAAGCTCTGGGCTGGAATCAGTACGGCGGCTGGCGCATCGGAATCCGGAGTTTTGATAAAAAACGCTATTACTACTACGCACATCTGCGCAAAAATTATCCCTATCAGAGCAATCTGGAGGTTGGGAGCACCGTTACCGCCGGGGACGTCATCGGATACTTAGGCCGCACCGGCTACAGCACCACGGAAAACACCAACAACATCGACACCCCTCATCTGCATTTCGGCTTACAGCTCATCTTTGACGAATCGCAGAAGGAGGGAAACAACGAGATCTGGATTGACTGCTATCAGCTCATCAAATTCCTCCATATGAACCAGAGCCAGGTTGTAAAAGTGGAAGGCACAAAAGAATGGACACGGATTTACAACCAAAAAGAGCGGGAGAATTAATTCTGCCCGCTCTTTTCCTTCCTCACCGCATCAATCACCAGCTTCACATACTCTCCAAGCGGCAGCTCCCGGCAGCCCACAACAAAATGCTGGCAACGATTGACCGGCAAAAGAATTTTCTTCGCCTCGCTCTGTCCGATCGCCACAGCCATGGCGGGCGTGATCTCTCCAAGCAGCGAGTCGGCAATGACGATGCCCATCGGACCGATGATTAAATCGGCCTGCCTGCATCCGACGACGGCCGGATTTTCCCCCGTCGCGCCCTCGTCTGCTCCTGCCTTCAGCATCGCAGCGGTCGCGATGCTGTTTGTCCCGACTGCCAGTACCTCATCTTCGGGAAACTGCTTTTTCAGCTGCTCGACAATGCTTTTTCCCATTCTTCCGCCCTGACCGTCCATCACCATGATTTTCATGCGTGCTGTCCCTCTCCTTCCAGCTCCCGGATCCTTTCATAAAGAAATTCATTCACCGGAAGCGCGATCCCGGCCTCCTTTGCAAGCTTTAGCATGGTTCCGCTAAAAAGCTCCACCTCTGTCTTTCTGCCGGCCCGCATATCCTGGCACATAGAAGTAAAGCCCTCGGGGTTGAGCGTATCAAGCAGCGAAAGCCAGCCCGTAAGATCCTCGTCTGTCAGCTCCACATCCTGGTACGCCGCAACCCGCTGTACCTCTTTCATCGCCTCGATCATCATGGTACGGGCTTCGCCCTCTTTCTGTACAGCCGCATAAGGTGCGCCGTATACCGCTGTCACCTGGTTTACCCCGGTGTTGAGCATGAGCTTGCTCCACTGCTTTTTTACCACATCATCCGGTATTTCATAGGCAAGCCCTGCCCGCTCAAAAAGCTTTGCCACCGCCAAAAGCCTTTCATCTTGGCTTTTATCTTTATTTCCGACGGAGATGTAGCCAACGTTTTTGTACATAACGTTCTCCCGGTCCTTTCCCGCGTCCATGCCCTGCACACAGGCATAAAGCACATGCGCTGAGCCGAAGGCCTCCTCAAGAAGCTGCTCGCTCGAGATACCGTTTAACACGGACAGCATCAGTGTGTTTTCTCCCACAAAGGGCCCCGCAGCTTCGATCGCCGCCCGAAGTCCCATAAATTTCACCGCAAATATAAGAAGATCCGCCTTTATAGCTTTTGCGGGCGTGCGGTAAGAAAAGCGGCAGCGCTCCCCGTTGCACAAAAGCTCTGTCCCTTGATAACGCATTATGCGTTCCTCATCTGCGATAAAAAACACGTTTTCACTGCCCAGGCTGTCTGTCAGGCATTTCCCGTACATAACGCCCAAAGCTCCGCGTCCGATGATTCCCACCGTATTGATTTTCATGCCGTATCGTCCCCTTTTTTAACATAAGCTAAAACTTGCGCCCTCCGCCGCCAAATGAACGGCCGCCGCTCCGATGTGTCGAAGACCGGCCCCCTCCTGAAAAGCCGCCTCTTGATCCTTTGGAACCTTCCTGGCCTTTCGCGGCGGCAATCATAGCGTGCGTCACATAGCTTCCTAAAAGCACGTCGGACATTTTAAGCCCCTGCGTAAACGAGCTGTCTTTCCGGTAAGAAAGCTTAAAATTAGCCGCTACCCGTGAATCCATGTCTTTCATTCCGTACTCCCGCACGACACTCCCGACCGCAGCCAGGCCGCAGGCGGACGCCGCAAAAAAGGCAAAGGCGATCTCATACCAGGCCAGGCTGTGATACCGGCTTTTCTTTCCCGTCTCGATATCCTCATTATACTGATCTCTGGCAATTCCGTTTTCATAACACAGTCTCGTATCGGCAAGAAACGCCTGCGCCGTCTCGTAATAGCCGCCCTCGGATATATATGCATAGGCGTCGTCCAGGATTGCCTCAATCCGGCTGTCCGTCAGATACCGGATCATCTTCCCCGAGGTCGTAATCCAAAGCTCCCGCTCATCCATGTCGATCAAAAACAGCACACCGTCGTATGCGTCCCCCGTGCCCAGGCCGGCCGAGATGTAAAAGCTGTCCGCGTATTCCTGCGCGCTTCCCTCATGGTCGTCGATCGTCACAATCGCCACACTCATCTGCATCGTTTCCGCCAGAACCGCAGCTTCTCTGGAAAGTGCCTCCTTCTCGTTTGGCGAAAACAGGCCAGCAAAGTCATAGACGCTCTCCGGCCCGGCAGCATCCGGCTGTGCCTCAAAGGCCCATGCGCGCAGCCGCAGGCAGGATAAGACGCATACAGCCAAAACCAGCACGCATAGAAGTGCCCGCTGTTTTATGTACCATTGTCTCAGCCGTTTCATAAGAACCACCCCCCTGCCATAAGGATCGCAAACACCGGAAAAAATACCGCCGCAAACAGGGCCGCAAGCTTTCCCTTATCAACCGGGAGCTTTCCGCAGATCTTCCCGTTCTGCCCGTTCATTGCAAAATAATAGACCGTATGATCCGCCTTATGCCTGTAGGTCATGACCCACACCGGCAAAAGAGCATATTCCCACTTGGGGTTTTTAATCCGCAGATCACTGTTTTGTACACGGAGGCTGTTGTAGCCCTCCACGCTTTCCTTCAGATTCTGCAGCGTATAGTCTCTGACCTCCTGCTCAACTTCCGGCGTAAATTTTATCCCCTCCATATCGCGCTTTTCCGCCTGAAATCCTGAAAGATATCCCGTGGAAAACGGCAGCAGTTTTTCCATGTCGAACGGCAGCACGCCCTCGATAAGCCTCCGGTCCGATTTGGAGAGAGCATTGCGCGTCACATTCTTTACATCAAGCTGTCCGGCCCGCTTTACCTGATACTTTTTGTGCTCTGTGTACCGGATATTTCCCGTCACCCAGCTTTTCTGCCGCTCGGTTTCTGCCGTCATCTCCCCATCCACCTTACAGCTATACAAAAGGTACGGGAAATATACGCCGGTCAGCTTCTCAAGCTGGTTATTGGCATAAAAAGAGCGCGGAACAAACTTCTTTTTTCCGATCCATTCCAGGAAAATCTCTGTCGCCTTCTTCTTATTCACCGCAAACGGCAGCACGTAGTCCGGCAGGAACTCTCCGGAGAGCCGGCCGGAGAGCACCACCGGGTTGTGACAGTAATAGCAAAACGAAGCCGCCGTCGTCTCGTCCGTGACGATCTCGGCGCCGCAGCTCGGGCATACAAAGAGGGCGGCCGCACTGTCGGCGGCCACTTTCTTCTCCGTCTCCTGCTTCTTGGCCTCCTGCTTTTCCATCTCGCCCTCTGAAAATTCAGAAAGGCAATATTCACATTTGAATTTCTGCGAGGCAGGATCAAATGCCAGCCCGCCTCCGCAGTTTGGGCACTTATAAGCCAGTAATGCCATTTTGTCAGCTCCTCGGTTTGCCGCATTCCGAACAGAATTTTCCGGTGTTCACATGTCCGCATGAGCAGGTCCACTCGCCCGTGGGAGCCGGTCTCGGGCTTCCACATTCCGAACAGAATTTTCCGGTATTTACATGTCCGCACGAACAGGTCCAGCCGCCTAAAGGTGCACTTCCTGCCGAAGCCGTATTTCCCGCACCAAAACCGACCGGCGCCGCCTGGCCCGGCTGCATGGGGGATTTCCCGGCCTGACCGGCCGCCCCATAGCCCATCATCTGCATCTGCTGCATATTGGCCGCCGAAGCCGCGCCCATGAAGCCGCCTCCGGTCTGCATGCCTAAGCCGACCCCCATAAAACCGGCCATCGCACCGCCCGGATTCGAGCCGGCCGCGCTAATCCCCTCGGCAATCTGCCCCTGTACATAGCCCTCGCGGATCGTCGGATCGCTTAGCATTGCACCGCGGTTGCGGATATTGATTAACTTCTGGGACTCCTCATCGTAGGAAATGCTGGCGATACCCACGGCCTGAATCTCCATGCCGCGCATCTGCTTCCAGTCCTCATCGAGGACGTTTGCCATGTATTTGGAAAGCTCACGGCCTTTGGAGGCCACAAACGAAATCCGGTTTCCGTCTGCTGACATCTGATTGATCGCCGTCTGGAATGCCTCTAAAAACTCATTTAAGTACTGGTCATTGATGTCGTCAATATTAACACTCGACTTGTTTTTCGGCACGGCCTCCGCATAAAATTTGAGCGGATCCGTGACCTTGATCGAATAGGTGCCGTGTGCGCGCAGAAACAGCTCCGCGTTGTAAAAGCTGTCATAGTAGTTGACCGGCGTCCGTGTGCCGAACTTGATGCCCTTGATCTCCTGGAGATTGACAAAAAAGACCCTCTGCTCCTTCGGCGTTTCCCCGCCATAGCGGATCCTGTCGAAAGTCTCTTTGAGCGCATCACCGAATTGTCCGTTAAATAAGGAAGGGAGCGATGACGTACTGACCGTGTAGTATCCCTCCTCAGCGGTGTAATCGACGATCTTGCCGCCCTCAACCAGCATCATGAACTGATTGGGATACACCCGAATCTTGGAGCCGTTGGAGACCGTCCTGGCGGTTCCCCTGACATTCTGCCCGCGCCTTGTAAGAACGCCCTCACAGAATACCGTCGTATCGCTCATCTCGCCCGATTCGACCACTTCCAGCCATTGATCCGCGAGCGCTCCGCCGACCGCACCAACTGCCGCCTTAATGATTCCCATAGTAAAATCCTCCTACCTGTTCGTTTTCCGTTTTGATTTTAAAAGTGCAATTTCTTTTTCATAGCCATCCAGTTCGTTGGGCGTCTCCAGGCAAAACGGAAGCCCCTCAAGCGCCGGATGGTTGATAATTCGTACAAACGTCTCCAGCCCGATCTTTCCCTCACCGATCCTGGCATGCCGGTCTTTTTTTGCACCGCGCGGATTCTGGCTGTCATTTATGTGCACCGCCTTCAGCCTCGAAAGACCGACAACCCGGTCAAATTCCGCAAGCACACCATCCAGATCCTCTGCTATGTCATAACCGGCGTCCCAGACATGGCAGGTATCCAAGCATACACCCATCTTATCAGAAAGTTTCACTCTGTCAAGGATTTCTCGCAGTTCCTCAAACCTTCCTCCGACCTCGCTCCCTTTTCCTGCCATCGTCTCAAGGAGCACCGTTGTCTGCTGGCCGGGTTTCAGAACTTCGTTTAAAAGAGTACAAATCAGCCGGATCCCGGTCTCACTTCCCTGCCCGACATGGCTGCCCGGATGGAAATTATAGAGATTTCCGGGAAGCCTCTCGAGCCTTTCCAGATCCTCCGTCATGGCCCGCCATGCAAAATCCCGTACGGCAGCGTCAGCCGAGCACGCGTTTAAGGTATACGGAGCATGTGCAAGCAGCGTACCGATCCCATGCTCTTTCTTCAGTTTCAAAAATGCCTCCAGGTCCTTTTCATCAAGCGCCTTTGCGTTTCCGCCGCGGGGGTTCCGCGTGAAAAACTGAAAGGTCGTCGCCCCAAGCGCAAGCGCTGTCTTCCCCATCGGAAAGAATCCCTTTGCACAGGACAAATGGCAGCCGATATAAAACATATTCTCTCTCCTGTCGTTTAATTCTTCTCATTCTTGATTGGATTTAAGACCCGAATAGCCCCCCAGATAAGCAGCAAAGAGACTGCGAGCTGAAGTCCAATGCTGACAAAAACCCAGTTCTGTGTAACAAAATTATCCGGCCCGCTCCCCAAAAAGCGTTCCAGAGAAACGTTCTCTATTATCCCTGAAACCTGTCCCCGCAAAATCTCACAAAACGTCATGACCGGATTTAAAAGGAGCAGGTATACGGCTCCTCCAGAGTCGGCAGCGGGTTTTACCTCACCCAGCGGAACCGTCATGTTACGGATCCGCAGCGACGACATATTAAGAAGAAACAGGTTGAGCAGCAGCGTACCGGCCGCAATCAGGAGCAGCATGCCGTAGGTACAAACATTCGAAAACGTAGAACGGCGCATCAGCGATGAAAACAGAATCCCGAGTCCGCCTGCAAAAACCGCCACCGTTACATAGCAGATCATGAGAATGCCCAGGTCCAGAAAATCTACGCTCCCATAGACAAAGGTCACAAGAAGTACAGGAAAGCTTGACACCACCAGCACCAGAAGCTGACCGAGTGCCGAGAAAAGTTTCCCCGTTACAATATCAGACGGAGTCATCTTCGTCGTAAATAAAAGCTCTAATGTCTGCCGCTCCCGCTCTCCGCTGATACTCCCCGAAGTTAACGCAGGCATAATAAACATCAAAAGCAGAAACTCCAGCGTCGCTACAAATGCATAAAGCTGCAGAAAGCTCGAATACTGGACCTGTCCCAGAATCCGCACCTGCGCCACGGCCTGATACATATTTAACAGCGAAACAACCGCCAGCAAGCCGTTAAAAATCAGAATGATAAGCGGCATCCGGAAACTCCTCGCCCGCACGGTCGTCTCCCGCCTGTACACCGGATTACTCCTCACCCCGCATCACCACCTTTTCCATGTCATGATTCGTAATCTGCATGAAAATACTTTCCAGGTCTCCCTGCTCCCTCATAAAGGCGTTCACCCTGGCTCCCGCCGCCAAAAGCCCCTCCAAGAGCCCTGCTTCGTCGCGGCTGTTTCCATGAAACTGGATTGTAATGTCCTCCTGCTGAATCGAAATCGTTTTAACGCGGGAATCCCCTTGGAGAAAAGAGAGGGCCTGAGCCCGCCCCTCGAGCACCCGAATATGCAGGGGATTCGAGTCGTTGACCTTTTGCAGAATCTCTGACATACTGCCCGCAAGAACGATCCTGCCAGCGTCGATAATACCGATATCCGTACACATCTGAGAAAGCTCCGAGAGCATATGGGAACTGATTAAAATGGTCTTTCCCTCAGCACAAAGTTCCTTTAGTACCTCTTTAAACTCCAGCCTCGTCCGCGGGTCCATCCCCGAAGTCGGCTCATCTAAGACCAGAAGCTTCGGCTCATGGATCATGGCCCGGGCCAGACAAAGGCGCTGCTTCATGCCGCGTGATAAGCTGTCTACAAATGCATCGGCCCTGTCCTCAAGTTTCATCTGCCTGAGAAGCTGCATACAGCGGTTTCTTGCCACCAAACCCGTATAGCCATAGCAGGCGGCAAAAAACTCCATGTACTCCCCAACCTTGAGATTGTCATACATGCCGAACTCATCCGGCACATACCCAAACGCATCGCGAACCTCCATTCGAAAACGAAATGCATCCTTGCCGTCAATCTCCACCGTGCCCTCATCCGGCTTAAGGAGACCGGTAATCACACGGATTGCTGTGGTTTTTCCGGCGCCGTTTGGGCCCACAAACCCGTAAAGCGCCCCCTCCTCGACATCCATATCCAAACCGTTTAACGCCTGAAAATTTTTAAATTTCTTTTTCAGCCCCCGAATTCGCAGCATCAGCGCTCCCTCCCCGTCACCATCGGAATCGGAAGCAGCATACTGTAGCCCTCTGCGCTGTCCTCCTGTCCGGTATATCTTACCAACAGGCTGTTCTCTGCAGAGAGGTACGGTAAAAGCTCCTCGGCCGTGAAATCAACCTGCATGAAATCTACCGCATCATAGCTTCTTGTCTCATAATTATAAAAATGCACCTCGCCGTCAAACAGCCTCATATAGACATAGTCCGGAGTATCTAAAAATTCTGCCGAGATCGGGAGAAACGATACCTTTTCTATGGAAAGGGCCTCATCGAAGAAATATTCGACAGCCATCGGATCCGTACCATACAGAGCCATTCCGTTTCCGTAAATCGTCCCGCTTCCCGAAGTCACCTTCGGGGCACGCGTCAGACCGCTCCGATAAACGAGCCCATCCCGTGTGGAGCTCACACAGAGCTCTGCCGTATAGAGAGTCCGGCTGTCTACAACCTGCCCGCCCTCTGCCAGAGCCTCTCCCGATCCCGTCGCAGGACCGAATGCCGCAAGCCGCGCCTTTGGCTCATATCTCCCGTAATACGTATCTATAAAATACGCATACAGCGCTGTACGGCTTAGGCTACGCAGATATATGTTCTCATTTCCGGCAGCCGTCTCCTGACGTCCTTCGTGCAGGAGGCTTTGGGAAAGCAGGTAGGAAAATCCCACCGGCCATGTAAGAAGCACCTCGTCAGAAAACGCTATGGTCTCTCCCGGCTCTATGCGCTTTCCAAGAGGGAGCACCTGCCCATAGAGAAGAATAGCCCCGTCTTCCAGAGGAAACGGGAATTCGTTGGTTAACGTCCCCGAAAGCCGTCCGTCAAAATATTCCAGGCGGGAAGTGATTTTTCCATCCAGGCTGTTTTCCCCGCTTCGCTCCAGCTTAAAAAGTCTCGGCTCAAACGCACGCGAGTCCCTGACGGAAATCCGTGTGCCTTCCTCTCCAAACCGCAGGCTCATACCCCAGTTCCGCTTCCCGTCTAATGTCTCCTCCTGCCCGTTTCCGCCCCACTGACTGTTTTGCGTAAGCACCGTGACCTGGTATTCCGGCGGAATCTGCACAGAAAACGGCCTGCTGTCAGGCGTGCGGACATTCAAATAGGATAGTTCTTTTGCCTGCGTGCCATTTTCATTTATATCGGCAATCGTCGCACAGGTATAAAATTCCGATGTAAACCGTGTCCCACTGCCGATCAGATATACGAATATGCTCCCTGCCAGGGCAAAAAGCGCCACCGCTCCTCCATAATAACGGCTCAAATCTCTTTTTTTCAGGAGCATATACAAGCCCGGCCCTGCTGTCAGGAGATAGAAAGCCAAAACTGCCGTATACAGAGGAAGGTTGGGAAGCCTGTCCGCATTGCCCGTATTCACGGTGCTCTGCGCGTTCCAGTAGTCCTCATCTCCCCCATAAGAGCTGTAAAAATACAGATTTGCAATCCGGTTCTCACCCAAAAGCTCGTTAAAAAGACGAATGGGATAGGATGGATTCTCCTTCGCAAAGTGCTCCGTATCCCTCAGGTCAAAGGCAAAAACACCCACGTATCCCTTTCCAAAGGCCGCCTTCTTCAAAAGGACTATGCTGTCACTCACAAAGACATCTTCTCCGCCGGAAAGTGAAAATCTTGCGCATACCATACCCACGTTGGCGTCTTCCGGTGTCTCCTTTGCGTACTCGACTCCCATGCCGACCTCCTCGTATCGGGCTTTTGCCTCCTCTTGGATCCCAAATTTCCCGGCAAAGCTTCCCAGCGTTCTCTTTGCTTCCCCGCCGGTTCCAAAAAGCAGAAGGCCTCCTTTTTTTGCCCAGGAGGAAATGGCCTCCTTCTGTTCGTCTGAAAGAGTGTCCGTGTCGAAATGATTGATTAGAAGCACATCCAGAAGCTCCAACCCCCGCGCATCAGACGGCAGCGTTGTCTCATCCAAAAAAAGCACTTCGGTCTGCACCATGCCATAATCGAGATTGACGTCATCCAGATATAAGAGCCTCTCAGACTCGTCGGAGAGCACTCCAATCAAAAGCCGGCCCTGCTCTTTGGAAATGTCAAAGGAAATGCGTCTTTCCAGGAGCTTATTTCCTCTTGCATCCGTCAGAATAACGGCAATCTCCCTGCTCTTTTGCCCGAGCGGCACATACAGCCTAAGTTTTTTTGTCTCTGCCGTACTCACCGCAACCGGATACTCATAACGGCAGACCTCGAAGCCCCCGTCATCCCTGCTCTCCAGTGTGCTGACGGAAAGAATACCGGAAAACGGAGCCGCCGACTGCCCATAAAGGCTGACGTTTAACGGCACATGGCTTCCCAGCTTTCCCACATTTCCGTAGACGGAGGAAACTTCCATTGTGACCGGTATGGCTGCAGGGTCAGCCGCCAGACAGCGCCGCCCCGCCAGAAGAATGAACAAAAGCCCCAGCACTGCCGCCAGGCTGATTCTTTTTCTTATGCTATTCATACAATTGCCCTGAAATTCTCCCTGTTGACATCAAAATCCACCTTTAACTTTACCGTAAAGACCGTGCCGTTTAAATCGCTCGAGACCGCGATCGTACCGCCATGCATGTCCACAATATTTTTCGATATGGCTAAACCCAGGCCGGTCCCGCCCGTATTTAGGGAGCGCGACTGCTCCACTCTGTAAAATTTATTGAAGATAAGCGGAAGCTCCTCCTTGGGGATCACATAGCCATAATTGACAACCGACACCGTGACGATCTCCTCATTTGCATGAATCTTCACCACGATTTTCTTTCCTTCTGCACCGTACTTGATAGCATTGTTGATCAGATTGTCAAATAACCGCGCCAAGAGATTGCCATCCGCTGTGATAATCCGCGCCGGAACATTGCTTACCAGCTCATAAGTCAGATCCTTGCCCGCAAAGCTCGGATAAAATTCTTCCAGAAGCTGGCTAAGCAGCTTTACAATGTCTACCTTTCCCAAATTCATGGAAATCTTTCCATAATTCATCTTTGTAAAACCGAACAGATCCTCGATCAGCTTTTCAAGGCGTTTAGCCTTGGTATATGCGATGTCGATGTATTTTTGCTGCATCTGAGGTCCTAAGGGGCCTCCTTTTGAGAGAAGCTCCAGATACCCAATAATCGAGGTAAGCGGCGTGCGCAGATCATGAGCCACATTGGTGATCAGCTCGTTTTTTGTACGTTCTGACTCCCTCTCCTTGTCCATCAGCTCACGAATATCAGCTTCCATGCGGTTTAGGTTAACCGCCATCATGGAAAATTCGTCATCCCCCATGACCTCCACTGTCGTATTTAAGTCTCCCTCTGAGATATTCTGGATTGCGGCCGCAATCCGCTCGATGTACCGCAGGGATTTTGCCTGCAGCAGGTAAAAAGTCACGGTAAAAATCAGGATTCCCACTATCACATAGGCGATGGTTGTCAAGGTGCCAAGCCGGAAGAATACAAGCATAGGAGCGCCCGCATATCCGCTTTTTTCCAGATAGCCCACCACCATGTCAATATTGGTAATCAAAAACACTTCAATCAGGCAGGCGATCACGGCGCTGTAGACCATGTTGGATAGCGTCTGCATGTAAAAATGCCTGTTTCCGTTATTTCTCAATTTTATATCCTACCCCCCACACCGTGGTGATAATCTTGTTCTGCCTTGTATCCTCTTTCATCTTGCCGCGAAGTCTACGGATATGTACCATGACCGTATTATTGGCCTCGTAGACTTTCTCATTCCAAACCTTCTCAAAGATCTCATCGGTGCTGAACACGCGGCCCGGATTGGAGGCCAAAAGGAACAGGATATCAAATTCAATCGGGGTCAGCTTGATTTCCTCACCGAAGACCACCACCTTGTGATTGTCCTTGTTGACCGTAAGGCCGCGGATCGAAATCTCATTTTTTGCGCTCTGGCCCGTGCTGCTGTGCGGATTGAGCTGTGTGTAGCGCCTGAGCTGCGATTTGACTCTGGCCGTCAGTTCAAGCGGGTTAAACGGCTTTACCACATAATCGTCTGCGCCGGTTCCCAACCCCAGAATCTTGTCCAGATCCGTCGATTTCGCACTCAGCATGATAATCGGGATATTGTTCGTCTCCCGGATTTTCCGGCACATCTCAAGGCCGTCCATCCCCGGCATCATAATATCAAGAAGCACCAGATGGATCTCCTC
>JAAWAR010000087.1 GCA_022792295.1 Lachnospiraceae bacterium
GGCACGGCAGAGGCTTAGAGCTTCCAGTGCTGAAGCCCGGCCGAAACGCCCCGGTTCCCTGCCCCGGACTTTGCGGACCCGTCTCCCCCCTCCCTGTGAATATAAGTTGGAAAATCACTCAAACTATGCTATGATAAAAGAAAAAAGAAAGGAAGGATCACGCATGCTGCTGCAAAACAAAGTTGCCGTCGTCACTGGGGGGACCCGTGGAATCGGGTTCGCGATCGTTGAGAAATTTCTTGAAAACGGGGCACGGGTTATCCTGTTTGGATCCCGCAAAGAAACAGTAGACAAAGCCCTCTCCGCTCTCAAGGAAAAAAATCCCGCCTGGGAGGTTTCGGGCATGTTCCCGGATTTAAATAAGCCGGACGAAATCGCCCGGGCTTTTTCCGAAATCAGACAAAAATACGGCGCTCTTGACATCCTCGTCAACAACGCCGGAATTTCCCAGAGTGAGAGCCTTTATACCTATAAACCGGAGGACTTTGAAAAAATCATGAACCTGAATGTCCTCTCTATCCTCTATGCCTCCCAGGCAGCCGCCCGGATTATGAAGGAACAGGGAGGCGGTGTAATCTTAAACACCAGTTCCATGGTCTCCATCTACGGCCAGCCCTCCGGCGTCGGCTATCCAGCCAGTAAATTTGCGGTCAACGGCATCACCAAATCCCTGGCCCGCGAACTCGGCCGTGACCACATCCGCGTAAACGCCGTAGCCCCGGGCGTCACCGAGACCGACATGGTAAAAGTGCTGCCGGATTCTGTTATCCAGCCGCTGATTGCAACAATTCCGTTAGGGCGTGTCGGAAAGCCCGAGGACGTAGCCAATGCTTTCTTGTTCCTTGCAAGTGACATGGCTTCCTATGTAAGCGGTGAGATCCTCTCTGTAGACGGGGCAGCCAGGTGCTAATGCCCTGATTTTTCCCGGACCTGCACGCCCCGCGGCCCTACGTGGGTCGCATAGACAATCTGTGTGCTGGTCTTCCCGAATTTCTGGAGCTGACCCAAGAACGTGTCAAGCTGCATTGTGCTTTCGAATGCCACCTTCATGATGACGGAATATTCCCCTGTCACGCTGCTGCACTCCAGAATATTCGGGATGGGCTCCGCATACTGATAAAATTTCTGCTTGTCCTCCGGCGCTACGTTCAGGTTGATAAAAGCCAGGATATGATACCCAAGCTTCATCGGATTAATCTGGGCCTGATAACCGGTTATGATGCTGTCTTTTTCCAGTTTTTCAATCCGCGCAGAAACCGCCGGAGAGGAGAGAAACGTCTTTTCCGCAATCGTTTTTAGCGACGTTCTGGCATTCTGCTGCAGAATCTGTAGTATTTCCCTGTCAATATGATCCATCGTATTCTCCTTACCCCTTATATCTCTCCGTGAAAGACTTCTACGGCCGGTCCGGTCATGTAGACAGAGTCCTCCTCCTTGTCCCATTTAACGGAAAGCGTTCCGCCGAGCAGCTCTACCTCGGCTTCATGTTCCGTTCTGCCGTTCAGCACGCAGGCCACAAGAGCCGCGCAGGCACCTGTCCCACAAGCCATCGTCTCTCCTGAACCGCGTTCCCAAACGCGCATCCGCACACGTTTCTTATTCAGGACCTCCACAAACTCCGTATTGGTCCTCCCCGGAAAGCGCTCATGCTCCTCAAAACTCGGGCCGATTCTCTCCAGATTCAGATTCTCCAAGCCGTTAAAGAAGACTACCGCATGCGGGTTTCCCATGGACACGCCCGTAAAGGTATACGGCCGGCCGCACACCGTAATTGCCTCTCCAAGCTCTGAGGTAATCTCAGGCTTTCCCATATTGACGGTCACAGTATCCACCTTTTTATCCTTTACCCAAAGCTTTAGCCGCTTGATTCCCGACGGCGTCTCGACTGTAATTTCCGTCTTGTCAACCAAACCATGATCATACACATATTTTCCTACACAACGGATACCGTTTCCGCACATAGTCCCCCGGGAGCCATCCGCATTATACATATCCATCCGGCAGTCCGCCGTCTCGGAGGGACAGATTAAGATCAGACCATCCGAGCCGATTCCGAAGTTCCGGCTGCTCACCATGATAGCCGTCCCCGACGGATTCTCCACGGTTTCCTCAAAGCAGTTTACATACACATAGTCGTTCCCAGTTCCCTGCATTTTTGTAAATTTCATATCTTACTCTCCAATGTGTTCCATTCCCTGCGCCAAAATTGTCTCGATATGGCTGTCTGCAAGGGAGTAGAGAACGCTTTTCCCATCCCTGCGGAACTTGACGAGCCGCATCTGCTTTAAAATGCGAAGCTGATGAGAAATTGCCGACTGCCCCATGCCAAGAAGACTCGCAATGTCGCAGACACACAGCTCCGACTGACTCAATGCACAGAGAATCCGAATCCGCGTGGAATCACCGAAAATGCGGAAAAACTCTGCAAGCTTCTGTAACTCCTCTCCCGCGGGCATGACCTCCAGCACCTGCCTGACCACTGCCTCATGGACATGAATAAAATCACAGTGCGGGGCAATCTGCTCGTCTTCTTTTTTTCCCATTCTGCCGCTCCTTTTTCTAGCGCACCAGCATCTTGCTGATTGCAAACTGCTCCTCCGAAATGTCCTTCTTCATGGCAAGTGCTTCCTGAATATCCAAATCCATATATTTTCCGTCCTTGTAGCCGACAATCCGGTTGCTCTTTCCCTCAGCCAAAAGAAGCGCCGCCTTTGCACCCATGATGGAAGCATAGACACGGTCTTTACAGGTCGGCGTACCGCCGCGCTGGATATGTCCGATAATCGTCGCACGGGTCTCGATTCCCGTCGCTGCCTCGATCCGTCTTGCCATGGATGTGGAGTGTCCGATCCCCTCTGCGTTAATGATGATATGGTGCTTCTTGCCACGTTTACGGTTCTCGATGATCCGGTTGATCAGGCTCTGCTCGTTTCCGTCATAGCGTTCCGGCAGGAGAATATCCTCCGCACCGTTGGCAATGCCGCACCACAATGCAATATAGCCGGCGTGCCGCCCCATGACCTCGATGATGCTGCAGCGTTCATGGGAAGTCGAGGTATCGCGGACTTTGTCGATCGCCTCCATGGCCGTATTGACTGCCGTATCAAAGCCGATCGTATAATCCGTACAGGCGATATCCAAGTCGATTGTTCCCGGAAGCCCGATTGTATTGATTCCGAGAGCAGAGAGTTTTCCCGCCCCGCGGAAGGAACCGTCGCCTCCGATCACGACCATACCGTCAATTCCGTGTTTTCTGCAGATTTCGGCGCCGAGCTTTTGCCCATCCTCTGTCTGAAACTCCTCACAGCGTGCCGTATAAAGAATCGTACCGCCGTGGTTAATTATATCTGCTACGCTGCGCGTACTCATGTCTATGATTTCTTCCTGCAAAAGCCCCGCGTAGCCCCGCATTACGCCCTTTACATTAAGTCCCTTGCTGATTGCCGTTCTCACCACAGCGCGAATCGCCGCATTCATTCCCGGCGCATCGCCGCCGCTTGTCAGTACTCCGATTGTCTTAACCTGTTTTTTTGTCATATCCGTTCCTCCACAAACCCTTCCGTCCGTCAGGTTTTTATACAGAGCCATTTTTCCGTCCCCGTACCGCTATTATTCTAATTCATTTTTCCTGTCTTTTCAATGCTTTTTTGCACAACCTTGACATTTTTTTCACCAAGTATTCCAGCCAATACTCCAACGAGCGGCGCTCCTGCCTCCACGCTCCAGTTTTCAGAAAGACGCTTGAACTTGCGTTCCGCTTTCAGATACATAACCACACGATCACTTCCCTCCGAATCCCTGAGTGCCGTCATAACCGCGTCGTTTTTCTGCTCATAGGCGGCCTGACTTTCAAACTGCAGCCACAGCTCGTTTGGAATTCCCGAAAACGGTACAAGTTCCTCGCAAATCAGCTTTCCCACCGGATCATCACCGATTGATACGCGTCCGCGTAAGAATACTTTCGTGTCCTCGTTTAAATATTCCTTGCTCTTTTCATAGATCTTCGGAAAAATCAGGGACTCGACGCTCCCGACCATGTCTTCTAATGTGATGAAAGCCATGAGCTGATTTTTCTTAGTAGTCTTCACTTTTTTGGCTGTTATCATTCCTCCGACCACCACGTTGGAACCATCTTCCACAATGGTCTTTCCATCCTCATCGACAATAAAATCTGAAGTCTTCGCAGTCACATTTTTCTGCCATATTTCCTGGTATTCCTCCATCGGATGGCCGCTTAAGTAAACGCCGAGCGTTTCCTTTTCGAAGCCTAAAAGGATTTCCTTTTCAAATTCACCCACATTTGGAAACGGAACATGAAAATTTTCTTTTTCTTCCTCCGGCACGATGTCAAAAAAGCTTAACTGCCCTTCCATCGCAGCCTTTTTCTCCTTCGCCTTATTATCCAGAAGCTCGGCAGCAATATAGAGTTTCTGTTTTCTCGTTCCCGGCAGACCGTCGAGAGACCCGGACTTTATGAAGTTCTCAAGGGTCCGCTTATTGACCTCTTTATTGGAAAGCCGGCCAACGAAATCCTCCAGCGTCTTGAACGGTCCGTTGGCAGCCCGTTCTGCGAGAATGACCTCAACGACGGAACGCCCAACGCTCTTGACCGCGGACAGGCCGTAGCGGATGCTCCCCGCATAGACGGAAAAATTTCCCGCACCCTCGTTGATATCCGGGGGTAAAATCGTAATTCCCATATTCCGGCACGCCAGAATATACTCGGAAATCTTTGAAACGTTATCCATAACCGAGGTCATGAGTGCCGCCATAAATTCCTTCGGGTAATAATATTTTAGGTATGCCGTCTGGCAGGCTACCACCGCATAGGCGGCCGCATGCGACTTATTAAACGCGTATTTCGCGAAATCAATCATATCGTCGTAAATCTGGTTGGCAGTCCGCTCGGCAATCCCGTTCGCAATACAACCCTTTACACCCTCTCCGGGATTCCCATAGACAAAGTTTTTCCGTTCTTTTTCCATCACCGACGCTTTCTTTTTTGACATGGCCCGACGCACCAGGTCACTCCGTCCAAGCGTGTAGCCGCCCAAATCTCTGACGATCTGCATAACCTGCTCCTGATACACAATGCAGCCATAGGTGGGCTTTAAAATCGGCTCGAGCTGTGGACAGGTATACGTGACAGCCGCCGGATCATTTTTCCCCTTCAGATATTTGGGAATGAAATCCATCGGGCCCGGACGATATAAGGAAATTCCAGCTATGATGTCTTCCAGGCCGGTCGGCTTTAACTCCTTCATGAAGCTTTTAAAACCTCCGCTTTCAAGCTGGAACACACCCTCATTTTTTCCGGTGCCCAGAGCTTCCATGACCTTTTGGTCGTTGTAGTCGATCTCGTTTAAATCCAGTTTCACTCCATGATTCTTTTCGATCATATCGACCGCATCCTTTATGACTGTCAGCGTCCGAAGCCCCAGAAAATCCATCTTAAGGAGTCCCAGCTCCTCTAATGTTGTCATGGTAAACTGGGTTGTGATCGTACCGTCCGACCCTCTTGAGAGCGGGACATATTCATCGACCGCAGTCCGGCTGATCACAACGCCGGCCGCATGCATCGAGGTGTGGCGCGGCAGCCCTTCCAGCCGCATGGACATCTCGATCAGCTTATGCACCTGATCGTCGGTCTCGTATAGCGTCCTCAGCTCCGGATTCTTTTTTAACGCCAGCTCCAGCGTCATATTAAGCTCTCCGGGCACCATCTTTGCCACCTGGTCACAGAGGCTGTAGGGAAGATCCATCACGCGGCCCACGTCCCGGACAACGCCCTTGGCGGCCAGTGTACCGAAGGTAACGATCTGTGCCACCTGATCCTTTCCGTACTTTTCGACGACATAGTCAATTACCTCCTGGCGGCGCTCATAGCAGAAATCCACATCAATGTCCGGCATGGACACACGCTCCGGATTTAAAAACCGCTCAAACAGAAGCTGATAGCGGATCGGGTCAATATCTGTGATCTTTAGGGAATAGGCTACGATGCTCCCTGCCGCCGAGCCCCGCCCCGGCCCCACGGCAATCCCGTTCGACTTGGCAAAATTGATAAAATCCCACACGATCAGGAAATAATCTACATATCCCATGCTCTTAATTACGCCAAGTTCATATTCCAGGCGGTCTTTTAAAGCGTCATCCGCATCCGGATAGCGCTCCTTAAATCCCTCCTCGCAAAGCGACCGCAAATATCCCCAGGAGTCATACCCCTTCGGCACATCATAACGCGGCAGCTTTGTCACGCCAAATTCAATTTCCACATTGCAGCGCTCGGCGACTTCGTGCGTATTTTCAATCGCCTCCGGCGCGTAGGGAAACAGGGCTCGCATCTCCTCCTCCGACTTTACGTAGTACTGGCCGCCCTCATAACGCATACGGTTCTCATCGGAAAGTTTTTTTCCGGTCTGAATGCAGAGAAGAATATCGTGAGCCTCCCAATCCCCGGCATTGATATAATGGCAGTCGTTTGTCGCAACCAACGGGATCGCAAGCTCTTTTGCTAGCCGCAGGATCCCCTGGTCCACCTGGCGCTGCATCGGGATTCCGTGGTCCTGCAGCTCCAGGAAATAGTTCTCGCGCCCGAAAATTTCCACATGGCGCAGGACTGCCTGCTTTGCCTCCTCATAGAGTCCGCGGGAGAGGAGGCGCGCAACCTCCCCGGCCAGGCACGCACTTAAGGCAATAAGCCCCTCATGGTACGCAGCCAGCACTTCCATATCCACACGCGGCCTGTAGTAGAAGCCATCGACAAAGCCCTTGGAGACAATCTTCATCAGGTTCTGGTAACCAGTATTGTTTTCTGCCAGGAGGACCAGATGATAGTAGCGATCCTCCCCGTGAACATTCTCTCTGTCAAAACGCGACCCCGGGGCTACGTAAACCTCGCAGCCGATAATCGGACGGATTCCGGCTTCCTTCGCCGCCCGGTAAAAGTCAATAACTCCATACATTGCCCCATGGTCCGTGATCGCCATGCTGTCCATGCCAAGCTCCTTGGCGCGGGCTACAAGTTCTTTGATTTTACTGGAACCGTCCAGGAGGCTGTACTCCGTATGAACGTGCAGATGTGTAAACGCCATCGTTTTTCCTTTCGTAATATGAATAAGAATCCTGCTTTGCAGGATTCTTTGCCTGCGGCGGGCTGCGCCAGCAAAATGTTTCCGTTTTGCCGCCGTGTGCATCCTGGCCCGATAGGACCTTTTTTGTCCTGCGGGAAAGCTAAGAGGACTTTCCCATGAGACAAAAAGAGACTATTCCGCACTGAGTACGAAACAGCCTCACGATTCCACGATTAGTTATTGCTCAGATATTTTTCAATATCACAAACCGCCTTTTCCTCATCTTCGCCCTCAGCCGTCACGACTACCTTCTCACCTGCGGGAAGGTCTAACGTCATCATCCCCATGATGCTTTTTGCATTTACCTTCCGTCCTTCGCTCTGCACATAGATTTTGCTCTCATAGCTGGTTGCAAGCTGCACAAGCATCGCAATCGGCCTGACCTCCAGTCCGGAGTCCAGTTCAATGGTTACAGTCCTCTTTGTCATAATATTCCTCCTCATTGCACATGGAATGGTACACTGCCACTCCGTTCCCTGCCTGCTGCTCACGCAGCGCTTTGGCCAGACTGCTTAACTTCCTAAGCCTGTGGTTGACTCCCGATTTTCCGACCGGAGGATTTAACTCCTCTCCAAGCTCTTTTAACGTCGCCTCGGGCTTTGCTAACCGCACTCTGGCCATCTCGGCGAGTGCCGGAGGCAATTTTTCAAAGCCAATGGCATCCCGCAAAAAGCCAATATCCCCGATCTGTTTGACGGCAGCGGAAACCGTCTTATTGATGTTAGCCGTCTCACAGTTGACCTGGCGGTTTACATTGCCCCGCATTTCCTTGAGAATCCGAATATTCTCAAGCTCCATCAGCGCCAGATGCGCCTCCATCACGTTCAGCATATCAACAATCTGGTTTCCTTCCTTAATATATACCACAAACGACCGTTTCCGTATGACAATTTTTGCCTCAACTTGGAAGGAGGTCATGATGGATTGGAGCTGCCTGGCTTTGGCCTCGGTTGGGCAGACAATCTCAAAGTGATAAAACTTTTCCGGATCACTGACGGAACCAGACGCCAGGAAAGCACCTCGAAGGAAGGCACGGCGGCAGCATGGGTTCTGTACAACCACGTTTTTGACCACAGAAAGATTTTCCCCGATTTCTCCTCCCTCAGAGAGCAGCTTTGTGGCCTTTAAAACCCGAAGCGCATCCGTATGTTGTCTAACGCAGACCGAATAAATCCGGTTTTTCCCGAGATGCGCATTTCTTCGGATTGAAATTTCAGTTCCTATATTAAATGTTTTTTTCAATAATGTAAAGCACTTTCTTGCAACCGTTACATTTTCCGTGTGAATTTTTATGCTGTAATGGTCGTCTCCAGAAATCTGAATCCGCCCGCAGAGACTTAAAATCGCGGCAATCTCAGCAATTTGGCAGTGTCTGGCCGGGCTCATCTGTCTCGAGAGTTCTTCCTTAATCCGCGAAGAAAACGACATCTATCTTACACCGTCCTTCCCGGCATCCCTGTGCTCCAAACGAACCGCATACCGCCCCAAATGGGCCAGCCTTGAAAAGACCTCACCGGCAATCGTCACCGAACGATGCCTGCCGCCGGTACAGCCGATTCCGATCACGAGCTGTGTCTTGCCCTCGGCCTCATAGCGCGGAATCAAAAAAATCAGGAGGTCCATGAGTTTTGTCAAAAATTCTTCTCCTGTGCCCCCCTGCATGACAAAATCCTGTACGGCCGCTTCGTCTCCTGTATGAAAACGCAGCTCCTCTACATAATAAGGATTGGGCAGGAAACGCACATCGAAGACCAGGTCCGCATCCGACGGCAGCCCGTATTTAAAGCCAAAGCTCAGCACCGTGAGATACAAATTGCTTGTTTCACGGTCACCGCAGAGCGCCTTTTCAAGCTCCCTGCGCAGCTCCTTCGTCAGAAGACGGCTGGTGTCCAGGATATGATCTGCCTGCTCCTTCAAAAAACTAAGTTTTTCCCGCTCGAGCAGGATCCCCCTTTCGATCCGGCCGGCGCGTGCCAACGGATGGCTGCGCCTGGTTTCCTTGTACCGTTTAATCAGCACCTGATCCGAACAGTCCAGAAACAGGATCGAAAACGGATATGCATGCTCGCGCCATTTTCGAATCACCGTCGCAAGCTGCGGCAGCTCCTCACCGCTGCGGATGTCGATCCCAAGTGCGATGTCCTTTGCGCCGCCTGCGCCGTTTCCCTCATCCAACGTGAGCTCGGCAAATTTTTCTATTAAAAGCACCGGCAAATTATCCACACAGTAAAAACCCAGATCCTCTAAAATTTTTAACGCAGTGGTTTTTCCCGCCCCCGACATCCCTGTCACGATCACAAGTCTCAAAACCGACCGCCTCCTTTTTTTAGAGTTCGTTTTTCGAACTCTCGCGCCGTAACGCTCTCACTTTGCACATTTAGAAGAACTTTTCCGATAAAGCTAAAAACTTCCCAACAGCCGGACCTCCAGCTCAAGCTCTACACCGAAGCGCTCCCGGACCTGCCTTTTTACCTCCTCACAGAGGCAAAAAATATCCGACGCGCTCGCCCCGCCGCGGTTGATCACAAATCCTGCGTGCTTTTCGGAGACCTGCGCGCCCCCGATCGTAAAGCCTTTAAGCCCGGCATCCTCAATAAGCCTCCCGGCAAAATATCCGGCCGGGCGCTTGAACGTACTGCCGGCGCTTGGATACTCCAGCGGCTGTTTCTCCCTCCGCTTCGCTAAAAGCTCCTCCATCCGGCTCCGTATGGCTATAGGCTCGCCCTTTTTTAGAGCAAATACGGCTTCCAGGACCAAGAGTCCCCGTTCCATAACAGCGCTGGTCCGATACCCCATCGCCAGTTCGTTTATACCGAGCTCGCAGACTTTTCCTTCTGTATCCAGTACAGTCAAGGATTGCAGCACATCCTTAATCTCCTCTCCGTACGCCCCGGCGTTCATCGCTGCCGCTCCGCCGACGCTCCCGGGAATCCCGGCGGCAAATTCCAGCCCTGTAAGGCCTTCTCTTACCGCCATGCCTGCCGCCTTGGGAAGGGAGGTCCCGGCCCCACAGATCAGATATGCCGTCTGCGCATCCGCTCCGGGACGGATTTTAAGCGAACAGAGCCGCTCCGTACTCACAATCACGCCGTGGAAACCGTCATCGCTGACTAAAAGATTGCTTCCGTTCCCGATTACATACCAGGGGATACCCGCGCTCCGGCATTTCGCAAGTGCCGCCATAAGCTCCTCGGCCGATTCCGGAATCACATACCAGTCCGCCGCACCGCCCGCACCAAAGGAGGTGTGCCGGCTCATCGGCTCATGCTCTCTGACTTCCATGAATCCCAAATTCCTCCTGCTCTTATTCGTTCCTTCCGGCCATATTGGCCTGCACGCGGTTATAAAGCTCCTGCGCCGCGTTGTAGCCCATCTTTTTCTGGCGATAATTGACGGCCGCCGATTCCACGATGATCGCCAGGTTTCTGCCGGGGCGGATCGGGATACTGTGCAGGACCACCTTATTTCCCAGAAATTCCGTGTATTGCTCCTCAAGGCCTAATCTGTCGTACTCCCGTCCCTTGTCCCATTCCTCAAGCTTGATGACCATGTTGATTGACTGTGTATCCTTCACACTCTCCACACCGAATAATGTCTTTACGTCAATGATTCCGATGCCGCGAAGCTCAATGAAGTATTTCGTGATCTCCGGAGCGCTCCCGACCAATGTATCATCACTCACCTTACGGATCTCGACCACGTCGTCGCTCACAAGCCTGTGGCCTCGTTTAATCAGCTCCAGCGCCGCCTCACTCTTTCCGATTCCGCTCTCGCCCATGATAAGAACTCCCTCGCCGAATACATCGACCAGCACGCCGTGAATGCTGATGCAGGGCGCAAGCTTTGTCTTAAGCCAGCGGATAACCTCAGCCATCACATCCGAAGTCGGCTTAATGGATGACAGGCAGGGGACTCCGTAGTGTCCGCAGAGCTCCAAAACCTCCGGCTCCGGAAGCTGCCCGCGGCAAAAGACCAGGCATGGAATCTTCCCGGAAAGGAGTTTATCGTACATTGCAATCCGGCGCTCCCTTGTAAGTCCTGAAAGATATGCGAGCTCTACATTGCCGATGATCTGCACGCGCTCATTATCGAAATGGTCATAAAAGCCTGTGAGCTGCAGCGCCGGCCGGTTAACGTCCGGATGCGAAACAATGATCTTGTCCGTATCCAGCTCCGGTGTTAAATTTTTAAAGTCCATTTTACGGATCAATTCCGTAATCGTAACTCCGTACATACTATTCTCCCTTTTTCCCTTCCATGCATGGATTTTATCATAACAAACCTGTCTGAAACGTCAGCCCTGTTCTTCCTCTCCCCTGGCAGACACACTGTGGAAAAACGCATATACGCTCTCTGCGGCCCGCCTGTTCATCCCGGCCGCCGCTGCAAGCTCCTCAATCGAGGCGTCGCGCACCGCCTCTAAAGATTTAAAGTTCTGCATGAGCGCTCTGCGCCTGGACGGTCCAATCCCTTTAATCTCATCGAGAATGGATTTTACCTGCTCCTTGCTTCTTAAGCTTCTGTGATACTCAATGGCGAACCGATGCGCCTCATCCTGGATACGTGTAATCAGCTTAAAGCCTTCGCTGTAACGGTCGATCGGAACCTCCGTATTCGCATAGTATAAGCCTCTGGTCCTGTGGGAATCATCCTTTACCATGCCGCAGACGGGGATTGTAAGCTGCAGGGCAGCAAGCACCCGCAGCGCCACATTCACCTGCCCGCGGCCTCCATCCATCATGATCAGATCCGGAAAACGGGTAAAGCTTCCGAAAACTGTGTCACGCCCCTCGTCTAAAAGCTCCCGCTTCTCGGATAAGCCGTGGGAGAAGCGCCTTGTAAGCACCTCCTCCATCGAGGCATAATCGTTTGGCCCCTGGACCGTCTGGATCTTGAATTTTCGATAATCGTTGCGCTTTGGCCTGCCATCCTCGTAGACCACCATCGAGCCCACGGACTCAAAACCGCTTATATTAGAAATGTCATAGGCCTCGATCCGCTTTAAATGGCCGAGACCGAGCCATTCGCCGATTTGGTTCATGGCACCGATCGTCTTTAGTTCCTCTCTCTTTAGCTTTTCCTTATCCTGTGATAAAACGAGGGCCGCATTCTTGGCAGCCAGCTCCACGAGCCTCTCTTTCTGCCCCTTTTTAGGAACCACAACTTTTACATTTTGGCCGCGCCGCTTCGAAAGCCAGCGGCCGACTAGCTCCTGCTCCTCAAACGGCTGCTGGATCCAGATCTCTCTTGGGATAAACGGCGTTCCCGCATAAAACTGCTTGATAAAGCTTCCGATAATCTGGCCGTCGTCCTCTGCCGTCGCCGCCGACACGCGGAAATGCTCGCGTCCGATGAGCTTTCCGTCACGGACGAAAAAGACCTGTACCACCGCATCCTCGTCATCCCGGGCCATCGCAACGATGTCCCGGTCTTCCATGCTCTGGCTTGTGATCTTCTGCTTCTGTGCGATCTGCCTCACACTGTTTAGAAGCTCGCGGTACTCGATGGCCTTCTCAAAGTCCAGCTCATCGGAGGCCGTCAGCATCTTTTTTTCCAGCATCGAGAGCACAGGCGCATAGCGGCCGTTTAAAAAATCCAGCGTCTGCTCTACCGATTTTTGGTATTCGTCCCTGGAGACATATCCCTGGCACGGCGCCGCACACTGCC
>JAAWAR010000088.1 GCA_022792295.1 Lachnospiraceae bacterium
AATACTGGTGAATATCATCGACAATGCTCTCAAATATAACCGGCCTCATGGTTCCGTATTTGTTCGGGTAAAGGAGACTGGCGGCCAGGGTAAGACTGCAAACTACCGGTTTGTGATTGAGGATACCGGAATCGGCATCGGGGAAGATTTCAAAAAACATATTTTTGAGCCGTTTACGCAGGAACATCAAGACGCAAGGACCCACTATAATGGCGTTGGGCTTGGCATGTCCATCGTAAAGAAGCTGGTAGACCAGATGGGGGGTACCATTGAGATGGACAGCCAGATCGGCAAGGGGAGCGTGTTTCAGATCACCCTGCCCATTCAGGTTGACAGGGCGCGGAGTACGCAGCTTGTGGATGACGAGCAGAATTTGCGTGGCAAAATTGCCGGGATGAGTGTCCTTTTGGTAGAAGATAATGAGATCAACTGTGAAATCGTGGAGTTCTTGCTTAAAGGTGCGGGCGTGAAGGTCGTGACTGCGAACGACGGAAAAGCGGCTGTGGATGCATTCGCGGCCTCCGGTCCGGGAACGCTTGACTGCATTCTCATGGATCTGATGATGCCGGTTATGAGCGGATATGAGGCGGCCCGCGTGATCCGCGGCCTGGATCGCGCAGACGCAAAAACCGTGCCCATCATAGCACTGTCGGCTAACGCATTTGAAGAAGACGTTGCAATGGCAAAAGCTGCCGGAATGAACGAACATTTGGCGAAGCCGGTGGACATAAGAAAAATGTTTAAGATCATGAGCTGCCTGAGGCCGCCGGCAGGAGCCTTGAACGGCTAGCAGCCTCGAAGAAGGCTGCTGGCCGTTCAGACAGCGCAAATGCTAAAATACGATAAACCCCTCATCCTGATCCCGCTTTGGCATCAGGAGAATCCCGTTAATAAGGCATCGAGGGAGCAGCAAGCCGCCCTTTTGTTCTGCCGCTTTTAAAACCTTCAAAAGGACGCAGATCGCCGTTGATTTTTAGAGGCAGTTGCTGTAGAATACATAATGTGAATTTTTGGGCGGAAGCGGGCACAAAATATTTTCCGCTTTTTTGTGAATAGGGATTGAACGGTTATGCTTTACTGCAATATATTATGACAGATTGGGGCGGCCTTTTTTGGTTGTCGTACTGTGGCAAATTTAATTATTACGGACGCATTGTGCCTGTGTTTTTTTGCAGGCGTGACGCGCCCTTTTGCTTTGCGCCCGTAACAGAGCCGAAGGAGTGGAGATGGAAAAAAATATGAAAAGCAAGGCTTTGCCGCGTTCTTTAAAAATCAGCATAGTAGTGATCATTTGCTTAAATATTTTCATTTTTTTATTCTTGGGGTTGTCCATTAACAAAATGAGCGAAGACACGATTGAGAACATAGGCACTACATATATGGCCGGAATGAATGAGCAGGTTTCTTTACATTTTGAAACGATTATTGCTCTCCGCCTGACTATGGTGGAATCCATCGCACGCATTGCAGCGGGTGAAAATGAAACCAATTACAGATCGAAAGAAGAAATAGAATACGGCGCAAGGGCAAGGAACTTTTTGTGTGCTGCCTTATATTCATCTGATGGCAAAATGGAAATGATTTACGGCAATCCGGTACAGCCCAATAATCCCGAACTGTTTTTGGACAGTTTGAAAAACGGGGAACAAAAAGTATCATCCGCTTCTAATGACACCGGGAATGATGTGATTTTGTTTGGCGTTCCCTGTGAATATCCCATGTCAGATGGAAGCACCAGCATTGCTCTTGTTGCTGGGCTTTCTACCAAGTATATGGGTGAGGTCCTTTTTCTTGATACGGATAATCCACTGCTTTATTCCTATGTCATACGCAAAGACGGCAGCTATGTTATTCGAGATCAGGGTGGTATAAACGAAAATTATTTTGACAGGCTTTATCGTATTTTTGACGGCCAGAATGAGGAAGCAGATTCCTATATCAGGCAGATGACGGCTGCGATGCATGCAGAGGAAGATTATTCCATCATTCTGAAAAGCGGTGAATCGCGCCGCCATCTGTATTGTACCGGCCTGCCTTACTGCGAATGGTATCTGGTGACAGTCCTTCCTTTTGACAGGCTGGATCATACAATTTCGGATATGAGCAGTCGTTGGCTTGTCATCGTTTATGCCGCTTCTTTTGCTGTAATTGCCATGCTCTTGTATATATTCTTTCGATATTCAAGGGTATCCCGAAAACAGGTATCAGAATTAAAGCGCATGAATGTAGAAATGGATGCGGCACGTAAGGCTGCCGAAAAGGCGCAGAAAGAAGCGGAACATGCCAATGCAGCCAAGCAGGAATTTTTGTCCAGCATGAGCCACGACATACGCACTCCTATGAATGCCATAATCGGTTTGACATCAATAGCCACAGCCAATACACATAACCAGGAACAGGTTCAGGAATGCCTGCGTAAAATCGCGTTGTCCAGCAAGCACCTTCTGGGGCTTATCAATGACGTGTTAGATATGTCTAAGATTGAAAGCGGCAAAATGACATTGAATGTCGTGCCCACATCCTTAAGGGAGGTTATGGACAGTATTGTAAATATCGTACAGCCGCAGGTGAAGGCAAAAAATCAGCAGTTCAATGCGGTTGTCTATGAAATCCTTGCGGAAGATGTGTGCTGTGACAGTGTGCGTCTGAATCAGGTATTGATTAACTTGTTGGGGAATGCTGTCAAATTTACACCGGATAACGGCTTTGTTCAAGTATCTTTGTATCAGGAAGCGGTGCCGGAGGATACTTCCTGCGTCCGTACACACTTCATGGTGAAAGATACAGGCATTGGTATGTCAAAGGAATATCAAAAGAAAATATTTGACTCCTTCAGCAGGGAGGACAATGCCCGTGTGCAGAAAACAGAGGGTTCCGGACTGGGAATGGCAATTACCAAATATATTGTAGATTCTATGGGCGGTACAATTTCTGTCCAAAGCGAGCAGGGCAAGGGCAGCGAGTTTCACGTTGTTTTTGATTTTGCAAAGGCAAGCGGGCAGGAGACTGATAGGGCGCTTCCCGGCTGGAATATGCTCGTAGTTGACGATGACGAACGGTTTTGTATCAATACGGTTCATTCTTTAAAGTCAATTGGTATCCGTTCTGAATGGTGTTTGAGTGCGGAACGTGCAATGGAGATGATTGCCGAACGCCATCACCGGAATGACGATTATCAGATGCTTCTTTTGGATTGGAAATTACCGGGCATGAATGGGATTGAGATTGCACGGGAAATTCGTTTGAAATACGGGGAATACAGTCCAACCTTGCTGATTGCCGCCTGTGATTGGAGTGAAATGGAAGATGAAGCCAGAAAAGCGGGGATCTCCGGGTTCATTTCCAAACCCCTGTTCCAATCTGCTTTGTTCGATGCCCTTAAAGCATTTGCCGATACTCCCGGTGAAGAAGCTGCAAAAGCCGAAGAAGAAATCGACATGGAGCTTAGAGGGAAGCATATTTTACTAGCAGAGGATAACGAGCTTAACTGGGAAGTTGCAAGGGAGCTGCTTTCTGTCTTTGAAATTGAATTGGATTGGGCAGAAAACGGGCAAATCTGCGTTTCAAAATTCGAGAAATCCCAAGTCGGACATTATGACGCGATTATTATGGATGTACGGATGCCCGTGATGGACGGCTACGAAGCTACCAGGTCGATCCGGAGCCTGGAACGTGCGGATGCACAAATTCCTATTATTGCTATGACTGCCGATGCTTTTTCGGAAGATATTCAAAGGTGTTTAGAGTGCGGCATGAATGACCATTTAGCCAAACCGATTGACATTCAGGTCATTGCCCGCAAACTGAAAAAATATCTGAAATAAGAGATGCCTGCAGGCAGCCAGGACGAATACGGCAGTCATATTTCGGGCTTTTTCATCACATGGTTTCATATAAAGTGCATACTGCCCTCCGTGAACAAAGGGATGTACGTTCTTTTTGTTCACGGAGGGTCCTTTTTATGATGGAAAAACTTGCAGAAAAGCAAGCCGAAACCGGCACTGCCATAAAATTGCCGCAGGCAGCCGGTATCTGTTTCGGGGGGCTTGCACGGAATAGGGAAAGGTGGTACAATTCTGGCAAAGATTGAAAGGGCAGGAGGGGCGATATGTCGGAAAAGGAAAAAAGACAGTCTATGGAGCAGAAGGAAAAGCTTGAGCAGGCCATGCTGCGCCTGGGGTTTTTGCAGAGAAGGTGCAGGGAGGCCGGGATACCGGTTCTGATCACGTTTGACGGCTATGATGCGGCTGGGAAGGGACTGCAGATCAACAGGCTTATCCAGGCGTTTGATCCGCGTGGCTTTGATGTGTATACCTGTGATAAGGACAGCGAGGAGGAACTTTTACGGCCGTTTTTATGGCGGTTTGCGGTAAAGGCGCCTGCGGCCGGCCGCATTGTGATTTTCGACACAAGCTGGTACCGGAAGGTGCAGATGGACCGATTTGACAAAAAGACCGGCAAGAAGGAGCGAAAGAATGCGTTTGAGGATATTTTAGCTTTTGAAAAGCAGCTTGCGGACGGAGGAGTCGTGCTTGTGAAGCTGTTGCTTACGATTTCCGAAAAAGAGCAGAAAAAGCGTTTTAAAGCGCTTGAGGCGTCAAAGGAAACGGCATGGCGTGTGAGTGAAAATGACTGGAAACGAAATGAGCAGTTTGAAAAATATGAAAAAATAAACCAAAAGATGCAAGAGGAGACAAACAGGCCCTATGCACCGTGGACGGTCGTGAAGGCCGATAAAAAGAACGAGGCAACCTTGAAAATTATGAATACAGTTGCCGAAGCCCTGGAAGCTGCTCTGGTAAAGAAAGAGACGACTCCCGGGGAGCCGCTTTTTGACGGCCCGATTCCGCCTGACCGCTATCGGAAAGGGATTCTTGCCGGAGCCGATCTTTCGCTTTCCATGTCTCAAAAAGAGTATAAGGACAGGCTGGATGCGCTGCAGAAAAAGCTTGCGATTTTGCACAGCGAGCTTTATCGCCTGCGGATTCCGGTCGTGCTGGGCTTTGAGGGCTGGGATGCTGCCGGAAAGGGCGGTGCAATCAGGCGGCTTACGAGCCATTTAGATCCCAGAGGCTACAAGGTCTGCCCGACGGCTTCCCCAAACGATGAGGAACGGGCGCACCATTATATGTGGCGTTTTTGGAACAATTTTCCGAAAGCGGGTCACATCGCGATTTTCGACCGCACCTGGTACGGCAGAGTCATGGTAGAAAGGATCGAGGGATTCTGTACAGAGGAGGAATGGCGGCGTGCCTATCGGGAGATCAATGAAGTGGAACGGCATTTAGTGAACGCAGGTGCCGTGGTTTTGAAATTCTGGCTGCACATTGATAAAGAGGAGCAGGAACGGCGCTTCAACGACCGCATGAAAAATCCTGATAAGAAATGGAAGATCACGGATGAGGACTGGCGAAACCGCGAAAAATGGAATCTATATGAGGAAGCAGTCAACGAGATGCTGGAAAAGACCTCAACGCAGGCGGCGCCCTGGGTCCTTGTAGAGGGGAATTCCAAATACTATGCGAGAGTGAAGGTGCTGGAGACCGTTGTGGATGCGTTGGAGAAAAAAATCAGGGAAAAGGAAGCAGAAAACGGATGAACCGGGTCGCAATCATCGGCGGCGGAGCGGCCGGGATGGCGGCGGCGATCGGGGCTGCACAGACCGGACTGGAAACGCATTTGTATGAAAAAAACGAAAAACTGGGCAAAAAACTCTACATTACCGGCAAAGGGCGCTGCAATGTGACAAATGCCTGTGAGACGGAAGAACTGTTTACAAACATGGTGACAAACGGAAAGTTTCTTTACAGCGCCGTCTACGGTTTCACAAATTTTGACATGATGAGTCTATTGGAGCTGTGCGGCTGTCCGTTAAAAGTTGAGCGAGGCGGCCGTGTCTTCCCGGTGTCGGATAAAGCTTCTGATGTGACTGCGGCGCTGGAAAAAAGACTCAAAAGCCTGCATGTGAAAATTCATTTGAATGAACCTGTAAAAGGATTGGCTGTCGGAGAGGGCGGCCTGAAAGGAATTATTTTAAAAAACAAAAATGAGATTATAGAGACAAAATCTGTGATTGTGGCAACCGGTGGACTTTCTTATCCGGCAACCGGTTCTACCGGAGACGGATACCACTTTGCGAAGGAAGCTGGTCATACACTGACACCACTTTTGCCGGCTTTGGTGCCATTCAACTGTGCGGAACAAGATGTACAGGCTCTGCAGGGACTTTCCTTGCGAAATGTGGAGATTACGGTAAAGGATGGGAAGCGGATTATCCATCAGGAGTTTGGGGAGATTTTGTTCACACATTTTGGAATTAGTGGTCCGGTAACGTTAAGCGCGAGTAGCTTTGCGGCAAAGGCAATTCGGGAGAGGCCGCTTGTCATGGATATTGATTTAAAGCCTGCACTTTCCAGAGAACAGCTTGATGCCAGACTTCTGCGGGATTTTGAGGAAGCGAAGAACCGGCAGTTTAAGAACTCCCTAAGTCGGCTGTTTCCGGCAAAGTTGATTCCAGTTATGGTCGAAAGGAGCGGCATTGATCCGGATAAAGTGAACGGAATTACAGCAGGGGAGCGGGAGAGGCTTCTCATGCTGACAAAGGCATTTCGTGTGACGCTTACAAGCCCCCGGGGCTTTGGTGAGGCGATTGTCACACAGGGCGGCGTTCAGGTAAAGGAGATCAATCCGCACACAATGGAATCGAAAAAGCTTCCAGGGCTTTATTTTGCGGGTGAAGTGCTGGACTTGGATGGCGTGACAGGCGGATTCAATCTGCAAATTGCCTGGTCTACGGGGATGCTTGCAGGGCAGAGTGTGGGACAGAATCCATCTGGATGAATAAAAATATGGAAATAGAAGTAAAATAGAGGAGGAACCTATGGCTTTTAATGTTGCGATCGACGGACCTGCGGGTGCAGGAAAAAGCACGGTGGCAAAAGAAGTTGCCGCAAAGCAGAATTTTATTTATGTGGATACCGGAGCGATGTACCGTGCGATGGCCCTGTATTTCCTTAGAGAAAAGATTGGACCGGACGACGAGGCGGCTATTGCGGCCGCCTGTCCGAATGTGGATATTACCATTGCCTACGAGGACGGTGTGCAGCAGGTGTTTTTAAATGGAGAGAACGTTTCGGGATTTCTGCGCACCGAGGAGGTCGGGAACATGGCTTCTGCCACATCCGGCTACGTACAGGTGCGAAAAAAGCTTATGGAGCTGCAAAAGCAGCTTGCCAAAACGGCTGACGTGGTTATGGACGGGCGTGACATCGGGACCTGCGTGCTGCCAAAGGCCGATGTGAAGATCTATCTGACGGCCAGCTCGCTTGTGCGGGCAAGAAGGCGTTATAAAGAGCTTGCCGAAAAAGGCATAAGCTGCGTGCTCGAGGAGATCGAAAAGGACATTGCGGACAGGGATTGCAGGGACATGCACCGTGAGCACTCCCCCCTCGTACAGGCAGAGGATGCAGTCTTAATTGACAGCTCCGATCTGACGCTTAAAGAAGTCGTGGAGCAGATAGAGGCCATGATCCGGGAGAAACGGTCATGCAGGTAACGGTTGCCAAGACGGCCGGGTTTTGCTTTGGGGTCAGGCGCGCTATGGAGAAGGTCTATGAGCAGATCGGGAAAACCGTGCTCCCTATCTATACCTATGGACCGATCATCCACAATGCAGAAGTCGTAAAGGATCTGCAGGCAAAAGGAGTAAAGGTTCTCGGTTCCAGAGAGGAGCTTTGTGCCTTGAAGGAAGGAGTGGTGATCATACGGTCCCATGGAGTCGGTCGGGATATTTATGAACTGCTTGAAAAAAAAGGGGTTGAGGTGGTAGACGCCACCTGTCCTTACGTGAAAAAAATCCATAAAATCGTGAGAGAGCAGTGTGAAAACGGCCGGCAGGTTTTGATCGTCGGGAACAAAGACCATCCGGAGGTGGTCGGAATCCGCGGCTGGGGAGACGATGAGACGAGTGTCATAGAAAGTCTGTCGGACTTCGAAAAAATGGGCATTTCCGAGGGCCGCCGGCTGTGCTTTGTGGCACAGACGACATTTAATTACAATAAATTTAAAGATTTAGTTGAAAAAATTTCAAAAACGCGCTATGATATAATTGTTTTAAATACGATTTGCAATGCAACACAGGACAGACAAATAGAAGCAAAGGAAATAGCTTCAAAGGTGGACGCGATGATCGTTATCGGCGATAAAGAGAGTTCCAATACCAGGAAGCTATACGAGATCTGCCGGGAGGAGTGTAGAAACACCTGTTACATCCAAACTCTGGACGACTTAAATCCTGCATGTATTATGTCTGCGTGCAACGTAGGTATTACGGCGGGGGCGTCTACCCCGAACATTATTATCGAGGAGGTTCATACTAATGTCCGAACTAAGTTTTGAACAAATGTTGGAGGAATCATTGAAGACGATACGCACAGGAGAGGTTGTCACCGGCAAAGTCATCGATGTAAAAGAAGACGAAGTGGTTTTGAATATAGGATATAAATCCGATGGCATTATCACCCGTAATGAGTACACCAACGAATCCGGCGCAGATCTGCGCAAGCTCGTACAGATCGGTGACGAGATGGAGGCGAAGGTTATCAAGGTGAACGACGGAGAAGGCCAGGTGGCTCTTTCTTATAAGAGGCTGGCGGCTGACAGGGGCAACAAGAGATTAGAGGAAGCGTTTGAGAATCATGAGGTTTTGACTGCAAAAGTTGCGCAGGTGCTTGACGGCGGCTTGAGCGTCATTCTTGACGAAGCACGTATCTTTATTCCGGCCAGCCTTGTGTCTGACACATATGAAAGAGATCTCACCAAGTATGCGGGCCAGGAGATCGAATTTGTGATTACCGAGTTCAACCCGAGAAGAAGGAGAGTCATCGGTGACCGCAAGCAGCTCATCGTAGCAAGAAAGGCTGAGATGCAGAAGGCCCTGTTTGAGCGTATCGAGGTGGGGCAGAGAGTAGAAGGCACGGTAAAGAATGTGACAGACTTCGGCGCATTTATTGATCTGGGCGGTGCAGATGGCCTGCTTCACATCTCGGAGATGTCCTGGGGACGTATCGAGAGCCCGAAGAAGGTCTTCAAGGTCGGCGAGCAGGTAAGCGCGATGATCAAGGATATTAACGGCGAGAAGATTGCGCTGTCCATGAAGTTCCCGGAGACGAATCCGTGGACGGATGCGGCGGAAAAATATGCGGCTGGCAATGTTGTTACCGGACGGATTGCACGAATGACAGATTTCGGTGCATTTGTCGAGCTGGAAGCCGGTGTTGATGCCCTTCTTCATGTATCACAGATTTCCAGAGAGCATGTGGCGAAGCCTTCTGATGTTCTTTCCATCGGCCAGGAGATCACCGCAAAAATCGTTGATTTCAATGAGGAAGACCGGAAAATCAGCCTGAGCTTAAAGGCACTTGAAAACGAAGCTCCGCTTGAGGAAGAACCGGCTGAGGAATAAAACAAAAATGATAGGGAAGACGCTGCGAAATGGATGCGGCGTCTTTTTTATCGGATGGAGAGATTGGAAAATTCCATGTCTGTATTAGGCACTGCCACGGATTTTCCTAAAATATGTAAAAAGTTTGTAAGTAAAATCCAATGGAAAAAGCAACATATATGTGATAGGATAAACGTGTTGGAAAAAACAGGAGAATGAGTAAAGAGAGGTTAAACATTGATGAAAAAATGGATGAAAATAACAGCAGTTTTGTGCGCGGCGGCAGTGACCGCAGCGATGGCGTTTACAAGCCTTGGGAGCGGCCGACAGGAGGCGGCAGACGCAGCCGACCAGGCGCAGACGGTTGTGTTTGAGGGAACAATCGTGACCGTAGAGGATGGAAGATTGACCATGCTCCGCCAATTTGAAGAAGGCGGCTCAGAGGAGGTCATCGTCCTGCTCCATGAGGGAACAAAGATCCTGGATGCGGTAAACGGCTATCCGCTTGAGGCGGCCACGTTAAAACAAGGAGAGCCTATCCGCGCCTATGTAGGCAGGGAAATGGCACTCAGCCTTCCGCCTATTGTGAGAGGTGAGGTAATCCTTGCGGGGATTCCGGCAGACGCGGCGTTTCCGGACTATACGACCGTAGAGAGCTGCACCGGCGCAGGAGAGAACACGTACCGCCTGGTGATAGCAGAAGGAAACACATACACGATTGATGCAGCGACCACGCTGCTGCCGTATCTGACAAGAAACCTTATACAGGCGGCCGATCTGACGGAGGGCAGAAAGATCCTTTTATGGAGTGATAAAGACCATGCCGAAAAGGTTGTACTGTTCCCGGAGACAGAAGACGAACCTGTCCAGTCTGACAAAAACGGCTGGGAGCGGACTGACGGAGAGTGGCGCTACTACGAACAGGGAGAGATGAAGACAGGATGGCTCCTTGAAAACGGCGACTGGTACTACTTTAGCCCCGAGACAGGAGTCATGCAGACCGGTTTTCTGACCCTGGAAGGAAAAACGTACTACCTGACCGAAAACGGAAAAATGCTGACCAAACAAAAAACCTTCGTGCCCGATGAAAACGGCGTACTTCATTAAAGGTGTGCAAAAAGAAGGAGGAGAGCGCAGACATCTGCGTTACTCCTCCTTCTTTCCATCCTCACGCTCACGCACCATCTTCCAAATCAGATCATGCATCCACTGAACTGTTTCCTCCAGCCGTTTATTTTCTTCCGTCAAATTTACAATTCTTTCAGTTAAGCTGCGGATTTTTTCATCCTTCTCACACATAAACTAACCTACCCCTCAGTTAACTTCTGCAAGCAGTATAACACGTTCCCCTTTTCCTGTCCACCCCTCTCCAAAACCGATTGCCATATTGAAAGAGATGAGGTATAATCTTCACGTAAGCAATGAGCAGTGCGAAAAAATATCTGTGGGGAGCCGCGTTGTGCTCGCACAAAAGCGGCTCCCCACAGATATTTTTTCATAGGGCGAAGCCCGTGAGCGAGATGGAGCGAAGCGGAATCGAGCTTAGCACTGCGGAGAAAAAAGCAAACAAAGCCCGTGAGCGAGATAGAACAAAGCGAAATCGAGCTCAGCACTACAAAGAAAAAAC
>JAAWAR010000089.1 GCA_022792295.1 Lachnospiraceae bacterium
GTTGATCTTATCATGGCTGATGAGCTGGTTGTTCATCTGCTTTTTAATGTCCTCGATATTGCCCTTCGAAGTAGCGATCGCAGAGATGCCTGCGCCCGGGAACGTAACCTTGGCCGTTGAACCAAATTTATAAACCATATCCGGATTTCCTGCCTTCTCACACTCGCTTAAGATCTCCAAAACGTGTGCCGGCTTCTCCGGGTACAGATGGTGGACGCAGTATGCGTTATCCCAGTAGATGCGGAAGTCTTTAGCCGCCGGCTTTAAGTTGGCAAAGCGCTTCACAACCTCATCGGAATACGTCTGGCCCGACGGATTGGAATACTGCGGAACACACCAGATTCCCTTTACTGCCTCGTCGTTGTTGACGTACTTCTCCACGAGGTCCATATCCGGGCCGTCATCATACAGCGGGATGTTGATCATCTCGATCCCAAAATACTCCGTAATTGCAAAGTGACGGTCATATCCCGGTACCGGGCAAAGGAATTTTACCTTATCGAGCTTGCACCACGGTGTATGTCCCATCACGCCGTGGCTGTAGGAACGGGATACGGTATCGTACATAAGCGTTAAGCTGGCGCTGCCGTACATAATCACGTTTTCCGCCGGTGCATCCATCATATCGCCCATCAGAACCTTGGCTTCCTGAATACCGGTCAGCACGCCATAGTTTCGGACGTCGCCCTCCTCTACCATAAAATCACTCTTGCTGTTTAAAACATCGAGCATCGGCAGTGTCAGATCAAGCTGCTCTGTGCTTGGCTTTCCGCGTGCCATGTTAAGCTTTAAATTCTTCCCCTGATATTCTTTGTAGACAGCCGCAAGCTGCTCCTTCTGTGAAGCAAGTTCTTCCTTTGACATTTCACGAAATGCTTTCATGTCTGCCTTCCTCCTTGACTTTTTATTTTAGTCCGCAGCCCCATCGGGCCTGTTTCCTGTAGCTTTATTATAATCGAAGCGCTGATTTCTTACAATCCTATTTTTAAGCTTTTCCTCTTAATTTTCTTAAGTAAGGCGCATTGACTTTTTTACAGAATTTACGAATTCCGTCTGGCCCCGACGGTCAGCAACCATGCCGAATTTTTTGGCATGGCTTTTTCTGAATCCCTCTTTTCCATGTTCGATCTATGCAATTTGCCCTCAGCAGACAAGGCGGCACTTGAGGCGTGTGTCCCCCTGCCCGCCAGGGGGGGAAGTCCCCGCATTGTAGAGCCCCATATTTTTTATGGAAGGGGCTCCCTTGCACCGGGGTCCCTTCCTCAATATCCTTTTACGGATCCTCATATTCTCTGTTTTTCTTTTCCGCAAAATATTTGGCAAGCCTGCCGCTAATATAGTAGATAAAGGAAAAGGCCACCACAAATGTCAGAATATACTCAAACGACCAGAGGCCGAATTCACCACGCTTTGCAGCCACCGCCATGGCAAAGCCCAGAATGCCTGCAATCACTGCTGTCACCGCCTTCTTTCTTCTGCGCCCGGCCGGCATTGCCGCCTCCGGGTCCAATCCCAGCATGTACTGACGGACTGTCATATAAATCGGTGTGCCGACCAAGATCACCATTTCTGTCACACAATCTGCAGATGTCTTTTCAAAAAAGAATAATTTGATCACCAGGGCCGCCGCCGAAAAAACCACAAGAATACTTGTAAGTTCCGAATAGATCCTCCGATACTCCGCCACCACTCTCTCATCCATTCTTCATTCCTCCTCCCAGAATAATTCATCTAATGTCTTATCAAGTGCCCGGCAGATCCGGATACAAAGCTTAAGAGTCGGATTATAGTCCCCAGCCTCAATCATCCCAATCGTCTGCCTTGTTGCCTCCACCACAGCCGCGAGCTCCCCCTGTGACATGTCTTTCGCCGCCCGCGCTGCCTTCATCCTTAGATTTTTCATTTATCCGCTTGCCTCCTCCTTTCCTCTGGCGCATCCATACTATATCATATATCGTTCATAAAGTCAAATATATATTACATTATAAAAATTTTATCTGTCAAAACAGCAATTATTTCTCTGCTTACAGGCTCTTATAAAAGGTGCCTTCCTTTCCAGTCAAATCATTGCCTTTTCCCTTGCTTTTTATTTATCTTAGTGTTATAATGTTCAATAATTAATAAAATTCATATTTTTTGAACAAGAAAGGAGATTTTTCATGGCATCTAATTCTTCTACACCCCGTTTTCCGACAGAGCGGATTGACTGGACCGTCACGCTGACGCCATTTTTTTTGATTCTGTTTTTGTGTGCCTGTTTTGTGCTGTTTCCCGAAGCTTCCAAGGAAATGCTTTCTCGCATCCGCTTTATTTTGGGTGATACCTGCGGGCTTTATTACCTTGTAATCGGGCTGGGCATCTTTTTATTCTCTCTCTATCTGGCGTTCTCCCGCTACGGCTCTATCCGCCTGGGAAAGCCCGATGAAAAGCCCCGCTATTCCACGTTCACCTGGGGCAGCATGATGTTTACGGCAGGACTGGCCGCCGACATTCTGTTCTATTCCTTCTGTGAGTGGATCCTGTATGCCAATGATCCGCACATTGCGGAAATGGGCTCCATGCAGCTCTGGTCCAGCACCTATCCGATCTTTCACTGGGGGCCGATCCCTTGGGGCTTTTATCTCGTCCTGGCAGTCGCTTTCGGCTTTATGCTCCATGTACGCGGATGCAAAAAACAGAAGTATTCCGAGGCCTGCCGGCCGATTCTCGGGGATAAGGTGGATGGCCTTTTCGGAAGGCTTATCGATCTTTTAGCTCTTTTTGCTCTCCTTGCCGGAACTGCAACCACCTTCGGGCTGGCGACCCCTTTGCTCACACAGATTCTCACCGAGCTTTTTGGCCTTCCTGACACGAAATGGGTCACCATCGCGATCCTCGTTCTCACCTGCATCGTTTATACGCACTCTGTCTCAAACGGTATGAAGGGCATCGCAAAACTATCCGCTGCCTGCATGTATCTGCTGTTTGCGCTGGTTGCCTATATTTTCTTCGCCGGAGGTGAAACACGCTATATTGTAGAGACCGGCTTTTCCGCAATCGGCAACCTGGCCCAAAATTTTCTCAGCCTTTCCACGTTCACGGACCCGCAGAGGACTTCCTCCTTCCCGCAGAACTGGACAATCTTCTACTGGGCCTACTGGATTGTCTGGTGTGTGGCCGCACCGTTTTTTATCGGCAGCATTTCCCGCGGGCGGACGATCCGCCAGACCATTTTGGGCGGTTATGTATATGGGCTGGGAAGCACATTTTTAAGTTTTTCGATCCTCGGCAATTACAGCCTCGGGCTGCAGGTCTCCGGCCGTCTTCCGGTTCTCAGCCTCTACAGCTCCACTGGCGATCTGTATTTGACTATCATCTCTGTCATTAACTCCCTGCCGCTCGCTCCTCTTGTGCTGGTACTTTTATTTGTCGTCATGATCGCCTTCTATGCCACAAGCTTTGACTCTATCTCACTTGTCGCCTCCTGTTACAGTTATAAGACTATCGCCGAAGACGAACCTCCGCACAGCGTTGTCACGATCTTCTGGGCCATCCTGCTGATTTTACTCCCGATTGCCCTGGTATTTTCCGAAAATTCTATGAATAACCTGCAGAGCGTCTCGATCATTGCCGCCTTCCCCCTGGCGCTTGTGATTCTTTTAATTCTTGCAAGCTTTTTAAAGGATGCAAGGGAATACCTGAATTCTTAAGCTTTTTGTAAGCCGCTGCCACATTTTTACCCCAACTTAGTCGCGGATTCCCGTTGCCAACCGCGAGGATTCTGCTATAATAGAAGACAAGAGATTTTACTTAAAATTATACGAGGAGGAAAGGCACTATGAAAAGAAGAAGTTTTGGTCTCGCAGTCCTTAGCGCAGCCGCAGTTATGACCCTTGGCTCTGCTTTCAGCGCATTTGCCGGGACATGGAAAAACGACGGGACAGAATGGACTTATGTGGAAAACAGCGGCGAGCTCGCCACAGAAGCCTGGAGAAAGTCCGATGACGGCTCCAAGCAGTATTACTTAGACAAGGATGGCTATATGGTCCGCAGCACCTTGCTTGATATTGACGGTGGATACTATTATGTCAACTCTGCCGGAGAGATGTCAACCAACTGTTGGAAATTTATCCAGAATCCGGCTTGGCAGGGCGATGATCTGGTAAATGAGGCAAGCTGGTATTACTTCCAAAATAATGGCCGTGCTTATGCCACCCGTGACGGCAAGACGCAGGTCGTTGACATCGGTGGAAAAAAATTTGCATTTGATTCCTATGGCCGGATGCTGACCGGTTGGATGAACGAATCGGGCGAACGTGTGGCCGAAGAAGACTGGCCGAGTGCCGTCTACTACGGCGACGGAGAGGGCGACGGGAGCATCGTAACCAATGCCTGGGTCTATATCGCCGTCCCGGATGATGACAACGAAGACGAGAACGAACCGGTCTATCACTTCTATTTCGGTGCAAACGGAAAGAAGACGACCGGAGCCGATAAAAAGATCGGCGATAAGAAATATACCTTTGACGAACGCGGCGTTGCCATATACGGCTGGAAGAACAGCGATACCGAGGGCTGGAGATATTACGGTGAATCCGAGGATCCTTACCTGCACACCGGCTGGTTCCAGGCTGTCCCGCATAAGGATATGGATTCCGATGCCAACAACGACGGCTCTGAGTATTACTTCCATGCGGCTACGACCGGTGAGCTTGACAAAAATCAGATTAAGACCGTTGACGGGAAAACCTATCTGTTCAATAGCTACGGCAGGATGATTACTGGCCTGAAGGTTCTCACGGTAGACGAAGACAATAAAACGATTGAGAAAATCGAATCCGTTGATTCCCTGAATGATATACCGGAGGGACTTACCGATACCAGAAGCGTCTGCTATTTCGGCAGCGACGGCGCGGCAAAATTCGGTACGCAGACAGTTGAGCTGGAAGGGACTAACTATACTTTCTCTTTCAAATCCAGCGGCGCACCTAAAGGTGCGGGGCTCACTGGCTTCTCCGACGGTTACATCTATGATCACGGAAGACGTCTGACCCCGGAGGAAGGCACGAAATACGGGATTGTTGAATGGTATGACGATGTGAAAGCAGAGAATCCCGAGAAAGTGCAGTATCTCCTCAGCGAAAGCGGAACCATTCAAAAATCCAAGAAAAATACGAAGGACAGCGATGGCTACTACTATTGCACCAATAATAAAGGTATCCTGATTCACGATCCGTTAAGCGAAAAGTGCGACGGAAAAGAGGGCCATAATAAATAACCCTTTTCTACATTTGCCAACATCTTTCTTTTTACAACATACAACTTACAACAGGAAAACAGCAGGTCCCCGATTTGGGGATACCTGCTGTTTTCCTATTCTTTTTGTATGATTTTTATCTTTTATTCTACGTCCCCGCCTTTGACCGGAGGCCGCCCAAGACTCTCCCACTTCAGGAAAGCGCTGATAAATCCATCCAGCCCGCCGTCTAAGACGCTTCCCACGTTCCCGCTCTCAAACCCTGTCCTGTGATCCTTTACCATCGTATAGGGCTGCAGCACATAGGAGCGGATCTGGTTCCCCCAGCCGATTTCCTTCACATCGCCGCGAATATCGGAAATCTTCTCCGCATTCTCCTGCTGCTTGAGCATATACAGCTTTGCCTTCAGCATCTGCATGGCCTTATCCTTATTCTGAAACTGCGATCGTTCGTTCTGGCACTGCACGACGATTCCGGTCGGGATATGCGTAATCCGAACAGCGGACGAGGTTTTATTGATATGCTGGCCGCCTGCGCCGCTCGAGCGATACGTATCGACGCGCAGATCATCCGGGTTAATCTCCACATCTAGATCCTCCTCGATATCCGGCATCACGTCACAGGATACAAACGAGGTCTGGCGCTTTCCGTTGGCATTAAACGGTGAAATCCGCACAAGGCGATGAACGCCCCGCTCTGATTTCAGATACCCGAAGACATTCTCCCCATTGATCTGAATCGTCACCGACTTGATACCGGCTTCCTCTCCGTCCAGGTAATCCAAGACCTCCACCGAATATCCCCGGCTTTCGGCCCAGCGGTTATACATGCGGTACAGCATGCTGCACCAGTCACAGGATTCGGTGCCGCCGGCTCCGGCATTCAGCCGCAGGATTGCATTGCTGCCGTCATACTCTCCGGTAAGCAGAGTCCGGAGCCGCAGAGCGTCTAACTCCGACGTAAATTCATCCAGCATTTCCTGAATTTCAGGGATCACAGTGGGGTCATTTTCCTCATAGCCCATCTCCAGCATCAGTTCAATCTCCTCATACTGGTTCTCCAGCTTTTTAAAACCTCCAACCGTGTCCTTTAAATTCTTTGCCTCCTTCACAAGCCTCGTGGATTTCTCCGCATCTTCCCAGAAACTAGGCTCCTCCATAGTCTTGTCAAGCTCGTCAATCCGCCGGATCTTGGCATCTAAGTTCAGGGAATCCCGAACTTCCTTTAATGGCTGCTCATATGTGGACAGGGTGTACTTAAACTGGTCAAGCTCAACCATCGGTTTCCATCCTCTCTTACTGATTTAACGGCTTTCTGCCGTGACACTGTTTAAATTTCTTGCCGGAACCGCACGGGCATGGATCGTTTGGATAAATCTTCTGGATTGTCCGTCTCTGCGGCGCCCGCGCGGCGGTATTATCCTTATTGGTCCCCGTTACCTTCGCAGCCGGTTCACGCTCTACCTTTTGTTCAACGCGGATATGGCAGAGAATGCGGATCGTCTCCTCCCGGATTGCTGCCGACATGTCGTCAAACATCTCATACCCGTTCATCTTATATTCCACAAGCGGATCCCGGTTGCCGTATGCCTGCAGACCGATTCCCTGACGGAGCTGGTCCATGTCGTCGATATGGGACATCCACTTGTTGTCAATGATCTTCAAGAGAATAACGCGCTCCACCTCGCGGATCTTTTCCGCATCCGGGAACTCCGCTTCCTTGGACTCATAAAACTTGATCGCCTTCTCCTTGAGCGCGTGCTTTAACTCCTCTTTTTTCATCCCGCGGATCTCATCCGTCAGTTCCACAGGCTGTAACGGGATAATCGGAAGCAGGAGTTCGTTTAGTTCTTTAAAGTTCCATTTATCCGGAGACTGCTCGTCCCCGATGGACATATCCACGGCGCCCTCGACAATATCCGTCAGCATCTTCATGATTACGTCGCGCATATTTTCACCGTTTAACACCTGCAGGCGCTCCGCATAGACAACCTCGCGCTGCTCATTCATGACTTCGTCATATTTTAACAGGTTTTCACGGATCCCATAGTTGTTTGTCTCGATCTTCTTCTGTGCCTTTTCGATCGCCGAAGACAGCATCCTATGCTCGATCTGTTCGTTTTCCGGCACACCCAGGGCATTGAACATGCCCATCAGCTTATCCGAACCAAACAGACGCAACAGGTCATCCTCAAGAGAGATATAAAATCGGGATTCACCCGGATCTCCCTGTCTGCCGGAACGTCCACGGAGCTGGTTATCAATACGCCTTGACTCATGGCGCTCCGTACCGATGATTTTTAAGCCGCCGGCGGCCTTAGACTCCTCATCTAACTTGATGTCCGTACCGCGGCCCGCCATATTTGTAGCGATCGTGACGGCACCGTGTACCCCGGCCTCCGCGACGATCTCGGCCTCCAGCTCATGAAATTTCGCATTCAGGACCTTGTGGGGAATGCCGCGCCGCTTTAACATCTGGCTTAACATCTCAGAGGTCTCGATCGTGATCGTGCCGACCAGAATCGGCTGGCCCTTGGCGTGTGTCTCAGCGATATTTTCGACGACCGCATGGAATTTTTCTTTTTTGGTCTTGTAGACCGCGTCGTCTAAATCCTTACGGACTACCGGCTTATTGGTAGGAATCATGATGACATCCATCTGATAGATGTTGCGGAACTCGCGCTCCTCCGTCTGAGCCGTACCGGTCATACCGGCCTTTTTTCTGAACTTATTAAAAAAGTTCTGGAACGTGATCGTTGCCAGCGTGCGGGACTCTCTCTTAACTTTAACGTGCTCCTTCGCCTCAATCGCCTGGTGAAGGCCGTCGGAATAGCGGCGTCCCGGCATGATTCGCCCGGTAAATTCGTCTACGATCAGAACCTCGTCATCTTTTACCACATAGTCCTTGTCACGGAACATCAGGTAATTGGCGCGCAGCGCCAGAATCATATTATGCTGGATTTCCAGGTTCTCCGGATCCGCCAGGTTTTCAATGTGGAAAAAGTCTTCCACCTTTTTTACGCCTTCGGCCGTCAGGTTCACGACTTTATCCTTCTCATTGACGATGAAATCCCCGGTCTCCTCAATCTCCTCGCCCATGATCGCGTTCAGCTTGCTGAACTCCGCCGACTCCTCGCCGCGTTTTAACTGCCTCGCGAGGATGTCACATACCTCGTAGAGCTTGGTGGATTTTCCGCTCTGGCCGGAGATGATGAGAGGAGTGCGGGCTTCGTCGATCAGAACCGAGTCCACCTCGTCAATGATGCAGTAATCTAAATCACGCAGAACCATCTGCTCCTTATAGATCGCCATATTATCACGCAGATAATCGAAGCCCAGTTCATTGTTCGTCACATACGTAATGTCACAGCCGTATGCGGCTTTCCGCTCCTCCGAGCTCATGGAGTTTAAGACCACACCGACTTTGAGGCCCAGAAACTCATGGACCTGCCCCATCCACTCGGCGTCACGCTTTGCCAGATAATCGTTGACCGTTACGATCTGTACGCCTTTTCCTGCCAGCGCGTTTAAATAAGCCGGGCAGGTGGAGACCAGGGTCTTTCCTTCACCGGTCTTCATCTCGGCGATTCGGCCCTGATGAAGAACAATGCCGCCAATAAGCTGCACGGGATAGTGTTCCATCTGCAGTGTCCTGCGCGCTGCCTCTCGGACAGCCGCAAACGCTTCCGGCAAAATATCGTCAAGTGTCTCGCCGCCCGCCAGGCGTTCCTTGAACCTTCTTGTCTGGTCTCTCAGTTCCTCGTCGCTCATCGCCATCATATCCGGACGCAGCTTTTCGATTTTGTCTACGATCGGATAGATCAGCTTCAGCTCCCGTTCACTGTGCGTTCCAAATACTTTCTCAACAAGATTCATTCTCTACGCTCCTAAATCTAAAAAATGTAAACTTCCATAACTAATCCTTAATTTTTACAATCTTTTTTATTTTAACACCTTCCGGGCGTTTATTCAATGGGTTCCAGGTGTTTTTATGGTTTCTTTATGATCTCTTTACCGCTTTTTGTCTGAAACCTGTCGATTTTAGCTGATCCCACGGTCTCCATCCAGACAATAAAATGTAAATTCCCCCTCCGCCAGCAGTTTTTTACTCTCCGACTCCCACACTCTCGCACGGGTAAAGCAAAGCGTTCTGCCGCGCTTTGTAATCGACGCCTCAGCCGTCAGACGGCCGGCCTGTCCGCACCCGCTTATAAAACGGAACGAACTGTCCAACGTCACATAACGCCGCCCGTCATTCCTTGTCACAAGCCCGGCGGCGACCTCCGCCATCACAAACATAAGGCCGCCGTGGATCCTTTGCATGGCATTTAAGGAATTTTTTGTGATCTTTGCCTCCACACTGGCCCTGTCCCCTGTCAGCCCGACCGCACGGATCTGATTATGAATCATAAAGGGATTTGTCTCATTCACATGTGTGATTTGTTCCTCGTAGTTCATATCCTCGCCACCTTTTCCTTTCTTTCTGGCACTCGATTCCTGTATACAGACATTCTACCAGACACAAAGCCTCCGTTCAAGCCGAAAAAATCCCCGCCTATGACGAGGATTTCTTCCATACTTATATGCAGGATTCTGCTTAAAATCAGAAGGTTGTCCAAAGACGGAAGCGACTTGCCCGACAGCCATTTATAGATTGCCTGCGGATTCTCAAACCCCATTGCGGATTGAATATCCCGCACAGAATACCCGTTTTTCTCTAAAAGTTCTCTGATCCGGTTCCCGGTTTCTTCCTGGTGAATTGACACATACATTGGCTCCATGGTGATACCTCCCCATCTGCAGCCTGTCTGTGCTGATTGGTCTTTGTGTTATTCAGTATACTATACCTGATCGGATTTGTCATTCAACTTCTGGTTGAATTTTCCTTCCTTTTCCGCTATACTTTTGGTACTGTCCACTGATTCCCAGCGAACAGCCCCATACTTTTCAATCATTTATGTGCCTGGATGGGCGGAAAGGATTTTTATGGAAAAGGAAATGGCATCTGTCTATATAAAAAAGGGAGCGGCACGGACTCTGAAGGCCGGTGGTCTCTGGATTTATGACAATGAGATTGAGCAGACAAACGGAAGCTTTGAAGACGGAGACCTTGTACGTATATTCGATTTTGACGGATACCCGCTGGGGACCGGCTTTATCAATCTGCGTTCCAAGATTGCCATCCGCATGCTTTCCCGGAAAAAAGAGACGGTTGTAGACGATGCCTTCATCGAGGCACGCGTCCGCTCTGCCTGGGAATACCGGAAAGCCACCGTTGATACGGCAAGCTGCCGCGTGATCTTCGGCGAAGCCGATTTTCTCCCGGGAATCGTCGTGGACAAGTTTTCCGATGTCCTGGTCGTCGAATCCCTTGCGCTCGGAATCGACCGCTTAAAGCCACGCATCATTGAGACCTTAAAAAACATCCTTTCTGAGGATGGCATCCGGATCCGCGGCGTATACGAGCGAAGCGACGCCAAAGTCCGTCTTCTTGAGGGCATGGAACGCACCAAGGGCTTTCTCGGCGAGCCGTTTGACACAAACGTTGCAATCATAGAAAACGGCGTCCGCTACCTGGTGGACGTAAAAGAGGGCCAGAAAACCGGCTTCTTTCTTGATCAGAAATACAACCGGCTGGCAATCCAGCGGCTTTGCAGGGGAAAGCGTGTCCTGGACTGCTTTACGCACACCGGCTCCTTTGCACTGAACGCGGGCATTGCAGGAGCCCGCGAGGTCCTGGGCGTCGATGTCTCTGAATCTGCCGTCGCACAGGCTGAGAAAAACGCGGCTTTAAACGGTCTTTCCGACCGCGTTGCCTTCCTTGCCACGGATGTCTTCGAGCTGCTGCCGGAGCTTGAAAAACGCGGCGAGCAATTTGACGTCGTCATTCTTGACCCGCCGGCGTTCACCAAATCACGCAGTTCCGTCAAAAACGCGATCCGCGGCTATCGGGAAATCAATCTGCGCGGCATGAAGCTCATAAAGGACGGCGGCTATCTCGCCACCTGCTCCTGTTCTCATTTTATGACACCCGAGCTGTTTGCAAAAACGATCCGCGAGGCCGCCTCCAACGTCCGCAAACGTCTCCGCCAGGTGGAATGCCGCACGCAGTCCCCTGATCATCCCATCCTCTGGGGCAGCGACGAATCCTCTTATTTAAAATTCTTTATTTTCCAGGTATGTGAGGAGAGATAGGGATTGTCAAATATACCACAGCTCCTCCTTCGTCATCGACACCGCATCCGCCCCGGCGTCAAACGCGGCCAGCACGTCTCTTTTGTCTGAAAGGAGGCCGCTGGCAATCAGCGGGATACCCGTATATTCCCGCACCGTTTTTAAAATCTTTGGCATCACGCCGGGCATAATTTCGACCGCATCGGGCTTAAAAGCGTCAAGCTGCTTCTTAAGCCCGGCGAGCGCCAGGGAATCCACAAGAAAACTCCTCTGAATCGCAAACAGGCCCAGCTCCCGCGCATGCTTTAAAAGAGCCGGCTTCGTGCTGATGATGCCGTCGGCCCTTGTACTTTCCCGGATGAACTGAACCGCAACCTCTTTTGCGCCAAGGCCGGCAATCAAGTCTGCATGGATGATTGCCGTCCTGCCCTGCTCCTTTATGCGCGCAGTGATCTCTGTAATGTCGCAGATCGTCCCAAAAAGGACAAAAATCACTTGGCAGTCCGTCTTAAAACAGCGTTCCAGCCCTTCCTTCTCTTTTACGGCCGCTATGATTGGCGACTCCTCCAGCAAACTCAAAAGCTGCATAAGCTCCTTCTCCTTTAAAGCCCTGCCAACAGCGCTCCCATCTCCTTCAAATCTGCAAACACTGCATCCGGAACCGTATCGGAGTCCGCCAGATCCTCCTTCTTCGTCTCGCCGCTTAATACCAAGATTCCGTGTGCTCCGTTGGCAACGCCGGTTTTTACATCGGTATACAGTCTGTCCCCGACAAACGAGACGGCTTCCCTCCTTGCTCCCGTGAGCCGGAGCACCATATCCACGGTTTCCCGAAACGGTTTTCCCACATACCGCGGCTGCTTCCCCGTTGACAGGGAAATCGCCGCACACATGGCTCCACAGTCGGGGATAAAGCCGTCCCTCGTCGGGCAGTTAATGTCCAGATGCGTCGCCAAAAAGACGGCCCCGTTCCGGATATAGGTACATGCCCGCTCTAACTTCTCATAGGTCAGGGTCATATCAAAGCCCACCACTACCACATCCGGCATGGCCTCTGTCAGACGAATTCCGTTTTCCCTAAAGTTTTCCTCCAGGTCGGGCGTCCCCATAAGGAACACGCTTTTTTGTGGATAATACTCCTTTAAATACTGAATCATCACGTCACCGGAAGTGAGAATCCGGCTCCGGTCGATCCTACATCCCATCCCCGCCAGCTTCTCGATATACGTCCTTGGGGATTTTGACGAATTATTGGTAAAAAACACAAAGCGCTTTCCCAGGCGCTCCACCTGACGCAAAAACTCCAGCGAGCCGTCCAAAATCTGTGTATCCAGATAAAACGTCCCGTCCATATCCAGCACAAAAAGCTCCGTCTGCTCCAACAGCGCTCTCTTATCCATCGCAGCTTTCCTCCACATTTTTTGTCGCCACCACGTTTGCTCCGGTTCCCGCACAGTTTTCGATTATCACATCCCCGATCCGTACCGGAGCCGGGACACTCGCCCTCCGGATCTCATCCATACAGGCAAAAATCTTTTCCTTGGGAATGTCGCAATCTGTCTTTACCGAGGCCCTGGCGATCACGCCGCCTTGTACTCTGACCGTCGAAGTCACGGTCCGCGTCGGATTTGTCATTTCCTTTCTCGCATAGGCGTCGCCGCGCGGGCAGGTATTCCCCTTAACCAAAAGTCCCTCATCCGTCATGGTCACCGTAAGCGGACAGCCAAGCGGGCAGCCGATGCAGACCAATTCTCTTTCCCTGTTCATGTCTCCACCTCCGTCCGGATCGTGATCTCCTTCACCCCCGGCCTCTGTAAAAGACTGTCTCTTGTCAAAACCACCTGCTCCATCTCTCCCGGGGCCATCACACGCTTTTTCTGCCGGCTGATGAGCTCCCCGTCATAATACGTGCAGACCGAACGGCCTCTGTATACATCCGCGACACGGAACCGCACGGTCACACGCTCCGCCATAGCCCCAGGATCAAGCGACTGCGGCACCGTATACCGCACTCCGTCTTTTGCCCGAAGCGTGACAGGACCGCGGCCGGATGGCTTTCGGGGCCTCTCGGCGTTTTGTATATACCGGGCTGCTTGTTCCCCGGCCAGGGCCGCTTCCTCGGATACATAATCCACCAGGTCATGAACATGCAGCACATTTCCGCACGCAAAGACGCCCGCCGCCTCCGTCTCCAGCCGGTCGTTGACCATCGGGCCTGACGTCGCCGGGTTTATGGGAAGTCCCATGCCTTTTGAAAGTTCATTCTCTGGAATCAGGCCGCACGACAAGAGAAGCGTATCACAGCCATAGTGCTCCTCGGTTCCAGGGATCGGTTTTTTGTCCGGGCCGACTGCCGCGAGCGTGACCCCTTCGACCCGGCCTCTCCCCTCAATGTCCACCACCGTGTGGCCGAGCTTCAGCGGGATTCCATAATCGTCAAGACACTGCACAATGTTTCGTTTCAAACCGCCCGAATAGGGCATAAGCTCCGCTACGGCCTTCACCTTCGCCCCCTCAAGCACCATGCGCCTGGCCATGATCAGGCCGATGTCCCCGGAGCCTAGGATTACCGCTTCCCTTCCTACCAAATAGCCCTCGATGTTCATCAGGCGCTGCGCCGTGCCGGCCGTGTAGATCCCGGCCGGTCGGGAGCCCGGGAGGTTTAAGGCCCCGCGCGGTCTCTCACGGCAGCCCATCGCAAGGATGAGAGCCTTTGCCCGGATGACTTGTAGCCCTTCCCTGCGGCTTACCACCGTAACTTCTTTATCTTTATTGATCGAAAGCACCATACTGCCGGTACAAAAAGGAATCCCAAGCTTTTGCACCATCCGGATATACCGGGACGCATACTCCGGCCCCGTCAGCTCCTCCTTAAAGGTATGCAGGCCGAATCCGTTATGGATACATTGATTGAGGATCCCGCCAAGCACAGCATCCCTCTCCAGAAGTAAAATGTCGTCCACGCCGCTCTGTTTCGCGGCAACTGCGGCCGCCAGTCCAGCAGGGCCGCCCCCGATTATGACTATATCATGACAGATCATCCTATTGTCTCCCTTATCTTCGCCGCCCTTATCCCCATATCAGGTTGGAACCGCCGCGGTTTTTGCAGAGCTCCTCCATCGAAACGCCCGTCTCGCGCGCAAGAATTTCCATTGCCCTCGGCGTACAAAAGCCGCCCTGGCAGCGCCCCATGCCCTGCCGTACCCGGCGCTTGATCCCGTCAAGCGACCTGGCTCCTATCGGCCGTCTGATCGCATCTACGATCTCACCCTCGCTGATCTCCTCACAGCGGCAGACAATCGCGCCGTAATCAGGCCGTTTGGCAATGAGTTTTTTTCTTTCCTCTGCCGGAAGCGCGGCCGCATGTACAATCCCTTTCCGTTCTGCCTCAAAATCCCTTTTCTTCTCGAAATTTCCCTTTCTTGCAACCAGATCCGCCAGATAGCAGCCGATCGCCGGCGCGCAGGAAAGCCCGGGAGACTCGATTCCCGCCGCATCAAAGAAACCTGGCGCATCCTCGGCTTCTCCGATGATAAAATCACCGCCCTCCTCATGCGCGCGCAGTCCCGCAAACGAGGTAATCACCTGGCCAAAGGGAAGCTGCCTCACGCTTCTCCCCGCCTTTTTGCATACCTCGTTTAACCCGGCTGCCGTCGTCGCGGTCTGTTCCCGGCTCTCCTGTTCGACGGCCGTCGGGCCGATCAGGAGATTTCCATGAACCGTCGGCGTGACTAAAACCCCTTTTCCGTATGCGCCCGGAAGCTGGAAAACGGTCGCCCGGACATGGCCTTTCGCCTCCTTGTCAAAAAGGCAGTATTCCCCTCGTTTGGGAATAATATGAAGCTTTCTTTCACTTACCATGTTATGAAGGGTGTCCGCATAGACACCGGCTGCATTTACCACGTAAGCCGCCTTCCATCTCCCGCGGCTCGTCGTGAGCACATACCCGGCCTTTTCCTTTTCGATATATGTCACCTCTGTATTCAGGAAAAACTCGACGCCGTTCCTGCAGGCGTTCTCTGCCAGAGCAATCGTCATGCCGAACGGGCAGACGATCCCCCCGGTCGGCGCATACAGCGCCGCTTTTACCCCTTCGGCAAGATTCGGCTCGAGCTTTCGTGCCTCCTCAGCCGAAAGGAGCTTAAGCCCCAAAACACCGTTCGCATTTCCCCGCTTATGCAGGGCATAAAGTGCCGGCAGCTCATCCTCTGAAAAGCAGAGCACCATGGACCCGTTCTGCCTGAATGCAAAATCAAGCTCTTTGGAGAGCGCCCCCATCATCGCGCTGCCTTTTACGTTGAAGGCCGCTTTTTTACTCCCCGTCTCTGCGTCGTAGCCGGCATGGACAATCGCGCTGTTCGCCTTGGAGGTCCCGGAGCAGACGTCCTCCTCTTTCTCCAAAAGAGCTGTCCGGCACTGATACCGGGAAAGCTCCCTGGCAATCGCGCAGCCGACCGCCCCGCCTCCGATGACCACTACGTCATAGTTCATAATCCAAACTCCCGCCTTCCTCCTTTGCCCATGCAAAAGAATATGTTACCGCCTTTTTCCACTGCCGAAGCTTTTTCCTCCGATCTGCCTCCGAAATCTCCGGCTCAAACACCCGGTCCAGTCTCCAATTCCTTTTGATCTCCTCCTGATCCCGCCAATAGCCGACCGAAAGACCCGCCAGGTAAGCCGCACCCATCGCCGTCGTCTCCACACACGCGGGGCGGTGGACCGGAGCCTGTATCATATCCGCCTGCATCTGCATCAAAAGGTTATTGGAACTCGCCCCACCGTCCACACGGAGTGAGGAAAGCCGGAGCCCGGAATCCGACCGCATCGCCGCCAAAACGTCATTTGTCTGATACGCCAAAGCCTCCAGTGTCGCACGAATGATATGGTACCGGTTCACGCCCCGCGTAAGGCCAACGATCGTGCCGCGCGCATACGGATCCCAGTAAGGCGCACCCAGCCCCGTAAAGGCAGGCACGAAAAAGCAGCCATTGGAGTCCGGCACCTTCTTCGCCATTGCTTCGGAATCGGCCGCGGTATCAATCAGGCGCATTTCATCCCGCAGCCATTGGATCGCAGCGCCTGCCACGAAAATCGAACCCTCAAGTGCATACTGCACCTTCCCGTTCAATCCCCATGCGATTGTTGTCACCAGACCGTTTTTGGAGAGCACCGGCTTCCCGCCCGTATTCATGAGCAAAAAGCCTCCTGTCCCATAGGTGTTTTTTGCCTGTCCTGGCTCGAAACACGTCTGCCCAAACAGGGCCGCCTGCTGATCTCCAGCCGCTCCGCCGATCGAAATCGGCCCGCCGAAAAACTGCGGATCCGTCTCACCGTAAAGGCAGCTTGACGGCTTTGCCTCAGGCAGCATGCACCGCGGAATGTTTAGCTCCTTTAAAATCTCCTCATCCCATTCCAGTGTTTCGATGTTAAATAGCATCGTCCGGGAGGCGTTTGAGTAATCGGTGACAAAGACCCTTTTGCCGGTCAGCTTCCAGATCAGCCATGTCTCCACCGTACCGAATAAAAGCTCGCCGCGCTCGGCCCGCTTCCTTGCCCCCTCCACATTTTCCAGGATCCAGCGCAGCTTGGTGCCCGAAAAATAGGCGTCGATCACAAGGCCCGTCTTTTTCCTGAATGTCTCTGTGAGCCCCTTTTTCTTTAACGCATCGCAGTATGCAGCCGTCCGCCGGCACTGCCAGACGATTGCATGACAGACCGGCTCCCCAGTCTTTTTGTCCCAGACAATCGTTGTTTCCCGCTGATTTGTGATTCCGATGGCCGCAATATCCTTGGCCGTGGCACCAATCTTTGACATAGCTTCCACTGCCACGCCAAGCTGTGTTGACCAAATCTCGCCCGCGTCATGCTCCACCCAGCCCGGCTTTGGAAAATACTGTGTAAATTCCTTCTGGGCCACACTGCAAATCTCACCTCTGTCGTTGAAAAGGATGCACCGGCTGCTCGTCGTCCCCGCATCCATCGCCATCATATAGCTTGCCATACGTCTTCCCCGTAACCGTTCAGGCCCTTTCCCTGTTTCAAGCAAAAACCTATCCTAAATGCCTCTTGCAGGCCTAACCGCCGACGGTATTTGTCGGCGGCCCATGCAAGCAAAGTGAGGAAGGATTTTTCCTGCTTTTTACGTTTTGCCAACCGTGTACGATGCCTTGCGGTCCGTGCAGAAAATGCACAGACCTGTCTGAACGATTACGCCCCTCCTTCTTTTTTATTTCTTACTGTTTTCCCTTTTTTGTCTTCGATTTTTTCTTTTTCTTCGCCTTCTGGGGCTTTGTCACGCTCTCCACATCATAATCATCACGCTCATCCACACCCTCGCTGTACTCCTGAAGCCCCGGCAGTACCGCCACATACGCCTCTCCGTTTTCCACGTCCTCAATGGCGCCCTGGGCTTCGCCGGCCGTCTCCGGGGTTTTTGCCCCTGCATCCTCTTGATGGCTCTTGCTCTTTGTATCCTCCTTTTCTTCAACTCCCGATACCTGTACCAGCACATCGGCCGCATGTTCCGTCCCTTCATAACCCTCTGCGACCGTCGGACTCTCCGGCAGAGTCGCAGGTTCAAAAGGCTCGGCCGCCTTTTCTATCGGAATGCTCCCTGACAAAAACAAGGCCGCCTTCGCGCTGACCGGCCCTACCATCTCATAAAGCACGGAAGACGAAAGAATAATGGTCAGCATCAGATTTCCCGTCTCAGGCGGCAGCATCCTCTGTCCCAAAAACGCAAGGCCGATCGCCACGCCGGCCTGCGGAATCAAAGCAAGCCCCATATAGTTGCGAATCTCTTTTCCTGCGCCCGTAAGCAGGCACCCCACATAGGTCCCCAGATATTTTCCGATCATACGGATCACAAAATAGGCCACTCCGATCGCTCCGACCGTCTTTAAGGCGGCCAAATCAAGATTCATGCCGGACACGATAAAGAAAATCGACATGACCGGCGGCGTAAAGTTATTGATCTGCCGGAACAGCTTTTTATCTCTCGTCAGATTGATGTAGACCGCTCCGAATACCATACAGGATAAAAGAGGGGAAATGTCCATGGCCGCGCAGAGCCCTGAGAGGCCCAAAAGCATCGCGATCGCCAGAATCAGGCGGTTGTCGCGGCTCCTTGCCGGAATCAGAAGGCGGCTTAAAAAATAGCCGCAGAACACGCCCAGCCCGATGGCAAGGAAATTATAAAACACCGGAGTCATCACATCGTTAAGCGAAAGACCGCCCGATTCATTCCCGTTGACGACGGCCGAGACAATGCTGAACGCCAAGAGGCAGACCACATCGTCTAACGCCACGATCTGCAAAAGTGTGTTGACGAACTCCCCTTTGGCCTTATACTGATTGATCGTCATCATGGTACTGGCCGGAGCCGTAGCTGTCGCAATCGCTCCAAGGATCAGGGCAAACCCCCAGTCCAGGCCGAACAGAAGCTTTAAAAGAAGGGTCACCAGGACACCCGCTGCCATTGCCTCGCTGATCGTGATCAGGATTATACGCCGTCCCGTCTGCATAAGCACTTCTTTTTTAAAAAACTTGCCGACCCCAAACGCGATAAATGCCAAGGCCAGGTCGCTCACAAAGCCCATGGCCTTTGTGATGTGCGGCGGGATAAAGTCCAGACAGCAGGGCCCGATTAAGATTCCCGCCAGGATATAACCGCTTACCTTTGGCATGTTTAACGTATTGGTCAATCTTGTCAGGATAAATCCGGAAAACAGGATAATCGAAAGAGCCAAAAGCACCTCTGTCTCTGTATTCAGCTGTCTCAAAAACTCCTGCATATGCGCCTGCCCCCTTTTCTGCACAGAAACACGAAAAGACATCAAACCACAGCCATTCGCTTTCTCAAGCAAAACCGCCGTCCGGTCCGATGCCTCTCTTATTTCTCTGCACCCATATCCCTTTTTAATTCTGGTTACATCTTACCACTCTGCCCGTAAATAATCAAGTATTTTGTAAATTTTATCCCTTTACCCACAGTGGACAAAGAGGGAGCAAATGATCCTCTGCTGCCCCTCCCTATGCTTCGCTCATTTTAGCCAGTTTCGCCGCCTGGTCGGCCGCAATTAAGCTGTCGATCAACTCCTGCAGATCGCCGTCCATCACCGAGTCAATCTTATACAGTGTAAGCTTGATTCGATGCTCCGTCACACGGCCCTGCGGGAAATTGTAGGTCCGGATCTTCTCGGAACGATCTCCGGTTCCGATCTGACTGCGGCGTGCCTCGGCCTCCTCATTCTGGCGCTTCTCTAACTCCATATCGTACAGCTTCGAGCGCAGGAGACGGAACGCCTTTTCCTTGTTCTGAAGCTGCGACTTCTCCGTCTGGCTGTAAATCACGATGCCGGTCGGAAGATGGGTCAGACGTACGGCCGAATCGGTGGTATTGACACACTGGCCCCCGTTTCCTGACGCACGCATGACATCGATCCGGATATCCTTGTCATCAATCACCACATCGAACTCCTCGGCCTCCGGCATGATTGCAACCGTAGCCGTGGAGGTATGGATACGGCCTCCGGACTCTGTCTCCGGTACACGCTGCACCCGATGCACGCCGCTCTCATATTTGAGCTTTGAATACGCGCCCTGGCCGGTGATCATAAACTCGACTTCCTTCATCCCGCCGATTCCGCTCTCGCTGACGTTAATAAGCTCTACCTTCCAGCGCTGACGCTCCGCATAATGAACATACATACGATACAGCTCAGACGCAAATAGTGCTGCTTCCTCGCCTCCCGCACCGGCCCGTATCTCTACGATTACGTTTTTATCATCATTGGGATCTTTGGGGAGCAGAAGAATCTTTAGCTGCTGCTCCAGCTCCAGGGTACGCTTCTTCGCGTCGGAAAGTTCCTCCTTGGCAAGCTCCCTAAGCTCCTCATCGCTCTCCTCGTCAAGGAGTAAAAGGCTGTCCTCCATGTCCTGTTTTACCTTTTTATATTCCCTGTACGCCTCCACGAGCGGCGTAAGATCCGCCTGCTCCTTCATGAGCCTGCGAAATTTCCTCTGATCCTCTGTCACCGACGGATTATTTAATTCCTGCATCAGCTCCTCATAATGCCTCAGCATGTCATCCAAACGGTCAAACATACGAAACCTCCTCTATATCAGGCCGTCAGCCAGACTCCGCAGACCACACGGTCCTTTCCTGCCAGATCCTGCCGGACGCTTACCTCACAATAGCCATGAGTCAGAAGCAGTTCCTTCACTGCCTCCCCCTGCTCACAGCCGATTTCAAAATATACATGGCCGCCCACTCTTATATGCCCTTTGCACTCCACGGCCAACCTCCGGTAAAAGGAAAGTCCATCCCCTGCCCCATCCAGGGCGATACGGGGTTCAAAGTCCCGCACCTCAGGCTCCAGCTCTCCAATGACGACGCTCGGAATGTAGGGCGGGTTTGATACGATCACATCGAACTTTTCTTCCTCCGTGAACGCCGCAAACAAATCGCTCTGCCGAAAATGAACGTTTCCAAAACCTCCTGTCAGCCGCGCCGCGTTCTGCCTAGCCACCGCCAGCGCTTCGGCCGAGAAATCGGCCGCCTCCACACTGGCATAGCATCCATGTACCAGAAGACTGACTGCAATACAGCCGGAACCGGTGCACATGTCTAAAAGCCGTATTTTCTTTTCTTTATGCGCAGCCAGCACAGTCTCCACCAATGTCTCTGTATCCTGCCTCGGAATCAGCACATGCCGGTCTACCAGAAATTCCAAGCCCATAAATTCCTGAACCCCTAAAATGTGCTGCAGTGGCTCCCGTCTGCTCCGCCGTGTAAGATAGCTTCGGTAGAGCGAAAGCCGCCTTTCAAAATCCGGATTTACTGCGAAAGTTTCCCCGGCTTCATCCGCCTCCTTTGGCGCGAAAAGAAGATACTGCGCTCTGGAAAGCCCAAACGCCCGCTCAAACAGATACCAGGCATCCAGCTCATATTCTGCAATCCCAGCTTTTAAAAGCTGCTGCTTTCCGCTCTCCAACAGTGCCCGCCAGGTCATACAGGCTTCTCCTGCCCTTTTCTCTCAAAACTGCCCCGCGGATACTGCTCCGGAAAATTTTCTTCCAGGTAGCTCCTCCAGTCAAACACGGCCTCCACGGCCGCGATCGCCACCTCGATCATGGAATCGTCCGGCTCCTTCGTTGTCAGCCCCTGCATCCACATACCCGGGCGGCTCACCAGATCCATGAACTTCGAATTGCTGCGTCCCGCAAGGCGCAGCAATTCATAAGAGATACCTGCGATCACCGGGATCAGAAAGACCCTGCTTAAAATCCGCAGCCAGACAGTCTCTACGCGGACTGCCATAAAGAACAGAATGCTGATGACCATAACGATCAGAAGGAAACTTGTACCGCAGCGCTTGTGCTCTTTCGAGCTTTTCCTTACATTGTCCACATTTAACATCAAACCGTTTTCGAGGCAGTTGATACACTTATGTTCCGAGCCGTGATACATGAATGTGCGCTTAATGTCATCCATGCGGGAGATTACTTTTATATACGTAATAAAAATTGCGATCCGGATCATGCCCTCCAAAACCGCCATTGCCGTCTCCGACGTGATAAAGCGCCGGAATATGCCTGCAAGTAAAAGCGGAAGCACCATAAAGATCGCCACCGCCATCAGGACAGAAAACAGCATCACGGCGGTCATGACGACACTCTCCAGACGTTCCCCGAAGCGGTCGGTCAAAAACTTCTCAAATTTCCCCGGCTCCTCGTCTCCCTCGTCATCCTCAAAAAAGCTTGCCGACCAGGTAAGCGTACGCATGCCCAGAATCATAGAATCGGCAAAATTAAAAATCCCCCGCACGAACGGCAGCGAAAAAAGCTTTACCTTCTCCGTCATGCTCACATAGGATTCTTTTGAGACGACAATCTCCCCGTCCGGCTTACGGACCGCGGTGGCATAATCGTCTCCATGCTTCATCATAATCCCCTCTAAAACTGCCTGTCCCCCGATACCGGAATATTTCAATCTTTTTCCTCCAGTTATAAAAAAGGTTGAGTTTTCAGAAATCTCCAAAAGCTCAACCTTGTCTTATCAAACCTTATTTGTCTGTTTTCATACCATACTTGCGGTTGAACATCTCGATACGTCCGCGAGCGGAAGCAGCCTTCTGCTGGCCGGTATAGAATGAATGGCATTTGGAACAGATTTCTACGTGAATGTCTTTCTTGGTAGAACCAGTTACAAATTCATTACCGCAGTTGCAAACGACTTTGGCCTGATAGTAATTTGGGTGGATTCCCTCTTTCATGTGTTTCACCTCTTTACTGTTTGGTACATGACTGACAGTCACGTTAAAATCTCTGTCCCCATCGAACAGCTTAATCAGTATAGCACAGAAAAAGCGGCTTTGCAAGCATTTTTTCTCCCTCGCCGCGGCTGACGATTTAGGCAGCTGCCTGCAAAAAACGCCTGACAGGAGAGAGGATCCAGGGTCACGATCTTACGGGATTTTTATTTCTTTATCCAATCATAACATGCAGATTCCGCAGCTTTCCGTCTTGAATTTGTTCCTGAATTTTAAAGGCATGCGGCTCCAGATATTCCCAGGGCCCGTCTGTAAGATGCTGCCTGCGCAGCTCACCAAGGACCGAAGCACAAACAGACTCTATCGTTTCTTCGGCAAACTTTTCGCCGCCCGGGCCGTATGCAGTCAGCAAGCCCTCCAGCCTAGCTGCCGTTTCAGAAAGCCTGGGGAGCTCTCCTGCCGCCCGGAATGCCCATTTATAATAAGGCATATAACGGTTGCTCAAAAGGAATAGCATAGAAAGCCCGTTTTTTACAAATTCATTAAGAGCAAATACCGCCGCACCAGGCTCTCCGTGCCTGATACAACGCATGAAATTATATTGTCCCGCCTGTGCCATAAGAACCGCGCGGGCAGCGATCTTCTTTTTCCTCACATCCTCGGGGTAGCCTTTTTTCAGACTCTCACGGACAGCAGAAAATTCACCCAGTGTATCCCGGAATATCTTTCCGTTTACCGCACAGGCTAGGCTGTATTCCGGAAGCTCCAGCCATTCTTCAAGGCTTTCCGGCACGCCCGGCCGCCCGGTAAAGCGCTGGTAGAAGTCCCCGGTCAGCATAACCCCGCGGCGTGTTCCGCCTCCAAAGCTTTGTGCTTTCCGCTTTACACCAAGATACTCGCCCGGAAGCTTCCCATAGGCACAGGAAAGCTTAAATTCCAACTCCCGCTCCAGCACATCGGGAATCCAGAGGCAAAACCCCGCCTCAAAATCATGATCCCTCGAAACCTCGTCGTCATACCCAAAGCAGTCGGAGCCCTCTCCCGCAACGCCTGCCGCGATCACACTCTCATATCCGGCAAACTGTTCCTTGAGCATCTCTCTGCCGTATTCTTCAAAAAACCGTTCCGACAGCTCCAGCCCGTTCATCCTGCCTCCTCGCCGCCATAAATTCGGTCAGCCGCCTCCGACAGCTCCTTTTTCACACGAAAATATCCGAAATGTCCAAAGGTATCGGCACACTTACGACAGTTAAATGCGTAGTAGGCATCGAGGGGAACTTTCGTATCATGAAATCCTTCCAAAGCACGCAAAAGGCAGCCGTCACACTCCTCGGCGCGGTCCCATTTTTCATACAGCACGGCCAGATTTACCCAAGTTACGGCGATTTCTAAGATGCTCCCCGGGTAAAGCCCCTCCATGATCTCCATTGCCTTCTTAAAATAGGTCTCCGCCTTTTTATATTCCCCCAGCTCCTCAAATGCCAGAGCCATGTTGTTAAACAAGCCGCCGAAGCGATAGTCTTCGGGTGAAAGCTTCTTCCCATACGCCCGAAACGCCTGCTCATAATAGGGCATGGCCTCCCGGACTCTGCCAAACGCCTTCATCGTCGTCGCCGCGTTTACAAACGTCGTCCCGCCGCTTACCGTCTCCGAGAGCCCATGCTCCCTGGCACGCGCGAGCCCCCTTTCCACAGCCGTAAGCCCTTTTTCCCGCTCTCTTGTATTCCGATAAAGGCCCATCATCTCATTGTAAACCGTGATCTGGGACGCCCAGTCTTTGCGGGCCTCAAAGTACAGAAGCCATTTTTCCAAATAGGCGGAGGCTTCGGTAACCTGATCTTTTGCCAAAAGCGCATCCAAACCTTGAATCACCTCACGAATTTGTGTAGCCTCCCCGCCGTCTTCCACTTCCTTCGACGCCGCGGCCATCCGAAAACAGCAGCCCGGCTCCTGCCAGTCCTCTTTTTCTAATTGCATCTTCGATCTCCTCCTGTCTTTCTCTCTACAGCTCCCTCCCACCGGAAAGCAGTCTCCAAAGCGGCTGACAAAAACGATTGAAAGCAAGCGCCAGGCCATAGGATACCAGAACCGTCAAAAACGGAAGCGCTAAAAAAAGGAACAACGCCGCGGGCGCCAGCAGACTGCCCGGCAGGACATGTCCCAACACGAGTGCCGCTCCCTTATTCACAAAACGCACACACCCATAATGAACCGCGTACAGAAACAGGCTCTGCCGCATATACGGCTTTGTTTGCGGGAGGCGTGCTCCGTCAAGGAGAAGCCACAGAGAAGCCGGAAGCAGAAGCCGAAATAAAACGGTCCACAGAACACTCTCCCCCGGCCTTCCCGCCTGTAAAAAGCAGACCGCCGCAAGCAATGCCCCCTCTATTCCGGTTAAAACCTGCAGCCGTCCTCTCCTTCCCTCCACAAAGCCTCTGCCATGAACCGCCCCATAAGCGGCAAAGGAGTAATAGAGCAGCGCATCCGTATTCGGATGCTGCGTATCCAGTCCAAAATAGACGGCCGCAAGCAGGCATGCAAGGTAAACCAGCCCATACGCCTTATCCCGCACAAGCACATAAACCGCGGGTGAAAGCATAATCAAAAAAATCAGCTGGTATAGATACCAGAAGATCGGCGCATAGCTGTAGCTATATACCGCATTTAAGACTTCCGCTGCGTTAAAAGGCACCGGCTCTTTCCCCACGATCCCCCGCACGGCCGGAAGCCTGGAGGCCAGCACATAGCCGATATAATACAGAAGGTTCCATACAATGTAGGGAACAACGATGCTCCTCGCACGGGTCTGCCACTTATCTGCCAGCTTCTCCCAGGTAAATCCCCGAAAAAAAAGATAGGCTGACAGCATAAAAAATCCCGGCACTGCAGCTTGGCCGAGCCCCTCTGCCACCAGTCTCTCAACCGCTTCCACAAGCTCCCAGCCACTCCCCTCTAAGCCTTTGGGAAGGCTTTGGAACACGTCCACATTATAGGAGTGAATCCAGATCACCAAGATACTAAACACGAACATCAGCCATGAAACCTTATTGCGGAATGCTTTCTCCTCCACTCTGCCTGCTCCCCCTTCCCTCTGCGCTTTCTACCTTGACAGTATAACATGTCCCCCCCTTTTTTTCTATAAAAAAATGCGTTTCAGTCTGTCCGGCCGTCTGTCAAACCGTATCCATTCCTTTACTCTTTAAAGGAATGGATACGGTTTGCTTTCGTGTAAGCGGTTCCTTTTCATGAAACCTTGCCGTTTCGTACACAGACTATACCCTCCGCAGACAAGGGAGCCGGGGCATCCGGCAGTGCGGCGGAAGAACGCGCACTGGAGGTACGCCGATTGACTAATGCCGCGCTTCGGTCTGTGCGGTCCTCTTGCGCATTCCTCCTTAGGCATGCTATACTGTCTTCAAAAAAAAGGAGGACCCCATTATGAAAGATTTTGTAAAAAAACTGGCGGCGGATTACACCGCCCTCCAGCTTACCCACTTTCACCATCTCCACGCATATCCCGAGCTGTCCTTTGAAGAACATAAGACAAGCGCCTATATTAAAAAGCACCTGGCAGAGCTTGGAATCCACATACTGGAGGAATTTGGAGGGACAAACGTTGTCGGCCTCTTAGACAGCGGCCGCCCCGGCCCCACCATCGCGTTCCGAGCTGATATTGACGCGCTCCCCGTCCAGGAGGAGACCGATCTGCCGTACAAATCCGTCATCCCGGGCGTCATGCACGCCTGCGGTCACGACAGCCACACGGCCACGCTTTTGGCCTTCGCCGCCCTCCTTTGTGCGCATCCGGAACTTGTAAAGGGGCGTGTAAAGTTTATCTTCCAATGTGCCGAGGAAAAACTCCCCGGAGGAGCAAAGGGCCTGTGCGAAAACGGCGTCATGGACGATGTCGATGCGATCTACGGCCTGCACTGTGCCGCAAAAAAGCCGCTGGGCGAGATCGTCGCCAACATTGGTCCTCATTCTGCCTGCATCGGTGTCTATGAGGTCACCGTCCGCGGAAAGGGCGGACACGGCAGCTCACCTCATGAGGCCCTGAATCCGGTCCCCGTGGCCTGTATGCTGGCTACGGCCATTAATCAGCTTCTCGCCGAGAAGGCGAGCCCCCTCGAAAAGGCTGTCTTGACTGTCTCCTATATCCGCGGCGGCAAATACCCCAACATTATCCCCTCTGCGGTGACGCTCGGCGGCAACCTGCGCACCTTTAACAATGAACTTACCGTTTCCCTCTTTGAACAGCTCCAAAAGACCTGCGAGGGATTCTGCGGCGCATACGGCTGTACCTGCGATGTTAAAGCCACCTTCGGATACCCTTCTACCGTCAACACAGAAGCGCAAACCCTCCTGGTCCGGCAGGCGGCAGAAGAAATGGGCTATCCATGGAAAACGACAGAACCCAAGCTCGGCGGTGAGGATTTCAGCTACTACCTCTTAAAAAAGCCCGGAAGCTTCTTTGACATCGGCATGGCCGATCCAAAGCAGCCGGAAGAAGCCGCACCGCACCACAACTGTAAATTCCAGCTTGATGAGCGCGGACTGGCCATCGCCCTGGAAATGGAGCTTGCCGTTTATTTAAAAACGGTAGGCTACCCTCAGTGAACAAGGGTATATTCTGCCGTTAGCAGAAAGGAAAACAGCAGGAATGAATCAGGGGTCTGCAGATGATCCCACGGAATCGGCAAATCATCTCCCTGGACTTGACACATTTCTCCATCTGTGTTATTGTTAACCAAAATATATTTTTCAGTTTACTTTTTACGGAAGGAGAATGAAACGGCATGTCCCTGACACAAGAATTAAAAGAAAAAGTTCTGTTTGGCGGCCAGATCACCCGCGAAGAAGCTCTGTCCCTATATGGTGCTCCCTTGGAGGAGCTCTGCGAAGCTGCCAATGAAATTCGCATACATTTCTGCGGAAACCGCTTCGACATGTGTACCATCATCAACGGCAAAAGCGGGCGCTGTTCCGAAGACTGCAAATACTGCGCCCAGTCTGCCTGCTACCGGGCAAAGGTTGAAGAACGCCCGCTGCTTTCGGCCGAAGAAATCGTCGAGGGAGCCCGAGAAAGCGACTCACAGGGCGTTCTGCGCTACTCCATTGTCACCTCCGGCAGACGCTTAAGCGACGAGGAGATCGACCGGATGTGCGACGCGATTCGTCAAATCCGCAAGAAAACGGGCATACGTGTGTGCATCTCCTTCGGACTCCTTAACGAGACGCAGTTTCACAGGCTCCGGGAAGCCGGGGCCGAACGCGTACATAACAACCTGGAAACCTCCAGGCGCAACTTCCCCCAAATCTGCTCCACGCATACCTTTGATGATAAGCTCGCGACGGTCCGCGCCGCCAAAAATGCCGGCCTTACGGTGTGCAGCGGCGGCATCGTGGGAATGGGTGAGACGCCCGAAGACCGAATCGACCTGGCACTCACGCTGCGGGAATTCGGAATCCTCTCGATTCCCGTCAATATGTTAAACCCCATTCCCGGGACTCCCTACGAAAGCCTGCCAACGCTTACAAATGATGAGATGCGCCGCATTGTGGCCGTCTTCCGCTTTCTGCTACCTAATGCCTTCATCCGCCTTGCCGGCGGCCGGGGCCTTTTGCCCGACAAAGGGCGGGCCTGCTTCCTCTCCGGGGCTAACGCCGCGATTTCCGGCGATCTGTTAACCACCTCCGGAATCCGTACGGCAACCGACATGGAGCTTCTGCAGGAAATCGGCTACGAGGTCAGAATATAGCTATGTTTGTGCCCTATGCCGGATCCAGTCCCTCCCGGACGATCCGGCAATAGTTTTCCTTGTCCGTATCGCCTTCCGTGGAAATACACAGGATCTGTGAGGTCTCATCCAGCCCCAGCTTTTCTTTAAGCTGTGCATACGCCCCATTTTCCAGGATCTCTGCCACGGTGCCGATCGTCGCGGCCCCGCTCTCTCCCGAGACAATTAGCGGATCTATCCCCATTGGCTTTGCGAGCAGCCGCATTCCTTTTGCCGCGATCCTGTCAGAGATCGAAATAAAATGATCGGCATACGCCTCCAGAATCTTCCAGCCAATCGTGCACGGCTCTCCGCAGCACAGGCCGGCCATCATGGAATTCATTTCTCCCGTCACAAAATGGAGCTTCCCGTCACTGGCCTTAGCCGTGCGGAAGATACAGTCCGCCTGATCCGGCTCCACGACCGCAATCACCGGCCGTTTACCGGTCCCATAATAATCCATAAAAAAGCCGGTCACTGCCCCGGCCATAGCCCCGACACCCGCCTGCAAAAAAATATGCGTCGGCCGTATCTTTTCCGCCGTCAGCTGCTCTGCTGCCTCAAGCGCCATCGTCGTATAACCCTGCATAATCCAGGTCGGAATCTTTTCATACCCCTCCCACGCCGTATCCTGTACCAGAAGCCAGCCTTTTTCCTCCGAAAGCCGCTTTGCCTCCCGCACCGTATCGTCATAATTCCAGTCCGTGATCCTCGCGTCGGCTCCCAGGGCGCGGATATTCCCAAGCCGTTCTGCCGCGCTTCCCTTCGGCATCAAAACGACACTCTTGGCGCCCAGGCGGCCTGCCGTCCAAGCGACCCCGCGGCCATGATTGCCGTCGGTAGCCGTAACAAACGTAAGCGGCTCCAGCCGTTTTCGCACCTCCCAGTCAGAAAGACGCCCAAAAGTCAACTCCGCCTCTAAAATCCCCAGCCGCTCTGCAATGCAGCGGCCAATGCTATAGCTTCCACCCAGGACCTTAAACGCATTCAACCCAAAACGCGTACTCTCATCCTTTACATAAATACCGCCCACGCCCAACCGTTCGGAAAGCGCTGGCAGGGCCATAAGCCTGGTCGCTTCATACTCCGGAAAGCTTTCATGAAATACCCGCACCTTTTTCGCCCGCCTGACACCAAACTCCCCAACCGGATACGACCTTCTCTCTTTTCCTCCATAATACACGGCTTGTATCTCCATAACTCCTCCTTACCACTACAATCTATAACAAAATTATACCAAACTTTCCCCTCTTTTTATATAAAAATCCTCTCCAAATCTATAACACCCCCTCCCCCCAAAAACAACCTACCAAAAAGCCACGCCCCCCCTTACACTATAAAAAAACAGTATCTCCCACCACCACCTAAAATACACACCGCCACACTCCCTATCCCGCTCCCGAAACAACGTAGCAGAGGCCGGTGCAGGCAGACGGGCTACTGCCGCCGTTGGCGAGGCGCTGCAGAAGCTCTTAGCCTGTGGCGATACAAAAATGAGCGGCGGATTTCGGCATTCCCTGCCGAAATCCGAGAAGCACGGAGCGGAAAAATTCTTCAGAATTTTTCCAGCGACTTGCTTCGATCCCTCATTTTTGCATTGTCACAGGCTTAGAGCTTCCAGCACCGAAGCCTGGCGGCAGTAGCCCGTCTGCCTGCACCGGCCTCTGCGGCCCCCCCCTCCCCCGCTCCTTTAATAAACCATTGACGCCCCCGCCCCTTTCCGTTATACTGATTGACAGACAAATACTCCAAAGAAAGAAGGAAAAACCATGTCCTTTGATAAAGTAAAGCAATATTTTGAGGAAGCCGGCGCCGGAGACCGCGTCCTTTCCTTTTCCCATTCCAGCGCCACCGTAGAACTGGCCGCCGGAGATGTCAAAATCGACAATCATAAATTTAAAGAAACCTTCCACCAGAAGGCCAAAATGATCCCCAAAGATCTCGTAGAAAGCTATATCGGCCATGCTCCCGGCGGTGTATGCCCATTTATGCTTAAGGAAAATGTCCGTATTTACCTCGACGAGTCCTTAAAACGCTTTGACATCGTCTACCCGGCCGCCGGTAATGCAAGCAGCGCTGTACGACTCACCATCCCGGAGCTTGAACGGTTCTCCCACTGCCAGGAATGGATTCGTGTATGCAAAGAAACGGTCTGACGCAAAGGAGTTTTCCTCTATGAAACCAGCAAACAGTTTGGAGCATCCCTACCGCCTTCCGGCGGCATATGCAATCCTGTACACTTTGAGCTTTCCCCTGCTGGGCCTGTCTGCCCTGGCAGATGCTCTTTTATCCCTCGCTTATCCCGAACAGGCCGCTTCCCTTCAGTTTGTCCGGATCCATGTTCTGCTCATTGCACTTTACCTGCTCCTTTTGTTCGTTCTGGGAGCCGCTCTGATCGTACGCTCCTTTGCAAACTGCCGCCAGAACCATGTGCCTCTCTGCGTAAACAGCCTGCTGATCCTAAAGTACGGGATGATTCCGTTTTTCATCATGAATTTTGGTGCATATTGCTTTTTTTACCTGGTTCTGCTCGTCGCCAGCCGCGGTACGATCCTGTTCGGTTTCCCGATTTTACTCGTCAGCATTGCAGCCGCCACGTTCCTCACTTGGCTTACCATGCTGCCCGGCGCTTTTTACGGGATCCAGGTGATCCGCCTCTGCAGGCGGCAGGAAAAGCTGGGGCTTGCTGCCGCGCTTTTTCACGGTATTCTCCAGTTTACCTTCCTTCTTGATATACCCGATACCATGTATTTGACGGCCGGGAAATTCGGTATGGGAAAAAGGTGTGCCTGGCTCGCCGCCGTTCTCTACACAGTGTTCTTAACCGCACTCGTATACGGATTCCAGGTGCTTACAGCCTGATCATTCAAATAATATGGTCTTGCCCTTTGCCCCCGTCGGCGGGCAGGGGGATGCCTAGATGGGCAAAAAAGAGACGCATTGTCAGATATACATGCGTCCCTTTTTGCCCTTATTTTTTATTCCTTTACCAGCGACAGCCGCACAAGTGCCCTCTTTAAGGCGGCTTCGGCCCGTACCGTATCAATTTCAGCGCTGTTTTCTGACAAGCGCCTTTCGGCACGGATTCTGGCCTCGTTCGCCCGCGCCCCGTCAATGTCTTCCGGCCATTCGCATGCTTCGGCAAGAATTGTCACCTGCTCGGGAAGCACCTGGATAAATCCGGACAGCAGCGCGGCCTTTTTGACCTCGCTCCCCTCGTGAATGGACAAGACACCGGGTAAAACGGCGACGGTCAGCGGAACATGCATCGGATAGATACCGAGCTGTCCGTCAGCGGTGTTTAATTCCACCATTGACGCCTCGCCGCTATAGAACTCCTGATCCGGCGTGATCACCTGAAGCTTCATCGTTTCTGCCATGCTCCCACCCCCTATTTCACGCGGGCAAGAACATCATCCATATTTCCTGCATTCAGGAACAGATTTTCCGGAATCTCGTCATGCTTTCCTTCCAGGATCTCCTTGAAGCCCTGAATCGTCTCAGAAACCGGCACATAACGGCCTTCCAGGCCTGTAAACTGTCCGGCTACGAAGAACGGCTGCGACAGGAAACGCTGGATCTTTCTCGCTCTGGATACGATCAGCTTATCCTCCTCGGAAAGCTCATCCATACCGAGCATCGCGATAATATCCTGCAGCTCTTTATATCTTTGCAGAACCTCCTGTACGCCGCGGGCCACCCGGTAGTGCTCCTCACCGACAATACGCGGATCCAGGATTCTCGAGGTAGACTCAAGCGGGTCAACGGCCGGATAAATACCCAGTTCCACGATTGAACGGCTTAAAACGGTCGTCGCGTCAAGATGCGTGAAGGTATTCGCCGGAGCCGGGTCTGTCAGGTCATCAGCCGGCACATAGACCGCCTGTACAGACGTGATCGAACCGCTCTTGGTCGAGGTGATGCGCTCCTGAAGCGCGCCCATCTCTGTCTGCAGCGTCGGCTGGTAGCCAACGGCCGAAGGCATACGCCCAAGCAAAGCCGATACCTCAGAGCCGGCCTGGCTGAAGCGGAAAATATTGTCAATGAACAAAAGCACATCCTTTCCGCCCTCGTCACGGAAATATTCCGCCATGGTAAGACCCGTAAGTCCCACACGCATACGCGCTCCCGGCGGCTCGTTCATCTGGCCAAAAACCATCGTCGTCTTGTTGATAACGCCCGAATCCTGCATCTCATGGTACAGATCGTTTCCCTCACGGGTACGCTCGCCGACGCCTGTGAATACAGAATAGCCGCCGTGCTCCGTCGCGATGTTCCGGATCAGCTCCTGGATCAGAACTGTTTTCCCAACGCCAGCGCCGCCAAACAGACCGATCTTTCCGCCCTTCTGATACGGGCACAGAAGGTCAACGACCTTGATGCCTGTCTCTAAGATCTCCGTCTGTGTGGACTGCTCCTCAAAGCTCGGAGCCGGTCTGTGGATCGGGAATTTCTTCTCGGTCTGCGGCTGCTTCTTATTGTCGATCGCCTCACCCAGTACATTGAAAATACGCCCCAGCGTCTTTTCTCCGACCGGAACCTGAATCGGCCCGCCGGTCGCCACCGCCTCCATTCCGCGGACAAGACCGTCGGTCGGGCCGAGAGCGATACATCTTACCGTATCGTCGCCAAGGTGCTGGGCAACCTCAACAACAAGCTTCCCCCCATCCTTCTTGGCGATCTCAATGGCGTCGTTAATCTCAGGCAGCCCGCCCTGCGGGAACTTGATGTCCAGCACGGCGCTGATGACCTGAGTAACTTTACCAATGTTTTTCTCTGCCATCTCATTTCTCCTTGTCAAATTTCAAATTTATAGCAAACACCAAATAAATTTGCCGTTTACTATAGCCTTCCGGTGGATGCGCACGATTTTTTCCATTTAACCCTCGATCGCATTCGCACCCGCGATGATCTCTGTCAGCTCCTGCGTGATAGAGCCCTGTCTTGCTCGGTTGTACTGCAGGGACAGCTTGGAAATCATCTCCTCAGCGTTGTTTGTCGCAGAATCCATCGCCGTCATCCGGGCGCCGTTCTCACTGGCTACAGCCTCCAAAAACGCGCCATAGATCAGGCTGCTCACGTATTTCGGAATAATCGCATCCAGCACCTCGCTCTCATCCGGCTCATAATTCATCAAAAGCAGATCCGGCTTCTGCATTCCGGCCTCCGCCTGCTCGTCTGACGGCTCATTTGCCCGCGCATCCACAGGAAGCAGCTTCATAAGCTTCGGAATCTGGCTCACTGTGTTTTTAAAGGACGTATAGGCCAGATAAATCTCTCCGATCTCGTTCTTCTCGAACAGCGCCAGAAGCTCCTTTGTGATCTGCATCGCATCGGAGTAAAGCGGCTCGTTGATGACCTCGGAATAATCCGCTGTGATCTCGTAGCCCTTCCTCGAAAGCCCGTCACGTCCCTTTCTGCCGACCGCGAAAATCTTCGCATCCTCCATGGAAATCCCGCTTCCCGCCACCAGACGGACAATGTTGGCGTTGTAGCCGCCCGCAAGGCCGCGGTTTGACGTGATCACGATGACCGCCTTCTTTTTCGAATCCCCTGCCTTCAGGTATTTATGTTCAATCCCCTGGGATTTTTTTAACATCTCCTGAATGGTGCGGTACATCTTATTAAAGTACAGTCTGGAATTCTCCGCCCTGGTCCGGGACTTCTGGAGCTTGACGGTCGCGACAAGCTTCATGGCCTTGGTGATCTGCTCGGTGCTCTCGATGCTGGCTTTCCTGCGCTTAATATCTCTCATGGTTGCCATGCTACATCACCCGCCTTACTTTGCCGCTTTGCATTCTTCGATAGCCTTCTTAAGTTTTTCCTCCATCTCCGGCACGAGCTCCTTTGTCTCACGGATGCTCTTTGGAATCTCCGGATACTTCGTATCAATATACTGGAACAGCTTCTTTTCAAACTTGAGGATTTCAGGAGTCGGAATATCCAGGAGATATTTCTTTGTCGCCGCATAAATGATCAAAACCTGGTATTCAACCGGCATCGGCTGATACTGCGGCTGCTTTAAAATTTCTTTGATTCGCTCGCCCTGCGCAAGCTGCTCCTTTGTGCTCGCGTCAAGCTCCGAACCAAACTGCGCAAACGAAGCGAGCTCACGGTACTGTGCCAGCTCCACACGGATGGGAGCCGCAATCTTCTTAATCGCCTTGATCTGCGCTGCACCGCCCACTCGGGATACGGAAAGTCCGGCGTTGATAGCCGGGCGGAAACCCGAATTGAACATCTCAGTCTCCAGATAGATCTGGCCGTCTGTGATGGAAATGACGTTTGTCGGAATATAAGCCGAAACGTCACCCGCCTGTGTCTCAATGATTGGCAGAGCCGTCAAAGAGCCGCCGCCCAATTCATCCGATAACTTGGAGGCACGCTCCAGAAGCCTCGAATGCAGGTAGAAGACGTCGCCCGGATACGCCTCACGTCCCGGCGGTCTCTTAAGTAACAGGGATAAGGTACGATATGCGGCGGCATGCTTACTCAGATCATCGTACACCACCAAAACGTCCTCGCCGTTTTCCATCCATTCCTCACCGATCGCACAGCCCGCATATGGCGCGATATACTGTAAGGGCGCCATATCCGATGCTGTGGAAACCACGAGTGTCGTGTAATCCATCGCTCCGAATTCTTCTAAGGTCTTCACGATCGTTGCAACGGTGGAAGCTTTCTGGCCGATGGCGACATAGATACAGTGTACGCCCTGGCCTTTCTGATTGATAATCGTGTCAATCGCAATCGCCGTCTTACCGGTCTGACGGTCTCCGATGATGAGCTCACGCTGGCCGCGTCCGATCGGGATCATGGCGTCAATGGCCTTGATACCGGTCTGCAGCGGCGTGTCAACCGATTTTCTCTCGATAACACCGTGCGCCACACGCTCGATCTGACGGAATTTGTCTGTGAGCACCGGCCCTTTGCCGTCGATTGGCTGGCCCAGCGCATTTACCACACGGCCCGATAAGGCATCTCCTACCGGGACTTCGACCACGCGGCCCGTGGTCTTTACCGTATCACCCTCACTGATGCTGGAGGTGTCGCCCAAAAGCACGGCGCCGACATTATCCTCCTCCAGATTCAGAACCATGCCGTAGATCTCGCCCGGGAACTCCAAAAGCTCCCCCTGCATAGCGTTTTCCAGGCCATGAATCCGCGCGATGCCGTCCGCCACCTGGATCACCGTTCCCACATCCGAGACGTTAAGCTTCGTCGAATATCGTTCAATCTGCTCTTTTATGACCGAGCTGATTTCTTCTGGTCTCAAATTCATTTGAGGTTTGCACCTTCTTTCTTTTCCATTTCCAGACTGCGAAAAATCCTTCCGCAGCCGTTTCCATCCGCGTACAGCCGTTAAGTTACGCCATCTTAAGCTTCATCAGGTCTCTCTTAAGCTCCTCGATACGCGTGCGGATGCTGCTGTCCACCACCCGGTCTCCGATGCGGATCACAAGTCCGCCAAGCAGGCTCTCATCCACACAGTATTCCGTCTCCAGGCTGACGTAGGGGGTCGTCTCCAGAAGCCGCTTTTCCACGTCTGCCTTCTGCTCGTCAGAAAGCGGCACAGCGCTGGCTACGCTCACTACGCCAATCTTTTTATATTCCTTTACCCTATTTAGAAAATAGTCACAGATCGCAGGCAGATCGTTTTGTCTTCCCTTCTCCATAACGATGACCAGGAATCCCAAAAGGCCCTTAGAGAGCGTCCCGGAAAAAATGTTTTCGATCACCTTGATCTTTTCTTCCTTAATAATCTGCGGATGGTTCAAAAACTGCACAAGGTCCGCATGCTCCATAAAGATGGTCTTTAACGCTCCTACCTCCTCGTACCAGGCTGAGAGCGTCTCCTTTTCAATGGCCTCCTCGAACAATGCGTCTCCGTATACCTTCGAGACTAGCTTTGCCATGTGCTCTCACCCATTTCCTTTAATGTCTCCTCAATCAGAGCGTCCTGAATCTTCACATCCATGGAAGCGGCGACTGCCTTCCCCGCCAGTAAGGATGCAATGGAAACGATCTCCGTCTTCACATCCTCCAGGGCTTTCTTCTTTTCCAGATCAATCTCACGGTTTGCCCGCTCGAGGATCCGGCTTGCCTCCGTTCTCGCCTCCGATAAGATTTCTGCTTCCTGCTTTTTGGCCTTTTTACGTGCCTCGTCTAAGATCTGCTCTGCCTCCTTATCGACCGATTTGAGCTTCGCCTCATACTCGGCCTTCAAGAAAGCCGCATCCTCTTTATTGGTCTTTGCATGTTCCAGATCGTTTGCAATCTTCTGTCTTCTCTTTTCCAGAAGTTCCCTCGCCGGATTAAACAGAAGGTACGACATGGCAAAAAACAGGATAAAAACGGCAAGTCCCGTGATTACCACGTCATTGATTAGCTGAGGGTCAAAATTAATTAACCGTTCCAAGGTCTGATTTCGCCTCCTTTCCTCTTATCTGTCCGCCTTTTGCGGCCGCGGTCCTTGAGAAATCAACCGAACGGCTTCACGAACATGAGGATAATAGCGACTACCAGACCATAAAGACCCGTTGTCTCAGCAACGGCCTGGCCGAGAAGCATGGTCGAAGTAATATCTGATTTTGCGCCCGGGTTCCTTCCGACAGCCGAAGCGCCGTGTCCCGCTGCAATTCCCTGTCCAACACCAGGTCCGATACCGGCGATCATCGCCAGACCTGCGCCAATCGCGGAGCAACCATAGATAAAGTCCTGTCCTGAAATGTTCATAAATAGATAACCTCCTGTGAAAAATAAATTCGTTCGTAGCGGTTCAGTCCCTTCATAGCTGCCGCTACTCCTCTTTACGGTCAATGCAGCAAGCCCGCTGACCTGCTGAACCGTTCCATTTTTCTTTACCTGCTACTTAAAGCTTGTCGTTTACATATACCATGGTGAGCATACAGAACACGTAAGTCTGAATACAGCCCGAGAATACGTCGCAGTATGCGTGCAGCACGGACGGGATTCCGATCTTTACCAGAATCGGCATCATTCCATACCACAGCCCCATGATGATGACGCCGGACAGCATGTTTGCAAACAGACGGAGCGATATGGAAATCGGGTTTGCAAACTCACCAATCAGGTTGATTGGAAACAGCACCGGAATCGGCTTGAATAATCCGGTAAAATGGCCTGCCCCATGGTTTTTAATTCCCTGGTACTGTACAATACCGAATGTGACCAGGCCCAAAAGGAACGTAACGCCAAAATCAGCCGTTACCGTTCTGAGGCCAAAAAGGCCGCTCACGTTGCAGAATAAAATAAACAGGAACAACGTCCCGATATAGTTCGCAAACCTGCCCGCTTCTTTGCCCAGGATGCCGCCCGACATCTTTTCCAGCATTTCCACGCCGAGCTCCACAATATTCTGAAAAGTCCCCGGCACATCTGTCGCGCGCTTGATCGCACGGTTCGCCGCAAACGCCAGAATCAGAAGGACAATCGTGACAATGACCAGTCCAACCGTCGTCGTCGTAAGCCAAAGCTCCTGACCGAACAGGTGGTATTTTATGACACCATGTATCATAAAATCCGCTTCGCCGCCACCACCCATCGTTTCATCTCCTTTCCTTGAAAATTCAGTAACGGTCCAGTCTCTTTCGCCGTTACGTCAATCATGCATATATCCCAATCAGGCCGCATCATTTCCGGCCCTATGGTTCAGAATTTTGTGTACCAGGGGATACAGATAAGCCCCAGTTTTATTTCCCAGCAGAGCCAGGAAAAATGTTAAAAGATTGATCTTTGTAAAACATCCCAAAATGCCGACCGCTGCCGACGCCGCAAAAATACGGCCGACCGCATGCATCGTCATCTTTTTTCTCGCATAGTCCTCATCGGCCGATTCTACACAGATCTCCGTCGAATACGCCATGCTGATCAAAAGGAATATGGCACATGCCATGCCGGCAAGAATCCCGACAAACGCCATCCGGTTCCTGAAAAACAGAAGGCAGCCAAGCATCAGGACAAAGGCGTGGAGCACGATTCCGACACTCATCTCAAAAACCTGCTTTTTGGTTTCCTCACTCATAAAGCCCGTCACCAGCCCTTTCTCTTATTCCGCCCTTTTCCATCCCCGGTCCCATAGCGCCGCTTCCAGTCTTCTTCCCTGGCTCGCTTCTCCTGTTCCTCCTGCTCACGTTCCCTGTCGATTGTCCGCTTCGCAAGACGGTAGGCGTTTAAGCCTCCCGAGAGAATGCCCAGCAAGAGGAGCGGCAGTATCAGACGAAGCCCAAATCTTTGCTCCAGCCCGATTCCCGCCAGGACACAGAGGAACGTCGGCGTCACAACATGAAAGCCAAGCTGCGTGATCAATATCAGATTGCCTAAACCGCTCTTATCCCGCCGCAAGATCCCGGTATTCCTCCTTTTTCCGCATTTGAAGTCATTATACTAAATATTTACACATTTGTCCATTTCTAAGCGGATTTTTTTAGATAGATTTTGTTATGATTTTGCAACAATCCAAACGTGCCCGTGCGTTCGCCGCGCTGTCTGTACAAACAGGCTGCGGCTATGGGCATTCGGTCCATCATCAAAAGCGATTCTAACTGGCCGGATGCGGCAGCCGTTCAGCGATGATCCGAACGGTTGCATGGCTTTTTTTGCAAGGTTTTTATAATCTTTATTTTCCTTTTAGACTTTTTCCATACTTCCGACATATTTTTTCTGTATACTGAAGGCACAATATAAATGAAAGAGGCCGGCGGCACTAATCGCGCGAACCGTTGCCGGGCTCGACTAACAATCCTTCCGGAACCTTTTGTTTCGGATTTACATAGATCTCCATGCAGTAACTCTAACACCCCTTTTTTAGTATTTAAGGCAACGAAACAGGACAGCAGGACGGCCCTCCGTCATCGCTGTCCTGTTTCGTTATTCCTTTTATTTTCCGGCCAGCTTCCTGATATCCTTTTGATTTCCCATGACCATTAATGTCTCTGCCTCGCCGAATACATAGTCCGGATGCGGCATCGGAAACAAATTCCCCTGCCGCTTCACCGCCAGGATGCTCACATGGTGCTTGGTACGGACCTGCAGAGAAAGGATGCTGCGGCCTTCCCAGCCCTCCGGAAGGGCAATCTCATAGATCCCGTACTCCGGCGTCAGCTCGATGTAATCGAATACGCCCCGGCTGGTCCCATAGCGGACTGCCAGCCTCTCGGCCACTTCCCGCTCCGCATAAACCACATGATCGGCACCGTTGCGCAAAAGCAGCTTTTTATAAATATCCCGCGTCGCCCTCGCAACCACATACTGCGCACCCAGATCCTTTAACAGCACCGTAATCTCCAGTGCCGTCTGGAAGCTGTCGCCGACCCCCACGACGCAGAGATCAAAATTTCGGACGCCCAGAGAGCGCAGGAAATCCTCATTCGTCGCATCTCCGATCTGAATGTTGCGGATAAAGGGAGCCAGCTCATCCGCTCTCTCCTCATTGTCCTCCACCGCCATTACCTCATTGCCTTCATCAAGCAGTTTCATAGCCATATGACGCCCAAAGCGTCCGAGCCCTATAATCAATATGGATCGCATGTAATCCTCCTACCCCATCTGAATTTTTTCGAGCGGCTTTGTCGATGCGGCCGGAACCCGGTCCGCCGAAAAGGCCAGCAGCATAGTCAAGGAACCCGCCCGGCCAAAAATCATCAAGAACGCCAGAATCAGCTTTGAGATCATGGAAAGCCCGGGTGTAATCCCCAATGTCAGCCCTACCGTGGCGGCAGCCGACACGGTTTCAAACAAAACGGTTAAAACAGGCAGCCCCTCGACGGCAGAAATGGCAAGCGTCGATACGACTAACAGCACCAAGTACATCGTAAAAATACAGGAGGCCGTTCTTGTAATGTCATCCTCTAACCGCCTGCCGAATATCTCGATGTTTTTCTTCTTTTTAAAAGTCGTAAAAATACTCAAAAACAAGACCATTGCTGTAGTTGTCTTTATTCCGCCTGCCGTCGAGCCGGTTGAACCTCCGATTAACATCAGACAAATCAGCCAGAAAATGCTTCCCTCCGAAAGCTTCGTCAGATCCACCGAATTAAACCCGGCAGTCCGGACGGTTGCAGACTGAAACAATGCCGCCAGCGTCTTTTCTCCTGCACTCATATCCGCAAAGCTTCCACCGAGAGACTCCAAAGCAAAAATCACCGCCGCTCCGCCAAAAAGCAGGAATACCGTGGCGGTGAGAACCAGCTTGGAATGCAGCCTAAGCCTGGAAAACCGGAAGCGGCTCTCTAAAAGATCCTTCCAGACAAAAAAGCCCAGACCGCCGATTACGATTAATCCCATGATGACAAGCTGCACGTATGCGCTCTGCCCTTCTATCGTCAGTGATGAATACGGCTCCCTGTAGCCCATCAGATCAAAGCCGGCGTTACAGAAGGCCGAAATCGAGTGGAACACCGCATAATAAATCCCGTTTGACGCCCCCAGACGCGGACAAAAATATATGGCTAAAAGAAACGCTCCCGCCGCCTCGATCACAAGTGTCCCCAAAAGGATAAACCGCGTCATGCGCAGGATACCTCCTACCTGCGGCGCCGATACGGCTTCACGCATCAGCACACGCGAGGACAGCCCGATCTTTTGTCCCGTACACATGATCGAAAAAAGAGTAATCGTCACAAAGCCCAGGCCGCCGACTTGAATCAGCACCAGAATTACCACCTGCCCAAACAAAGACCAATGGCTCCAAGTATCAAACCGGACAAGGCCGGTCACACAGGCCGCTGACGCCGAGGTAAAAAACGCGTCCGAAAAGGACGTCCACTCCCCTGCCCTTGCCGCAGCCGGCAGGCTCAAAAGCACACTGCCAAGCAGAATAATCGCACAGTAGCCTACAAGCAGAATCCGCATCGGGGAAATTTTCATCAAACGAACCATTCTAAACTCTCCTATCAGGTTTAAAAGAGCACCGGGCTTTCCCGGCTTGCAAAAAGGCCGCCCGGTCGGAGGGACGGCCTTTCTCTATTCATTAATGAGTCATAAGATCAAGCACCAGCTCTGCACATTTGTTCAGATTGTCGATCGTGATCGTCTCGCTCGTAGTATGTACCTTTGCCATACCCGTGGACAGCACGACCGCCTTGATTCCGTGAAGCGCCATCACGTTGGCGTCACTGCCTCCGCCGCCCTTGGCGATCACCGGCTTGATGCCCAGACGCTCAAAGGATTCCAGCGTCCTTATGATGAGTGGATCGTCGTTTTCAATATTGAAGCTCACATAGTTGGTACGCGGATCATACTCAAGCGCAGCTCCCATCTCATCGCAGGCTTCCTGCAGACACTGCCTGATGTGGTCCGCCTGTGCGTTTAATTTATCCAGATTGCGGCTGCGCACCTCCGCAATAAATTCTACCTTATCAGGGACGATATTGGTTGCATATTCTGCCTTCAGCGTACCGATGTTGCAGGTCGTCTCCTCGTCGATCCGGAGAAGATTCATCTTTGCGATTCCCTTCGCCGCCACCTGGATCGCGCTGATCCCATCCTCTGGCGCGAGTCCTGCATGGGAGGAGCGTCCAATGATCGTTGCAAAAATCTTGATTTGACCCGGGCCGCAGGTGATAATCTTTCCCACATCTCCGCTGGCGTCAAAGACCATGGCCTCTTTGCCCTTAAGCATACCATAATCCATATTCTTTGCGCCCATCATCCCGCCTTCCTCGCTGATCGTAAACAGGATTTCTGTACTCCGGCATGGAAGATTGTTTTCCTTAATCACGCGGGCGGCCTCCATGATGGAAGCAATTCCGGATTTATCGTCTCCCGCAAGAATCGTCGAGCCGTCAGTACGGATCACACCGTCTTCGATAATCGGCTTGATACCGTTGCCGGGAACCACCGTATCCATGTGTGCGCACATGATAACCGGATCTCCGGGAATTGTTCCCGGTATAAATGCATGCACGTTGCAGCCGTTCGAACCATAATTTTCGCCTGCATGATCCGTCTGGACTTCAAGGCCCAGTGCCTTCAAATCTGCTACCAGCCTCTCCCCCATTGCCTTCTCATTTTTTGTCTCGCTGTCGATCTGCACATAGTCTAAAAATGTGTCGAGCAGCCTTTTTTCATTAATCATAGCGTACCCCTTTCTTAGATAAAATATTTATGGTTACATAATACCCATTAATATAGAAGAAACCCGTTCGAAATCATATTGGGCTTCCTTCACTCCTGACTGCTTTCGATACCAGACCTTCAATTCCTGATAGGTCGTCGAAAACGACCCATAGCCGAGATATAGCTCGGGCGTCTGATAATTGTCCGCAAAAACCACCATCGGCATAATCTTTACACGCGTGATTCCCTGCGCTTCCAAGATCGCTGTAAGCCCTGCCGCGCCCTTTTTTAAAGGAAAAAGCGGGTTGGGAAATTCCTCCTTGCGCTTTGGATCCTCCCTGCGCCAAGTCTCCCCATCCGGCGTTCCGAAAATCTTCGTCCCCCAGCCAAACGCATGCACCAGGTAAATTCCGCTCTTATCCGCTAAAAGTGCATCAAAAATCATATCCCCTTCCGGAAGATGAAGCGTCACATTTTCTTTTAAAAAATACGGTTTTTTTGCAAGCTTTCTGAGCTTCTTGGCTACCTTCCTGACCGCCTTCCCATGGTTTCGCTGGCGATTCATGTGCTTTGTAAGCAGAACAAAGATGAGTGCCCCCGCAAAGATGAAGAAAAAAAACATCAAATAATCGTTAAGCGTACGCAGCTTCCACGCCTGAAAGTCATTGCCAAAAAAGTTCATCGACTTCCTCCTCGTATCTTTGTATCGTAAAACAATTTATTTGATTCTACCATGAAACACAAGCAAACGCAAGAACGAGATTGGTGCGTACACGCATTTCACGCGGGGCTTTTCCAAAGATTTTCTTATATAAAGCTAAATAATATAAAAACTTTATAAAATAATGGTGGATTTTTTGTGCAAATTGTAGTATGATTAAGAGGAAGACAGGATCCTGTGCTTGATTCCGTTGATTATTTTTTAGGAGGGATTCAATGGGCGAAAACACAACCGCCAAAAAAACTTGGGTTGACAAATGCCTGGACGGCGTTGAACGCGTATGCAATAAGCTCCCGCCGCCGGCTATCCTGTTTTTCTGGCTATTCTTCGTTGTCGGTATCGTCGGCGCGCTTTTTACCATGGCAGGTGTTACGCTGGTAAACCCCGCTTCCGGTGAAGAAGTGGTTTCGGCAAATCTGTTCTCAGCTGCCGGACTGCATTGGTTTCTTGACAACATGGTCAAAAATTTCACGGGCTTTGCCCCTCTCGGTCTCGTTATTTCGATGACCTTGGGTATCGGCCTCTGTGAAGAATCCGGATTGATTATCTCTTTGTTGCGGAGCAGCCTGAAAAATGTTCCGCCAACCCTGGTTCCCTACATCATTGCTTTCGTAGGAACTCTCGGCAATATCGCTTCCGATACAGCCGCCGTCGTTATCCCGCCGATGGCTGCCATCATCTACATGGGCGTCGGCAAGCATCCGGTCGTGGGTATGATTGCAGGTTATGCAGGCGCAGAGGCCGGCTTCTCTGCAAACCTGATGATCGCAGGAACCGATTCCCTGCTTCAGGGCCTTACCAATGATGCCATCAAAGCGTTTATACCGGACTCTACGTTTGCGGTCGATACAACCTGTAACTGGTTTTTCATGATCGCCTCCACCTTCCTGTGCGCAGTCGTTATCGGTCTTGCCTGTGAAAAGATCGTCGAACCGCGTTTTGGAAAATATGAAGGAGCAGCCGGGGAAAAGCTTGAAGATGTCACCCCCACACAAAAGAAGGGGCTTCGCGTTACTGGCATCACAGCTCTTTTATACATAGCGATCCTGTTGGCTGGTTTCTTTGCCTTTGGCCGTCCGTTAGCTGGCGAGAATGGCGCCTTTGTCGGTTCTCCCTTCTTAAAGGGACTGATTCCGATCCTGTTTATCCTGTTCTCGATCTGTGGTCTCGCTTACGGCTACGCCTCTGGTACCTTCAAGAGCACGACCGATGTAAACAAGGCTATGACCAAGCAGATGGCCGGCATGGGCTCCTACGTCCTGTTTTGTTTTTTCTGCGGACAGTTCCAGGCCCTGTTTAACTGGACCAAGCTCGGTACGATGTTGGCAATCTCAGGGGCTGACTTTTTGGAAAATGTCGGCTTTACAGGCCTTCCCATGTGCGTGGTTTTTATCCTGATTTCTGCCTTTGTTAATATTTTCGTATCATCTGGTTCCGCAAAGTGGGCGATCTTCGCACCGATCTTCGTCCCGATGTTTATGCTCCTCGGATATCACCCTGGCTTTACGCAGCTGTGCTACCGCTTGGGCGATTCTCCCGGAAACTGCTTTACTCCAATGTCTCCGTATATTTGGATGACCTTAAGCGTTGCGCAGACCAAGTATATGCCCGATTTAAAAATCGGTACGCTGATTTCCAACCTGATTCCGGTTGCAGTCGTTCTCCAGATTGCCTGGATCATCTTTTTGGTAATCTGGGCTGTTGCCGGTATCCCGATCGGACCTGGTGTCGGCGTAAGTCTGCCAGCAGGCATCCTATAATATAAAACTACAAATCATAATTTTAGGAGGGATTTTTATGAGCGAAAACACAACCGCTAAAAAAACCTGGGTTGACAAATTCTTGGACGGTGTTGAACGTGTATGTAACAAACTTCCACCGCCTGCTATCCTGTTCTTCTGGCTGTTCTTCCTCGTCGGTGTTATCGGCGCGATTTTCACTATGGCAGGTGTCAGCCTCGTAAACCCCGCTTCCGGCGAAGCAGTCGTCTCGGCGAACCTGTTCTCGACCGAAGGTCTTCACTGGTTCCTTGACAACATGGTCAAGAACTTCACTGGTTTTGCCCCGCTGGGTCTCGTTATTTCGATGACCTTGGGCGTCGGCCTCTGTGAAGAATCCGGACTGATTCTTTCCATGTTAAAGAGCAGTCTGAAAAATGTTCCCCCTGCTTTGGTTCCCTATATTGTTGCCTTTGTAGGAACCGTCGGTAACATTGCTTCCGATACATCTTGTGTGGTCATTCCGCCGTTAGCCGCTATTATTTATATGGGCGTCGGAAAGCACCCGGTTGTCGGCATGATCGCAGGTTATGCAGGCGCACAGGCCGGTTTCTCCGCCAACTTAATGATTGCCGGTACAGACTCCCTCCTTCAGGGCCTTACCAATGACGCAATCAAAGGCTTCCTGCCGGATTCCACGTTCCAGGTTGACGTTACCTGTAACTGGTTCTTCATGATCGCCTCTACATTCCTTTGCGCCGCCGTAATCGGTTTTGTCTGTGAAAAGATCGTAGGACCGCGTTTTGCAAAGTTTTCGGGAGGAACGACCGAAAAAATGGAGGAGGTCACACCGGAGCAGCGAAAAGGGCTCCGCGCCGCTGGCATTACCGCTATTGTTTACATCCTTATCCTTTTAGTCGGCTTCTTCGGTTTCAGCCGTCCGTTAGCCGGTGAAAACGGCGCCTTTGTCGGTTCTCCGTTTTTAAAAGGCCTGATCCCGATCCTGTTCATTTTATTCTCGATCTGTGGTCTTGCCTATGGTTATGCGTCTGGTACCTTTAAGAATACGACCGATGTCAACAAAGCTATGTCAAAGCAGATGGCCGGCATGGGCTCCTACGTCCTGTTCTGCTTCTTCTGCGGCCAGTTCCAGGCTTTATTTAACTGGACCAAGCTGGGCACAATGTTAGCAATTTCAGGTGCTGACTTCTTGGAGAACGTCGGCTTTACAGGCCTTCCGATGTGTGTGGTCTTTATCCTGATCTCTGCCTTTGTTAATATTTTCGTATCATCCGGTTCCGCAAAGTGGGCGATCTTCGCACCGATCTTCGTCCCGATGTTTATGCTTCTTGGCTATCACCCCGGCTTTACACAGCTTTGCTACCGTCTGGGCGATTCTCCGGGAAATGCCTTTACACCAATGTCTCCGTACATCTGGATGACCTTAAGTGTAGCACAGACCAAATACGACCCCAATATCAAAATCGGTACTTTGATTTCCAACATGATTCCTGTTGCAGTAATTCTTCAGGTTATCTGGATCATTTTCCTGATTATATGGGCAGTCGCCGGTCTTCCGATTGGCCCCGGCGTCGGTATGACTCTGCCGGCAGGCATCCTGTAAACTAAAACTAAAATCCCTCCTAAAATTATCCTACATAATTTTAGGAGGGATTTTTATTAAAAATACTGCCACGAAAAAACGGGGTTGATAAGCTACTGCCGCCCGCCGGATGCTGAGAGCGGTGTTTCCGTCGGCCCTCCCTTCTTAAAGAGACCGATCCCGATGTTCATGCTTCTTAGCTGCCCTCAGCAGACAAAGAATCACACGGTTCTGCACCACAGATACGCGATTCTGCGGCGTTACTGTCGCTTGGTGCAGAATCCCTGCACTGATTGATGTTAAACGCCACCAGACGCCAAGAAACGGCATTTGAGGCATAAATTCCTCTTTATTGGCACAATATCCCGTTGAATAAGACAGACTTTTTTGATGAATGCGGACTTGAAGCAGGCTGACCAGAAAACAGCATGGCGATACCTCCCTGATACCGCCATATCCACATAAATCATAAAAGGATTTGTTGAACAAAGCAAAAAGAAACGGCGGCCCTGATAAGCAAAGCCGCCGAAATAGAATAGGCGCGTGAAAATATGTCTGCTCTGGGGCCAGGCGTATCGTGTCGATTTTCTTTTACTTCTTTTTATCCTCTGCCTCTTTGAGCTTTCGTTCTAAGAGTCCCGCGGCATAGCCGGCAAGCTCCGGACAGGGCCGTTTTTTATAATATTCCTCCGTGCGCTCCTCCGGAACCGGGCTTGTATCCTTTGCGATCTTCCCGCCAAGCAGCTCTCTGCAGATAATACTTCCGTTATCCTTCTTAAACTCTACGGCCAGCTCCTGAATCCGTGCATAAAGCTCTGCCTTCTCCTCTTTCGATTTTGGATCGGAATACCCCTTCAGCGCTCCCGCAGCCATAACCATACCGCTAAAGCAGCCGCACACCTCTCGCATCCTCCCCATACCGCCGCCAAAAGCCGATGCCATCCTGGCAATCGTCTCTCTGTCAATTCCAATCTCCTCCTCAAACGCCACCGCCACCGCTTGGCAGCAGTTATAGCCTTCCAAAAACAGCTCTCTTGCTTTTTCTGCATGTGTCATATCCATTTTCCTCCCATTTCTGCCCCGGCGGGCTCCCTGAAAGTCCTCTGTTTTTTGTCCATCTCAGTATAGCAGGTTTTTTGAACCTCCACAAGATCGCTTTTTTCAAATGTATCTTTTTCTGCCGGGCTGCACATACTGTCCACAAAAACACAAGGAGTATACACCATGGATAAGATACATGACAACACCAATTCCCCGGCTATCGAGCTGCCCGGAAAAGCCTCTGACCCTCAGGCCGGAAATCAGTCCCCGGAAATTAATCTTCCGGGAAGCGCAAACGCTACAACGCCCGTTCCAGACGAGTTTCCCAACGAAAGCTATTGAAATTTGCCCGAAAGTATGGTAAGATACTATTTGTTTCGTTGGGCCATCGCCAAGCGGTAAGGCACAGGACTTTGACTCCTGCAGTCGTTGGTTCGAATCCAACTGGCCCAGTTTTTACTATAAACAAATAGTTTTTGCCAACAAAAAGAACCCGCAGCTTTCATTCGCTGCGGATTCTTTTTATGAAGGGTGGATACAGGGATTCGAACCCTGGGCCTCCAGAGCCACAATCTGGCGCGCTAACCAACTGCGCTATACCCACCATATATAAACTATGAGACCCTGTAAAAGCCTCAGCGAGCCTGAAGGGATTCGAACCCCCGACCCACGGCTTAGAAGGCCGTTGCTCTATCCAGCTGAGCTACAGACTCAAGCAAAAGCTGTCCTCTCGCCATGACAGCAGAGATAGTATATCCTAAAACCTTCATTCTGTCAAGAGATTTTTCAAATTTTCTGGCCCGAACTCCCGTTTTTCGTCGAATGTGCTTGTATTTTAGAGCACCGTATTTTATAATAACAAAAGAAATGTATAATTTCTTTATTCTCACTGCAAATACGTATGAAAAGGGGCTGATTCGTATGAAAAAAAAATGTATGCTTGCTTTATTCACTGCGGCTCTGTGCTGTTTTTTTGCCACACCGGCATTGGCTGACGAGCCTGCGCCAGAATTTTATTCCTTTGCTTTTTATCCGTCCGGACAAACTCAAGATGATCCTCAGGACGTCATTATGAAGGAGGGCGTATTCGACCAGGAAGCGTACAATGCCGTCTTCTTCCCTTGGGCTGCCCAGATTCCGCAGCCGCCTGTATACGCAGATATGGCTGATTATGCGCTTGGCGAAGGCGTTTCTTTATTCCGCGTCACAAACACTTGGCAGTCAGATGGCTTATGGACTTCCCCCACGGCAGATGGGGTATTGATCGCAGCCCCACTGTATGGTGAGCTGTTCCGATATGTCGAAGACGCGGGGGAGGACTGGTGTAAGGTTCGCTATAGCGGCGGCGATGCCTATATCCGCAAAGAAAGTGGTGTCATTGAAACCACGATCCAAATGCAGCAGGGCATGGACAAACGTGCACAGATCGTAAGAAATGCAATCAACTGCCTGGGCTGCCCGTACCTCTATGGAGGTCAGGATCCGATAGCCGGCTTTGACTGCTCCGGCTTTGTCAATACGATCATGAAACAGGCCGGCATCTCTGTCACACGTACGACTAAAACGCTGGTAAAAGAAGGCACGGCCATTGATGTCTCCCAGATCCGCCCGGGCGATCTGATTTTCTTCGGGGCAAGCGAGGAGACCGTCTCCCATGTTGCCATCTATATCGGCAACGGGCAGATCATTCATGCCCACAGCACCGGTTACGGCATCCGAGCTGAGAGCTGGAATTACAAGGGGGAAGCACCCTTCCGGATTGTAAATGTTTTGGGCGATCAGAATTAATGAAAGCAAGGTCCGAAAAGGAGCCACAAACTTTTTGTTTGTGACTCCTCTTTTTTTACATGATTCTATTTGGCCTCTCTGCCTTCTATATTTATGGAAATCCTTCCTCTATAGCAGCCCCTAAATGCAGGACCGCAACATTCACCCCCTGCCACGGTGTACTTTTAAATCCGGGCAGCAAAAAAGCAGGTGATGGGAATCGAACCCACGTATCCAGCTTGGAAGGCTGGTGTTCTACCATTGAACCACACCTGCATATCATATAGACTTTTATAAAACTGCATCGGGGTGACAGGATTCGAACCTGCGACTTCCTGGTCCCAAACCAGGCGCTCTAGCCAAACTGAGCCACACCCCGGTTTTCAAGTGAGGCTTACTGCCGCCCGGCTGCTCATCTGCAACGCAAGAGTTATTATAGCTCAAACGCTCTCACTTGTCAACTGTTTTTTGAAAATTATTCAAGATACGCCGTCGTAAAATGTGCCTCTCCGGCACGATCCAGCTCCATCAGCATATAGGAGGGCTTACGCCCCTCCTGACGCGGAAAGGAAAGGCTTCCCGGGTTCAAAACCACAAGGCCATCCTTGCAGTATTCCAGGTATGGCTTATGTGTATGGCCAAACATCACAATATCGACTCCCCGCGATCTCGCCTCATCTTTAAGTCCTTCTGTCCCCAGTGTAGCTCCGTACAGATGTCCATGCGTCAAAAACACGCGATACTTCCCGATTGAAAACTCCTTCTCCCTGTCCGTAAAAGAAAAGAAATCGTTGTTTCCCTGTACGGCATGGATCACACATAGGTCATTTCCCACCCACTCACGAAAATAAGTCTCGCTTCCCTCCGAATCTCCGAGGTGGATCAACATATCAAACGGTGCAACGCGCCCGATGACCTCTTTTAGGTTTGTGTCCCTTCTATGGGTATCGCTGACAATTAAAATTCTCATATCAGCTCCCCAATCTCCTTTTTTAGGCACTCCTTCATCGCCCTGAGCGCCTTTCCGCGATGACTGACCTCATTTTTCTGCTCCATTGTAATTTCTGCCGAGGTCTTTTTATACTCTCTAAGCATCAGGATCGGATCATAACCAAAGCCGCCACTGCCTGCTGGTTCGTGCGCAATAAAGCCTTCCATCGTTCCGCTTGTCGTCATGGCGCGTCCATCTGGCAGCACCGCTGCAATCACGCATACGAAACGGGCTGTCCGCTTCTCCTCTACCACACCGTTTAGGCGGTGAATCAGGTTCCAGTTCTTTATCTCATACGAAGTATGTTCCCCCATGTAACGGGCCGAAAAGACACCCGGTTCCCCATTCAAATAATCAATTTCCAGGCCAGAATCATCGGCCAGTACGATGCCTTTCGTCTCGGCCCACACGGCACGTGCTTTAATGAGCGCATTTGCCTCGAAGGTCTCTCCATCCTCCACAATATCCACATGGACGTCCGCCTCGGGGATTGAAAGTACCTTTACGGGAAGTCCCTTTAAAATTTCGCGGATCTCCCGCATTTTACCCTCATTGGAAGTTGCAAAAACGATCGTATGTTCCATGTCCTATTCGTTTCCTTTCTCTCTGCGTTCTCTTGCCGGCGGCTTGGGGCCCTGAAACTGATAAAAATATGTTTTCATCATACCGTTATAGATTTTACGGTTTTTGTCAGCCTTCCGTCCAAAATGTTTTTCCATGTCCTCATACGCTGTAATCACATAGGCCGACCAAGAGTCCAGGGCCGCAAATCGTTCGCCTAGCGTTCGATAAAGCTCCGGCAGATTCTTTTTATCCTCGAGTCTCTCCCCATAGGGTGGATTCGTAATCAGGAACCCATACTTTTTGGGATGGCTGAGTCCGCTCACCGGCCTCTGTTGAAAGTGGATCATGTCCCCGACACCCGCGGCCCTTGCATTGGCCCTGGCGGCCCGGATTATATCGCCGTCTATATCATATCCCTGCAGATCCGGCTGCACCGTGTGATCTACAAGCGCATTCGCCTCATCCATTGCGGCGTACCAATATTTACGCGGAATCAAATTCCGCCACTCCTCTGCAAGAAATTCCCGGTTCATACCCGGGGCCATATTGGCCGCCATCATGGCCGCCTCAATCAAAAATGTGCCGCTGCCGCAGAACGGGTCTACCAGGATCCGGTCTTTTTTCCACGGCGTCAGCATGAGAAGCGCCGCCGCAAGTGTCTCGGTAATCGGGGCCTTGCTGGTAAGCGTCCTGTAGCCGCGTTTGTGCAGAGACTCGCCCGAGGTGTCAATCGCAACCGTTACCATATCCTTGTACAAAAACACGCGCAGCGGATAGGCGGCTCCGTCTTCCGGGAACCAGCTAAGCCCGTACGCCTTTTTCATACGCTCTGCCATGGCTTTCTTCATAATCGACTGAATATCGGACGGGCTGAACAGACGGCTTTTTATGGAGGAAGCCTTGGCGACCCAGAACTTTGCATCCTTGGGGAAATATTTTTCCCAGGGAATCGCTCTGGTCGCCTGAAACAGCTCCTCAAAGGTTTCTGCACGGAATTCTCCGACCTTTAAGAGAACCCGTTCTGTTGTCCTCAGAAACACGTTGGTGCGGCACACGGCCCCGGCATCCCCTAAAAAGGTCACACGGCCATCCTCTACCCGGCTCACCTCGTAGCCCAGATTTGTAATTTCTTTTTTCATCACCGCCTCGAGCCCAAAGTGGCAAGGGACGATTAATTCAAATTTTTCCACTGCTTTTCTCCGGTTTTCTGCCGTATTTTATCGGAGCCCCCAAACAAAGGAGCTCTGATTCTCCTTCATATTGTAATGGCTGCTTTCCCTGCTGTCAAATAGTTTCTCTCACGAAATGTGTTCCCCTGTAAGAATGAAGCCCACCTGACGTATTGAGAACCTCGTAGCCCATGGAGGAAAGATATTTCGCGGCCAGCATGCTCTGCCCGCCATAAGCACAGTACACGATAACCGGGCGATCCCTTGGAATGCAGACACAGACGGCGTCATCTACGAAAAGAGCAAGCGGCAGATTTTTTGCTCCCTCCAGATGTCCCTCCAGAAATTGCTCCTCTGGCCGGACATCCAGCAGCGTAAACATGCCTCCCTGCTCTAAAATCGCTTCCAGTTGTCTCATGGAAATCGTCTGGAACATAAAGCTCTCCTGTTTTGTTCTTATACCAGCATATTCGGCATAGGCGGGACAGGTTACTTCTGTATGGCAATCGCAAGAAAAACGGCAGGGATCAAATGTCCCTGCCGCATAGCCGTCTGTGCAGTTTAGTAGTTGTTCTGGCTGTTCTTGCTGCTGTTCTGAGAATGATTCTGAGAGTTGTTCTGGGAATTATTCTGAGAACCGTTTTTGCCGCAGTTCTGGCTGTTGTTCTGAGAATTGTTCTGAGAGTTATTTCTCATGTTGTTTTCCATATCATAGCTGTTTTTGGACATTTGAAAGTACCTCCTAAAATGTGTTTACGGCGCCGGCTGCCTGTGGCCATACGGCTGCCTTTTTTCTTACACGCTTTAGTATGCACTGCTTCTTATTATTTATCCCTTGCCAAGCAGTTTTTTTAATTTTTTGAGGCAGTGAAAGAATGCCGGTAGCAAAAACAGGTCTGCGCAGACCCAGGCAAGCGGGCTGGCAAAGCAGGCCGGAAGGAAGCCATATCGCGGCACCAGGAAAAAGCCTACAACTGCGCGGGCCGCCATCTCGCAGACTCCGGCAAGAATCGCAAACACGCTAAAACCCATCCCCTGAATCGTAAAGCGGACGACATTTACAAGGGTCAGCGCACAGTAAAACAGCGCATTTCCGATCAGGAACTGATAAATCTGGTCGATCACCGCCGTCTCGCCCGCGTCCAGAAACAAGAATGCGATCTGTCTGCCCCAAAAGAACTGAAGTGCCAGCGAAACAAACGAATAGGCAAAACCGATGAGCGAAGCGGCCCAGACCCCCTCCCGGACCCGCTCCAGTTTTCCCGCCCCGACATTTTGCCCGGCAAACGTCGCCATTGTCCCGCCCAGCGCATCGAACGGGCAGCAAAAAAACAGGCTGATTTTGCTCCCTGTGGACACGGCCGCTACCGCCAGTGACCCCAATGCGTTGACTGCCGTCTGTAAAACCACGCTGCCGATTGCCGTGATGGAGTATTGCAGCCCCATGGGAACCCCCATGATGCAAAGGGCCTTCAGCATGAGGAGATCGGGCTTTCTCTCGTCCCTTGTCATCCGCAGGATCGGATAGCGCTTAACCATATAAGCCAGGCATAAAACCGCCGAGATGCCCTGAGACACCACCGTTGCAGCCGCCGGGCCGCCAACCCCCATATTCAAAAATAAAATCGTAAAAAAATCCAGTATGACGTTCATCACGGAGGACAGCAAAAGGAAGTAGACCGGCGTCCTGCTGTCCCCGAGGCTTCGGATGATTCCGGCAAGCAGATTGTAGAGGTATGTAATCGGTATTCCCATAAAAATTATAAAAATATAATCGTAGGCCCCCTGGATAATGTCTTGCGGCGTCTTCATCCACTGCAGAATGTTCATGCAGAAAAATCCTACAGTCACGGTCATGATCACAGAAAAAATAGCAGACAAAAAAACGGCGTTTGCCACAAATTTTCGGAGCCCCTTGTAATCTCCTGCACCGAATTTCTGCGCCACCGGAATTGCAAAACCGCTGCATACGCCAATGCAAAAACCGTTAATCATAAAATTAACAGCGCCCGTTGAGCCGACCGACGCAAGGGCTTCTACGCCAAGGCATTTACCGACAACGATCGTATCCACCATATTATAAAACTGCTGAAACAGGAATCCAAGAAGCATTGGGACCGCAAAACCGAGAATCAGCTTTGCTGACGGTCCCACAGTCAGATCCTTTCCCTGCTGATTTTTCATAGTGCTCGCCTCTTTCCCTAAAATTGAGTTTCTATTATAGCGCCCGCTCCGGGAATTGTACATACTGAAAAACGGAGAAAATTGAAGTATTTTTCCCTTTACTTTCCGTCAAAAGCATGCTATGATAGCCCCATTAAAAAATATGCAGAGTAGGCGTGTGCGCGTCAAGTGCCTGTCAGACAGGGAGTTGCTGATGGGACGAAGGGCTTCGGTCCGCGGTGCAGGCGCCGCATCCCGCTGCATCAGAAGATAGTATTATTATCTCCTGTTGTGGTTATGGTTTCTGCAAAGGAGGTATTTTTATGAGAAAATTACTTGCTTTGATTTCTGAATCCTGCCATGAATTCAAGAATGTAAGCACAATCACAGTCTGCGCCATGTTTGGTGCCATCTCTGTCATCCTTGGACAGGTCGCGTCCATCCGCATCACTCCCTATTTAAAAGTCGGCTTCGGCGCACTGCCAAACGAACTCGTTGACTTTCTGTTCGGTCCGGTGGTCGGTGCACTGTTCGGCGGCTCCATGGACATCATCAAATTCATGCTGCGGCCCGACGGAAACTTCATGCCGGGTTACACCTTCAATGCCATGCTGGCTGCCTTCCTTTACGGCCTGTTTCTCTATAAGCGGCCAATCAGCCTGCCTCGGATGCTCGCGGCAAAGCTCACAGTCATCGTGTTCTGCAATATCCTGCTTGGCACTTACTTAAGCAGCCTGCTTGTGGGAAAGGGCTTCCTCGCACTCCTGCCGCAAAGGACCCTTAAAAATCTGCTGCAGTGGCCCGTGGATTCTGTTTTGTTCTGTTTCGTAGCCAAAGCACTGGAACGTGCTAAGCTGTTTCAGTTGATACATAAACGGATATAAGAGAAGCGGATCGCAGAGAAACAAGTTCTTCTGCGATCCGCTTCTTCTTTTATTATAATCATTCATACAAGCCTGAACGGCTGCTTTTAATCCCCCAGAACGTTCACAACGCTTACCGGAGCCCGATAGCCTGCGGAACTGATGGTAATCCCGGTCCGCTCGTTTGACGCATGGATAATCTGGCCGTCGCCGATGTACATTGCCACATGATTGATATGTCGGCCGTTTCCGTAAAAGATCAGATCGCCCGGTCTGGCTTCAGCCATGCTGATCTGGCGGCCCTGCGTCGCCTGTGTGCTCGAGGAATGCGCCAGGCTCACACCTGCGGAATTACTCAGCACATAGGAAGTAAAGCCTGAGCAGTCCACACCTTTATGCGGATTCGTTCCTCCATAGACATAGCGGCCTCCAACAAACTGCTTTGCATAGGCCACAATCTCCTGGCGCTTCGCCTCCGCTGTCAAAGCAGCCGCTGCTTTTGCCGTCTCCGCCATTGTTGTAGCTGATTTCACAGTATTTAAATAACCTTCCTGCTCCTCGGTGCGGATTTTAATCCATTCTCCGTCGATCAGCTCCAACACCTCATATGTACTCCCCAGCTCGGCCTGTCCAATCACAGATGCATCGTCTGCCGGTTTGGAATAGAGACTTGTATTCATGTCATCCACCCGGATCAGCATCGCAGAGGCTGTCTGCTCCTTTGGGCCCGCAGCCTGGGCTTTCTCCGGTGTGAATGCAGCAAAGGCGGCGCAAAAGATAAGAAGGCCGAATGTTCTATATAATTTATTTGTCATAAGATCCCCTGTTCCCTTTTTTACTTGTTTTTGTCATTTATTACAAAAATGTTAAATCTTGTTACAAATAGATTATATTTCTTTCTTCCTTTTTTGTCAATCAAATTTTTCATTTTAATATTTTCTTAATATTTCCTTTGAATTTCCTTCAAACTTTTTAACGGGAACGGCGCAAATAAAAAATGCCCTCTGCACGATCCTCAAAGGAAGATCGCACATGAGAGCATATTCTGCGGTTTGCGCCGTCATTTTCTCATATTTTTAAGGAGCCAGAAGACCAGACAGAGCACGAGAATCGGCCCGGCAAACCGGAATAAAAGATAAAAAAGGCTCCCGACCACATTCAGAACCGTTACAAGAGTTATGATCAAAAAGGTCGGAATAAGGATCCGCCAGTACCATTTAGTTAAGTCGAAATAATGAATATTCGATCTCTGGCCCCGCCTTGTCCCATAACCGGACGTCCCCTCGTCCTGATAGCCTCCCATGCCGTCAAAGGCGCCTGCCCCGCTTAAGGCTTCACCAGCCGCCTCACACGAATCAATAATCGTCTTTGCCACGATTCTGGGCTCGCCAATCTCTGCGACGATTTCCTCCATCGTCCGGCCTTTGGCCATTTCCTGAGAAATATATTCCCTGTAATAGATCAAATTGTCCCGGATCACTGCATTCGGCGCCTCGCCGGCAAGCGCCTCCTCCAGACCTTTCAAAAATTCTTCCCTGCTCATGTCGTTCTCCTTGCTGTTTGTTGTCTCTGTTACTCCACTTTTTCCTTAATAATACCACCCCGGTATGCCGCGACCAGCTCTTTTAAATCCGCAATCTTTATCTCCAGCTCTCGTCCCGTATCCGTATCGGCCACCATGACTCTTTTTTTCATCTTTTCTACGATTGTCACTCTTGGCGTATTCTCATGATCCCGGTCAAAGGGCTTATGCTCTGCCAGCGCCAGATGACGCGAGTTAAAAATCAACGTATAGCCGGCAATCCCGGTCTTTGGCTGGTAGGATTTGGACAGCCCGCCGTCTATGACATAAAGCTTCCCATTGCCCTTAATTGGGCTTTCTCCGTCCTTTAACTTCACTGGAACATGGCCGTTAATGATATGTGAGCCCTCAATCGGAAGACCAAACTCTTTTAAAATCTTGTCACAAAGCTCCTCTTTCTCACTCAGTTTGTAGTAGGGGTTCATGTTCTCCTTTGCAACGGCCTTATCCGCAACAAAGTAATTTTCAAATGTCGCCATATTATCCTTGCCGTAAACCGGCGATTTAGGGCCGCACCACAGATACCACATAAAATCACGATACCACTCCTTGGACGGGTCGTCATCCGGCAGGAAGTATGCCATCTTAACCGCATCCTCGATATAGTCCAGCATGCGCTTGCCGGAATAGATAATCCCGTTGATACTCAGTTCGTCAAATTCCCCGTTCTCCTTCATGGGAATGCAGCCGTGATATAAAAGATTGGAATTGCAGCAGCGGTACATGCCGCCGTGTGAGTAAATAAACTTAATATGGCGGTGCAGGAGGCTGCTGTGGCGGAAAGAAAGGCAGAGGGTATGCAGCAGTTCCTCCTCCTCTTTCGTAAGCTTCAACGGGTCCTTCGGATCTACCGTCGGCAGATTTATATCCAGCATCTTGTATTCCTTGCCCCTGATTGCCACGGTTCCCTTTTCAAAATTAATTGCCGAAATATGCATACGGTTGTCCATCTTATACTCCGGATGGCGCCTCGTAATCTGTCCCTCAACCTTAAACTGCATGACTGCGATGGCCTTATGCATCTTTGCAGCAAGCCCCGGGTCCACCGCGTCATAGATGTTCTCGTCTAAAATTTTCGGCAAAAACCGCTCACATGGATCGTCCTTATAGATCCTGGCTGCAAACATGGATAAAGGCCGCAGGTTAATCCCATAGCCGTCCTCCAGGACATCAAAGCAGTTATAGCGGATTGCAATCCGCAACACGTTGCAGATACAGGCTAAGTTGCCGGTCGCCGCCCCCATCCAGGAGATGTCATGATTGCCCCACTGAATATCTACATCATGAAAATGCGTCAATTCTTCCATTATAATATCTGCACGAGGGCCACGGTCAAAAATATCGCCGATGATATGCAGATTATCAATCGTGAGATTCTGAATCAGTTCGCCAAGCGCCTTGATGAACTCTGCTCCCATTCCGCTGTCAATAATCGAGTGAATGATCTCATCGTAATAAACCTTTTTATTCTCGTCATTATAATCGACATGGATTAATTCGTCAATGATATAGGCAAAAGCCGGGGGCATTTTTTTCCGCACCTTCGAGCGCGTGTACTTCGAGGCGACTTCCTTACAGATTCGTACCAGACGGTATACCGTGATACGCTGCCAATCTTCGCTGAATTTCCCTTCGCGCTTCATCACTCTTAACATACGCTCCGGATAATAAATCAAATTCGCGAGCGCAATCTCATCTTCGTCGGAAATCAGGTAACCAAAGGTTTCGGAAATTTTCTCACGGATAATCCCGGAGGCACTCCGCAGAAGATGAATAAATGCCTCGTACTCCCCATGCAGATCACTAAAGAAATACTCGGTCCCCTTTGGAAGCCCGCGGATTGCCATCAGGTTGATGATCTCGCCCGACGCCGCCTTCACAGTTGGGTATTCCCTTGCCAGCAGTTTCAGATACGCCAAATCTCTCATATACAGTTCCTCCCACCCCATAAGGAAATTGTACTTGCAACCGTTTTTGCACACTTCACAATTACAAACAAAAATCCTCCCGAGCCACCTGCGGTAATGTTTTTTTGCCGGCCTTTTCTGCGTGTTCATACGGCTCACGGCATGTGATCCTGCTTCGTCAGGCCCTTTTTTTACCCGGCCGAGTAAACGGTTACTTGCAATTTTTTCCATCTAATAGTATCATATTCACAAAGGATTGACAACAAAATAGGCAGAAAGAAAGGCGGTTTTTTGATGGAGCACGAACTTTTATATGTATTTGGAACCGGAAACGCGCAGGCGGTCAAATATTACAACACCTGCTTTGCTATCCGGGATGGACAAGAATATTTCATGGTCGATGCCGGCGGAGGAAATGGCATTTTAAAAATTCTTGCCGACATGGACGTTTCGCTTACAGACATCCGCTCAATTTTCGTGACACACGCACACACCGATCATATTCTTGGTATTGTCTGGCTGATCCGTATGCTGTCTTCCAAGATCCGTCAGGGCGAATACGAAGGGAATGTGCATCTATACTGTCACGGTGAACTTGTAGAGACGCTTAAAACCCTCTGCCATCTGACGATCCAGGAAAAATTTTATAAGCTGCTCGATAAGCGAATCCTTTTAATTCCGGTTGCCGACGGTGAGACAAAGCAGATTCTCGGGCACGATGTGACATTCTTTGATATTCACTCTACGAAGGCACGGCAATATGGTTTTACTATCCTTTTAAAAAACCGTCAAAAATTGACCTGCGCCGGGGACGAACCATATAATCCGGCCTGCGAGGCGTATGTAGCCGGCAGTGACTGGCTCTTGCATGAGGCTTTCTGTCTGTATTCGGAGCGGGAGATCTGGAAGCCCTACGAAAAAAGCCACAGCACCGTCAAGGAAGCCTGCAAGCTGGCCGAAGCCATGCAGATTCCCAATCTGGTCCTGTGGCACACAGAAGACAGCCATGCGGATAAACGCGGGCCGCTCTATCTGCAGGAGGGACGTCTCTATTACCATGGCAATCTGTTTATTCCCGATGACAAGAGCGTCCTGACACTCTGCTGAATGTCAGGCCTGTGAGATTTCTACTTTCCAGAGGCCGTGGAGATTGCAGTATTCATAAACCGCCAATGGCCTCTCCCCATCGCTCATTGTAAACTGCGCCACAGGTTTATCACCCGGTTTTAAAAGCCGAAGCTGACCGCCTCGTGTCGTCTCTACGTACACCCAGGTAATATGGTGGCCGTCCTCCATCGGATGGTCATTTTCCCCGATCCTGGCTTCCACCATATCTTTTTTGACCTTCACTACCGGCAGATGTTTCTCCACCGCGGCTTCCGTTGTGTTTGCATGAAGCTTATCGTAACTTCCGCAGCCTGCATCGCCCTCTCCATAAATCACCAGGGCAATTCCATGGCAATCCGGGCACTGAATAAATCGGCTCATTTTCTTCCTCACTTTCTGGTTATCTCCACCCTGCACATTTGTTTGTGCAATACTCCGTCAGCTTGTTACGGTTCACGGCTACCCTGTAAACTGTAACAGCATTGCCCACTTTAAATCGCCTGCGGCGGTTCTAAGCGCCAGCAGCGCTTGTTTAGAGCCGACCGAAACGGAATGTAGAGGGGCGTATGCTTCTTTAACTCCATAACGATACTGGTCTATGCCGAATCATCGGAGTGATTTGGCATAGTGCAGACAGTAGCCTTAGCTTTTGCATCCAAAGCAAAAAATATACGTTTTACTTGCAAATCGCCAAAAACACAGGTAAAATAATAGCAGTTCGGTACCCTCCCTGCAGCATCAGTCTCCATACAGCCTTCAAAACTTTTTCATAAGGGGGAATTTTCTATGGCAATTAAGCCCTGGATCTGCAACGGTTCGACTACTATCATCAAAGACCGCTGGATCAACCTCCATGCCGATGACTGTGCACTTCCCAACGGTACTCCAATCTCACCGTTTTATGTCAATACGCTTCCGGATTTTGTCGTAACGGTTGCCGTCACGGAAAGCGGAGACTTTGTTTTCGTGCGTCAGTACCGCCATGGAACCGGCCAGATTCTTTTGGAGCTTCCCGCAGGCTGCCTGGAGCCGACGGATATAGATGCTGCTTCCGGCGCCGCCAGAGAGCTGCTGGAAGAAACCGGCTATGTTGGGAATCCCCCTGTATTTCTCTGTAAGGTCGCCCCTAATGCCGCCAGTCTGAGCAGCTTCGCCCACTGCTATCTGATTACCGGATGTAAAAAAATCCGTGAGCAGGCGCTGGATGTTTCCGAAGATTTGGAGGTTGTTATCCTATCCGCAGGGGAACTCCAAACGCTTTTAAATGAGGGCGGCATCGTACAGGCTGTCCATGTCGCCGCCCTGTACTATGCAGAGCACAAGTTAGGACACATTGGATAATGATAAGGCGAATCTGCCTTCTACTCATCAATCAGGAGACCTTCATCACATGAATAAACGCGAAATTTCTGAAATCAAGAAGCAATTTAAAAAAGATAACAACGCCATCTCCCGTATCCGTGGCTGCTATGTTGACGCTGACAAGCAGATCCGGACGACATTAAAAGAGGCATTTTTTGCCCTGTCCGAGGAGGAGATCTTTAAATATTATGAGCTTTTCCGCAAGACCCTCTCCGGCTCTCTCGGAAAGAATTTACATAATTTGGAATATTCCATTCACGATGAGGGCGAGGGTAGCTGCTTCTCGCTTCTCATGAAGCTGCGGGATGACAAGCTTGCCGATGATGAAACGGTGGATTCCTTCTATAATAAAGTAATCGAAAATTATGACTACGGCGAAAACTACTACATCATCCTCATTCACAGCTCTTATGACATTCCCGGCAGAGCAGCCGACCGCACAGAGCTTTTTGATGCCTCCAACGAAGTCTATAACCATATTCTCTGCTGCATTTGCCCGGTTAAGCTTTCCGACCCCGGCCTCTCCTACAATGAGACTACTAATGTCATCGAGGAGCGCCCGCGCGATTGGTGGGTTCAGCCGCCAATGACCGGATTTTTGTTCCCTGCCTTTAACGACAGAAGCACCGACCTTCATAGCCTCCTGTATTTTTCCAAGAACCCTGAAGAACTTCATTATGAATTTATTGATGCCTGCCTGGGGACCGCTCCTCCCATTTCCTTCCAGTCGCAAAAGGAGGCCTTTCAAAATATCCTGACCGATACACTCGGTGAGGAATGTGATTACGGAATTGTACGGCAGATCCATGAAAATCTGGCGGAGCTTTCTGAGGAGCATAAAGAAGATATGGAACCGCTCTCCCTCAGTTGTCCTGAGGTCAAAGGGCTTTTAGAAAAAAGCGGAGTCGAACCGGGACGTCTTGAACGCTTTGATCAGGTGTACGGGGAGGCCGCCGGGGAAAATACGGCTATTCTTATTCCAGCCATCACCGGCTCCGGAAAATTTGCAGTCAAAACCCCTGATGTAGATATCAGGGTCACGCCCAATCGGCTTGATCTTGTGGAAACAAGACTCATCGAAGGCCGTCAGTTTCTGGTCATTGCTGTCGAGGATAATGTAGAACTAAACGGCATTCCCGTAAAGCTGTGGGAGGATAAAAAAGAGGGATAATATTCGGAGAGCCGCATCAGCGGCTCTCTTTGCCTTATAAGAAATTTCGTTCCATAAAGCGGAAAATTATTATACTTTTTTCGATATTTTTCGACATTTTGTTAAATTTAACTGTTTTTTACGTTTATTTGAGCGAGAGCACACCTGCTCTGCATTTCTTAAGGATTCATCGTAAAGTACAACAGAATCAGGAAATCCAAAGCGGATGGGCGGGTGTACTTATGATAATTCTCAAAAAATATCAGATAACAGTCAAAAACGGCATTTACTATGCAAAGGCAACGGAAAAACCTGTTTGTCCAGTCTGCGGCTCCCCTCTAAAGGTCCGCGACAGCAGACGGCGCCAGATGATTCTTGCAAATGGAAGCATCCGTATCTTCCTGCTTCGCCGCCTGCGATGTCCGTCCTGCGGCATCCTCCATCAGGAACTGCCTGACATTTTCCTTCCGCATAAGCATTACTCCCGCGACGTCATCAGCCGCGCTTTGTCCGGCGATCTTCCCTATTGTCCTGCGGAGAACTCAACGCTTTATCGTTGGGAAAAGGAAATGAATCCCGGCATGAAGGGTACATAAAAATAGCCCCTGTACAGTTCTTCCTGCACAGGGGGCTCACATTTGATTTTTAGGATGGGCTGCAGGCTGTCAATCTGCCGTGTTGGCTCTTTTCGCGGTTTTTTCATCGCTGCTCTTTTTTTCGCGGCTGCTTTTCTTTGCTGGAGGATTTTTTGTCGAAGATTGCTTCTTTGTAGGCTCCTCTGCTGGTGCATCCACGATAATCTCCATAATGTCCTCAACCGGACATTGCAGGATGTTACACAGCATTTCCAACGTATGGGTAGAGACATGCATATTTTTCTTCAAACGTCCAATCTGACCCGCGCTTACCTTATAA
>JAAWAR010000090.1 GCA_022792295.1 Lachnospiraceae bacterium
CAGAAACTGCAACTAAGGCAGCTCTCGTACATGGTTTAAAATCCGTAGACGTTATGGTAAAGGGCCCGGGTTCAGGCCGTGAAGCCGCAATCCGCGCACTCCAGGCATGTGGTCTGGAGGTAACAAGTATCAGAGACGTAACTCCGGTTCCGCATAACGGATGCCGTCCGCCCAAACGCCGCAGAGTCTAATTAGGAGGAAGAAAAAAAATGGCAGTTGATAGAGTTCCTGTTCTTAAAAGATGCAGATCCCTTGGTCTTGATCCCATTTATTTAGGAATAGATAAAAAATCAAACAGAGAATCTAAAAGAGGAAACAAGAAAATCAGCGAATATGGGCTTCAGTTAAGAGAGAAGCAGAAAGCGAAATTCATTTACGGCGTCCTGGAAAAGCCCTTCCGCAACTATTACGAGAAGGCCGAGCGCTTAAAAGGGCAGACAGGTGAGAACCTGATGATCCTTCTGGAGCGCAGACTGGACAATGTGATCTTCCGTATGGGCTTTGGAAGAACAAGGAGAGAGACCCGTCAGATCGTTGACCACAAGCATGTCCTTGTAAACGGCAAGTGCGTCAACATCCCGTCTTATCTTGTAAAGGCCGGAGACGTGATCGAAATCAAAGAAAAACACAAAGGTGATACACGCTATAAGCTGATCCTGGATGTAACCGGCGGCCGTCTGATCCCGGCATGGCTTGAGGTTGATCAGGAGAACCTGAAGGGGACCGTGAAGGCACTTCCGACCAGAGAGGAAATCGACGTTCCTGTGGATGAGATGCTCATCGTCGAGTTGTACTCCAAATAATAGTCTGCCGTCAAGCATACCCAAAAGGAGGGGCTTTTTGTGTTCGATTTTGAGAAACCAAATATTGAAATTGTGGAAATTTCAGAAGATAAAAAATATGGGAAGTTTGTCGTAGAGCCGCTCGAGAGGGGCTACGGCACGACCCTGGGAAATTCCCTTAGAAGAATTATGCTTTCTTCTTTACCGGGTGCTGCTGTCAGCCAGGTGAAAATCGACGGTGTTTTGCATGAGTTCAGTTCCATTGCCGGAGTCAAGGAGGATGTGACTGAAATCATCATGAATGTCAAGAGCTTAGCAATCGAGAACAACAGCGACACGAATGAGCCCAAGACCGCGTATATCGAGTTCGAGGGCGAGGGTGTCATTACGGCTGCCGATATTCAGGCAGATGCCGATATCGAGATTTTAAATCCCGATCAGGTCATCGCGACCTTGAGCGGCGGCGCCGACAGCAAGTTCTATATGGAGCTCACGATCACCAATGGCCGCGGCTATGTGAGTGCAGATAAAAATAAGCGTGAAGACCTTCCGATCGGCGTGATCGCGGTAGATTCCATCTACACACCGGTTGAGCGTGTCAATATGTCCGTGGAAAATACCCGTGTAGGTCAGATGACAGACTATGACAAGCTGACGCTGGAAATCTATACGAACGGTACGCTTGATCCGGATGAGGCGGTCAGCCTTGCGGCAAAGGTCTTAAGCGAACATCTGAATCTCTTTATCGACCTGTCCGAGAATGCGAAGACTGCCGAGGTCATGGTCGAAAAGGAGAATAATGAGAAGGAAAAGGTCCTTGAGATGAACATAGACGAGCTGGAGCTTTCGGTTCGTTCGTATAACTGTCTTAAGAGGGCCGGAATCAATACGGTGGAGGAGCTTTGCAGCCGTACCTCCGAGGACATGATGAAGGTGAGAAACCTTGGAAGAAAGTCCTTAGAGGAGGTACTCGCGAAGTTAAAGGAGCTGGGCTTGCAGCTTAACTCCAGCGACGAGCAGTAACAAAGCACGCCGCGCTCTGCCTGCTTGGACAATTTATGGAGAGAAAGCAGCAATTCAGTAAGACCGAAGACGCATGGATGGCTGTTCCACAAATGGAGGAGAATTTATATCATGTCAGGTTATAGAAAACTTGGAAAAACTTCCAATCAGAGAAAAGCACTGCTCAGAAATCAGGTGACCAACCTTCTGTATCACGGAAAGATCGTTACCACCGAGGCGAGAGCCAAGGAGATCCGCAAGATTGCCGAGGGTATTATTGCACTGGCGGTCAAGGAGAAGGACAACTTTGAGACTGTGAAGGTTACGGCCAAGGTTCCGCGCAAGGACAAGGATGGCAAGAGGGTCAAAGAGGTCGTTGACGGAAAGAAGCGTACCATGTACGATGAGGTGGAGAAAGAGATTAAGAAGGATCTGCCTTCCAGACTGCATGCCAGAAGACAGATGCTGAGGGTCTTATATGACATTACAGAGGTTCCGACGGCTCCTGCAGGGAGAAAGAGGAATACGAAGAAAGTTGATCTTCCGGCAAAGCTGTTTGACGAGATCGCTCCGAAGTATGCTTCCCGCAATGGCGGATATACAAGGATTGTGAAGATCGGACAGCGTAAGGGAGACGGCGCGATGGTGGTTTTGATCGAGCTGGTTTAACAAGGATTGAGTGGATAATACGAAAACAGGTATTCCGCAGGGGATGCCTGTTTTTTGTTGGGAAGCTGTCTATGTACACAAATTGCCATCCTTTTGCCGCAAATTTCACATTTTTACCACAAGAATGAAAGAATATCTTAAGTTGACGGAAGCAAGCGGGAGAGGGTATAATAAAATCAGCAAAAAAGGAAGCGTTTGGAATTTGACAGATAAGGGGGAAACTTATGGAGAACCGGTTTGATAAAGGAAGAATTCAAAAGAGCATGTGCATGCTTGCGGCTGCGGTCCTTCTTGTGGTTTTGAGTGTGCAGACGGCCTTTGCGGCCACTTCTTACGTGAATAGTGTAAATATCACTGTTGATGTGGATCTGGAGCTCGGGGAGCGCCTTCCGAGCCTTACAGTGGGCTATACAGGGGATTCGGCGGAGGTCATGATCCCGAGTAATGACAAATATGACATCCAATCGGCAAAATGGAGCGATTCCGGTAAAGATGTGGAGCTTGGCGGCACCTATACGATGAAGGTTACGCTGGATGCAATCAACAACTATAAGTTCAGCAGCGGTACGTACAACTCCTCAAAGGTCAAGATCAAGGGCGGTACTCTCGTAAGTGCAAAGCGCCAGAGCAGCGGGACGCTTCTTGTGACAATCAAGACAAAGGAAGCCAAAGGCGATTTGGATGCTCCCGAGGAGGCCTGGTGGGATGGAACACGGGCGGGGAGCTCAAAGTTTGGCTATGCCAAATGGGAGAGCGTGGGAAGTGCCGCTTATGATGTTGCTTTGTACCGCGGGAGCAAGCTCGTAGAGAAGGTAACGGACCTGCATACGACGACATATAATTTCTATCCGTATATGACAACAAAGGGAACCTATACGTTCCGCGTCCGTTCGATCCCGGTGAATGAGAACGTATCCAAATATGCGAAGCGAAGCGAGTGGCAGATTTCCGATGAGCTTTATGTGGAGGAAGATGAGGTTTCCGACGGGAAGGGTAAGCCGAGTACGGGCAGTACGGCGCAGCCCGATGCGCCGGATACGCAGCAGGTAGGCTGGATCGAAAACGGAGGGCACCATTTCTTTCGATGGCCGGATGGGAGCTACGTAAAAAACGACTGGGCCAATATCGGCAACGTATGGTATTTGTTTGACGCTTCAGGAGCCATGCTGACCGGCTGGCAGCAAAAGGATGGACTTTATTATTACCTGAATGCAGAAGGACGAATGCTGACCGGCTGGTATAAGGAGAATGAGACCTGGTACTATCTGACTGACAGCGGTTCGATGGCGGTGGGGTGGCTTCCGGTCGGGGATAAGACCTATTATCTGAATGAGTCGGGAGCCATGGTGACCGGCTGGTATGACGTAAATGGGGAGACCTATTACTTTTATCCGGATGGCCACAAGGCGGCCAACGAGTGGGTGGATGGCCTGTTTTATGTAGATCAGGACGGGATTTGGAAGCGATAAGAGAAGGTGAGAACGCAGAAATGAAAAAGAGCAGGGATGGCAGGCTGGGCCTGCGGGCAGGCCGTATGTTTATGGGTGCAGCGGCGTTTATGCTGGCAGTTATATGCCGGGCAGGAGCGGCGTATGCGGCCGATACGGTGAGCACGGTCCGTTTAGACTTTACGGATCGTTATGAGGTAGGCGTTATTATGGAGCCGGAGATCGGAAGCTGGAATTCGGACGTGGAGGTCGAATCGGTAGCCTGGAGCAAAAATGTGGAGGATTGGAAGCCGGGGACGAAGGTGACAGCTACGGTGACACTCTCCAGTGATAAGGAGTTTTTATCCTCCTATGGAAGCCGGACGCTGCGGGTAAACGGAGCCATGGCCCAGAGTGCAAAAAGGGCGTCGGACGGGACGCTGGTTGTAAAGGCATCGTACTATCCGGTGGTTCAGCTTGATTCGCCTGACGGGACGGGCTGGAGCAGCCAGGATCAGACGAAGGCGACGTGGAAAAGCGTTGAATATGCGACAGGGTATGAGATTCGTCTGTACCGCGACAATTACTTTGTGCGGACGATCGACGCGACGGGCTCGAGTAAGGATCTATCCGCCTATATGAATAAGGAGGGAGTCTTTTATTACGAAGTTCGCGCGGTCGGCCGGGACGCGGACGATAAGAAGTACAGAAAGAGCAGCGGATATCTGACATCCTCAAAGCAGGTCATTGCCGATCTGGGACTTTCGGATGAGAATTGGCGGAACTATTCGGCCGGCAGGAAGTATATGGCAGAAGACGGCGATTTTGTGACAAACCGCTGGGAAAAGATCTCCGGGAAATGGTATTATTTTAACGAGGAGGGCTTTGCAGCCACAGGCTGGAAAAAGCTCGGGGAGACCTGGTATTACCTGGATGAGGCTGGCAGAATGCTGACCGGCTGGCAGGAGATCGAAGGAATCCGGTATTATCTGAATGAAGACGGTGCGATGGCGGTCGGCTGGATTGAGCCGGAGCCGGGGAAATGGTACTATTTGAACGCAGATGGATCAATGGCGCATGATACGGTCATAGACGGCAGAAAGCTGAACGGGGCCGGATATTGGGTGTACGAATAAAAGAGAACAGTGCCGGGAAGGGGACATGCATCCCTTTCCCGGCACTTTGTATGTGCATACCGATTCAGATAAGCCTGACTCAGTATGTACTCCAATTTGTTAACCAAATTTTTTAAAACACTTGACTATTCTGTCCATATCCCTTAAAATACAGGGCGAACTGTAACCGTGAGGGGAGCCGAAGGAATACAGCAGGCTCATAAAAATTCAGCTGCAAAGGCGCAAAAGGTGTGCGACGAGATGAGGACAAAGAATGGGTATCATAAAAGCGGTCAATCTGATTTTTGATTATATCCGGCATGATGATGAGGAAAATAGAGATGAGATCAACCATGCTTTAAAGGGCGTCTCCCTGGACATCACGGAGGGGAGTTTTGTGGCGGTCTTGGGGCACAACGGCTCAGGAAAATCGACGTTCGCGAAGCTGATGAACGGAATTCTGCTTCCGACGGAGGGGACGATCTATATTTCCAATATGAGCACCAGCGATGAGGAACATCTCTGGGATGTGAGGAAGACCGCAGGTATGGTGTTCCAGAACCCGGATAACCAGATCATCGGCAATGTCGTCGAGGAGGATGTAGGGTTCGGCCCGGAAAATATGGGGATTCCCACGAAGGAGATTTGGGAGCGGGTTGATGAGAGCCTGGAGGCGGTCGGCATGACGGCATACCGTCTGCAGTCGCCGAACAAGCTTTCCGGAGGCCAGAAACAGCGGGTTGCGATTGCAGGCGTTATGGCGATGAAGCCGCGCTGCATCGTGTTGGATGAGCCGACGGCCATGCTGGACCCTAATGGGCGGCAGGAGGTGATCCGGACGGTCCGGGAGCTGAACCGCCAAGAGGGCATCACAGTGCTTTTGATCACGCACTATATGGAGGAGGTTATCGACGCAGACCGGGTTGTGGTCATGGATGGAGGCCACGTGGTCATGGATGGCACGCCAAAGGAAGTGTTCTCCCATGTGAAGGAGCTGAAACAATACAGCCTGGATGTCCCGCAGGTGACGGAGCTGGCTGACGAACTGAGGGCGGAGGGGATGGCACTTCCGGAGGGAATTCTTACGATCGGCGAGCTGGCGGACAGCTTGACCGGGATCTTGAACGGAGAAAAAGCATGGCAATCGAAGTAAGGCATTTGGATCATAAATATGGAGAGGGAACGATTTTTGAGCAGTATGCGTTAAAGGATGTGAGTCTGACGATTGCGGATGGCGAGTTTATCGGGCTGATCGGACATACGGGTTCAGGGAAATCGACGCTGACGCAGCATTTAAACGGGCTTTTGAAGGCGACGGCCGGAGATATTTTATATAACGGAGAGAGCATTTACAAGGAAGGCTATTCCATGAAAGAGCTGCGCGGGCGCGTGGGCCTTGTCTTTCAGTATCCGGAACATCAGCTTTTTGAGACGGATGTGTTTACAGATGTCTGTTTTGGACCGAAGAATCTGGGGCTTTGTGAGGAGGAAATCAAAAGGCGGGCTGCAGAAGCGCTTGCGATGGTGGGGCTTGACGAGAGCTTTTATAAACAGTCCCCGTTTGAGCTTTCGGGAGGGCAGAAGCGCCGGGCTGCGATTGCGGGTGTTTTGGCGATGAAGCCGGAGGTGCTGATTTTAGACGAACCCACAGCGGGGCTCGACCCGCGGGGCCGTGACGACATTCTGGGCCTGGTGGCAACGCTCCATGAGGAGCAGGGCATGACAGTTATCCTGGTTTCGCACAGTATGGAGGATGTGGCCCGTTATGTGTCCCGCCTGATTGTCATGAACCATGGTGAAAAGGTATTTGACGGTACGCCAAGGGAGGTATTCCGTCATTATAAGCAACTGGAAAAGATGGGCCTTGCTGCGCCGCAGATCACCTATGTGGTACATGCCTTAAGAGAGCGCGGGATCGCGATCGACGAGGACATCATGACCGTAGAGGAGGCGCGGGATGCTATCCTGGCTTTGTGGAGAAAAAATGCATAGCAAAACAACCGCCCGAGGAGATATTCCAGGGCAGGCATCCGGAGGAAAGATATGTTAAGAGATATTACCCTTGGGCAGTATTATCCGGTGGATTCCGTTTTACACAGACTTGATCCCAGAACAAAGCTGTTCGGGACACTGGTCTATATTGTTACGCTGTTTATTGCGGATCATGTTCTGGCCTATGTTGCGGCAGCCATCTTTTTGACAGCCGCGATTCGGCTCTCCAGGGTCCCGGTGAAATTTATGGTACGCGGCCTGAAGGCAGTCGTGTTCCTCCTGCTGATCAGCGTCAGCTTTAATCTGTTTTTGACGCCGGGACGGCCGATTTTTACAATCGGATTCCTGAAGATGACTTGGGAGGGCGTAGAGATTGCCGCATTCATGTCGGTTCGGCTGGTTTTTTTGGTGATGGGTTCGACGCTTTTAACCCTCACAACGACACCGAACCAGCTCACAGACGGATTAGAGCGGAGCCTGGGCTTTTTAAAGAGAGTCGGAGTCCCGGTTCACGAGGTTTCGATGATGATGTCGATTGCCCTGCGGTTTATTCCGATCCTGGTGGAGGAGACCGACAAGATCATGAAGGCACAGATGGCCCGCGGGGCTGATTTTGAGAGCGGGAATCTGATCCAGAGGGCGAAGGCTATGGTGCCGCTTTTGGTGCCGCTTTTTATCTCGGCATTTCGGCGCGCTACGGATCTTGCCATGGCAATGGAGGCCAGATGTTACCGGGGCGGTGAGGGCCGGACCAAGATGAAGCCGCTGCACTACGAGCGGCGGGACCGGATGACGTATCTGGTTTACCTTTTGTATTTCGCGCTTTGCGTGGCAATTAAGTTTATATAGCAGAAGGGGAGTTATGAGGCGGATCATGCTGACCGTCGCGTATGACGGGACGAATTATTGCGGCTGGCAGTTCCAGCCGAACGGAGTGACAATCGAAGAAATTTTTAACAGGACTCTTTCGGAACTTCTGAAAGAGCCCGTTTGTGTTATCGGGGCAAGCCGGACGGATGCCGGCGTTCATGCCCTGGGGAATGTGGCGGTATTTGACACAAACAGCCGTATTCCTGCCGATAAGCTGTTGTTTGCGATCAATCAGGGGCTGCCGGAGGATATCCGAGTGGTTGCCTCAAAGGAGGTGGCATCAGACTGGCATCCGAGAAAGCACAACAGCGTGAAAACGTATGAATATAAGATTTTAAACAGCAGGGTCGCTATTCCTACGAGGCGGCTGTATGCATATTTCTGCTATTATCCGCTGGATGTGGAGAAAATGAAAGAAGCTGCGGCGTATCTGGTAGGGGAACATGATTTTTCAAGCTTTTGTTCGGCTAGGCACCAGGCGAAAGAGACGGTGCGGACGCTTTATTCCGTGTGCGTGGAGCGCGGTGCGGATGATGTGATCACGATCCGTCTCTGCGGGAACGGGTTCCTTTATAATATGGTAAGGATCATCGCGGGAACGCTCATGAAGGTCGGTTTAGGAATCTATCCGCCCGGGCATGTACAGGAGATCCTGGAGGCCAGAGACCGGCAGACAGCGGGCCAGACGGCCCCGGCAAAGGGACTCACATTAATCGGGATCGAGTATGAGAAGGAACCTCAGGCCGAGATCGCTGGAGAGAACAGGCACTGGAGCTATGTCCTTGACCAGAGGGAGCTGGAAAACGGACGTTCCGTCCTTACTGTGAATTTCTGCGAGGAAGCAGAGCTCCCACGCTTACTCCGCCGCATGGCGCACCAGGCGTATAGGAACGGGGCAGAGGAGATTCTGATTCGCCTTCCTAAGAGGTGTACGGTATCCGAAAGAGAACAGTACGGACTTTACAGGCTTGAGAGAGCCGGCGAGCTGTGGCGGGCCGTGTATGCCGGGAAAGAGGCAACCACGGAGCGTGGGGACGCTGCAACAGCAGATTCTTTTGGACAGGAAACAGAAGCAGATGGGAAAATAATGCTTGAATCCAAAAGATAAGTCGGATAAAATATAAAGAAAAGGGGGTTTTTCTATGTTTTATGTGGATCTGAACAGCGATCTTGGAGAGAGCTTTGGAAACTATACCATAGGCATGGATGAGGAGATTTTAAAGTACGTTTCTTCCGCCAATGTTGCCTGCGGTTGGCATGCGGGGGATGCGGTTGTCATGGGGCGGACGGTTGCCCTGGCGGGGGAATTTGGAGTGGCCGTCGGTGCACATCCGGGCTTCCCGGATCTGATGGGATTCGGACGACGCAACATGGCGGTGACGCCCGATGAGGCGAAGGCGTATGTCAAATATCAGCTCGGCGCTTTGACGGCGTTTACAAAGAGTATGGGCCTGCAGGTTCAGCATGTAAAGCCTCATGGGGCCCTTTACAACATGGCTGCAGTGGATGCAAAGCTGGCGAGGGCCATGTGCGAGGCGGTTTATGAGGTGGATCAGGAGATCCTCTTTATGGGGCTTGCGGGTTCGGAGATGATTCGTGCCGCGAAAGAAGTCGGTCTCCGGGCGGCAAATGAGGTATTCGCCGACCGGGCCTACAACGACGACGGGACGCTGGTCTCCAGAAAGCTTCCGGGAGCGGTCATCAAGGATAAGGCAGAGGCGATCCGGCGGGTTGTACGCATGGTAAAAGAGGGGAAGGTGGAATCCATAAACGGAAACGACATTGCCATTCAGGCCGATTCGGTCTGTGTCCACGGCGATAATCCAAAGGCGCTTGAATTTGTAAAAAACATCCGCGAGACGCTGCTTTTGGAGGGCGTCACGGTGAGGAGCCTGAAATAGGAAACCTTTAAGGGAGAGGAGATTCACCTATGAACGATGTAAAGTATCTGGTTGCGGGTGACTGCGCGGTGTGCGTGGAGTTTGGAAACGAAATAAGCCCCGAAATCAATCGGAAAATCCGGGCGTTTAAGCTCGCGTTGGAGAGCGAACGGATTGAGGGGATCGTAGAGACGGTGCCGACCTATCGTTCCCTTCTGGTGGTCTATAAGCCGGAGCAGATCCGCTTTGGGGAGCTGACTGAAAAATTTGAGGCGGTTCGGGGAAAGACGGAGACCATCCAGATTCCGCCGCCTATGGTCGTCGAAATTCCGGTGCTCTATGGAGGGGAAGTGGGGCCTGATCTGGAAGCGGTTGCAAGGCATAACGGCCTCCGTACAGAGGAGGTGGTGCAGATCCACGCCTCCGGAGAATATCTGATTTATATGTTGGGCTTTATCGCCGGTTTCCCATATCTGGGCGGTATGGACCCGAGGATCGCCACGCCGCGTCTGGAGAGTCCGCGGGTTAAGATCGAGGGCGGCTCGGTCGGGATCGCAGGAGAGCAGACAGGCGTGTATCCGGTAGCTTCTCCCGGCGGCTGGCAGTTAATTGGAAGAACACCTGTAAAGCTGTATGATCCGGATCGGGAAAAACCGGTGCTTCTGGAAGCCGGACAGTACATAAAATTCTGCCCCATAAATGAGACAGAGTATGCCGCTGTTGAACGGAAGGTAAATGAAGGGTCCTATGTGCCTGTAACATATGCAAAGGAGGCAGAGTGATGGGGATCAAGGTTGTAAACGGCGGATTTTTGACAACGATTCAGGATATGGGCCGTTATGGCTTTCAGGAGACCGGTCTGGCGGTTTCCGGTGTGATGGATACGCGTTCGGCTGCTCTGGCAAATCTTCTTGTGGGAAATGACGAGAATGAGGCCGTGATCGAGATTACAATGGTGGGGCCGATGCTGGAATTTACGCAGGATATATGGATTGCCGTCACGGGGGGAGATTTGGGAGCAAAGCTTGACGGACAGCCGGTTCCCCGTTATGAGGCCGTGTTCGTAAGGGACGGGCAGACCTTGAGTTTTTCAGGGATGTTCGGCGGAAGCCGTGCGTATATCGCTTTTGCAGGCGGTCTGGATATACCGGTGGTTATGGGCAGCCGGTCCACGAATTTAAAGGCAAAGATCGGCGGTCTTGAGGGGAGGAAGCTTCGCGCAGGGGACTCGATCGGCTTTGCGGCCCCGAAGACATGGCTTCCCGCACAGACCGAGCGCCGGCTTAAGCCGGATGACTTTTCTGCGAAAGAGCTTACCCTGCGGGTCTTAATGGGACCGCAGGATGATTGCTTTACCGACGACGGGATATGGACCTTTTTAGAAAGTACCTACACGGTATCCAACGAGTATGACCGCATGGGCTGCCGTATGCAGGGACCTGTGATTGAACACAAAAACGGCGGTGATATTATTACGGACGGGATCAGCTTCGGGGCAGTGCAGGTGCCGTCGCACGGAAACCCGATCGTTATGATGGCGGATCACCAGACGACAGGGGGCTACACAAAGATCGCAAATGTAATCTCTGTGGATCTGCCGAAGCTTGCACAGTGTATGCCGGGGATCCGGATCCGGTTTAAGAAGGTTGGAATCGAGGAGGCGCAGACACTGTATTGTGAATGGCGCACAGAGGTCCTTGCACTCTCTAAACGATTTGCGGCAAAAGCAGAGCCGGCCGGCGAGCTCCAGGCGGCAGCAATGGCAGCGGCGATGAACGAGCATAAGAATTCGTGGTGCAACGAGGGTGTATACCGTGTCGTTGTAAACGGAGAGGTGTTTGAGATTGAACTTTCGAAGGAGACGGCCCGATTCCGGTGAACAAGAAGAAACGGCGGCCCAAAGAGCTGAAAACCAACGGTTTTTAAGCAAAAAATGGTTGACACGCCCGAAAGAGTATAATATAATGTATAACTGTGACATTGATTGAAAATACGGTTGCCAAAGCCCCGGAAACTGTATTTTGCGATACAAAATCAAAGATTAGTCTAAGTACAAACAGGAGGTCAACCCATGAAAAGCTTTATGGCCAGCCCGGCAACGATTGAAAGAAAATGGTATGTAGTTGACGCTACGGGATATACATTGGGACGTCTGGCATCAGAAGTAGCTAAGGTTTTAAGAGGAAAGAATAAGCCGATCTTTACTCCGCATATGGACTGCGGTGACTATGTAATCGTCGTAAACGCTTCCAAGGTGAAGGTTACTGGCAAGAAGCTGGATCAGAAGATCTATTACAACCATTCCGACTATGTAGGCGGAATGAGAGAGACTACCTTGAAGGAAATGATGGCAAAGAAGCCGGAGAAGGTAATGGAGCTGGCAGTGAAAGGAATGCTTCCCAAAGGACCTTTAGGCAGAAGCATGATGAAGAAACTCCACGTTTATGCAGGCCCGGAGCACGAGCAGGCCGCGCAGAAGCCGGAAGTTTTAGAAATCAAATTTTAATCAAGGTCTGAAAGGAGGAAATTTCAATGGCTAATGTAAAATTTTACGGAACAGGAAGAAGAAAAAAATCGATTGCC
>JAAWAR010000091.1 GCA_022792295.1 Lachnospiraceae bacterium
AGGGATAATTATGAAAGTAAGAAAAATGGTACTTTTGACTGCAATGACTGCGGCGTTTGGAAGTGCTAATCTTTTCGCGGCATTTGCAGACGAAGTGGATGTGGAGTCATTAAAGGCCGGCTGGGAGGAGCAGGGCGGCAACTGGATGTATTATGAGAACGGAAATCTTGTGAGAGACCGTTTGATTTGGGCTGAGGGCGGAGACGGCCGTGGAAATGCGGTCGCATATTATGTAGATGAATCCGGTGTTTTGGTGTCGAATACCACCAAGACGATTGACGGAAAGAGCTACACCTTTGGTGACGACGGAAGCTGGATTGCTCCGTATATCGGTGCGACGAAGGGCAAGGTAAGCGGCAATTCTTTTGCAAACACCTGGTCGAATATCAAGATTCCGGTCTTTGTCGGAAGTGTGGAGAGCGATTATGAGGCGGAGGACATGTTCAGCGATACCAGTTATGCTTCCATCGGTAATCCGAAGGTAACACATGATTTCTATCTGACGACGAACGACAGCGGTGATCTGCAGATCTTTTACGCAGACATGAGTGTAAAGCCTTCCATGGATGCGAACGCATTTGCGGCAGAGCTCGGAAATCTGAGCAAGGGCAAAGACGGCCAGGTAAGCGAAGTCTCTGCGGCAACGGTGGGCGGCCAGAATTATGCGAAGGTTTCCATTATGAAGACCAACAAGAGGGGAAAAGTGAGACAGACCGATTATTACTGCCGCAAACAGGATTCATTTATGGTAGTGATCTGTGTGGAGGGTTCGGCTTCTGATATTGCGGATATGAACAATAACTATATCAATGCGATCACGACAGCGCAGTAAGTACGCATGGACAGCTCCATGCAGCCGGTATCCCTGTAAACCGGCTGTATGGAGTATTTATTTTTGGATTTCAGGAGGAAAAAAGTGGGATTATTTGGATTGTTTGGAAAAAAGGAAGACGAGGCAGCGACGATTCCGGCAAATGATGCAGAGAAATGGGTCACGGCAACTTATGCGATGTGGTCGGAGAGTGCAGGAGGCAGGTGGAATTTTATTGCCGGTTCTCCTGAAAAAAATAAAAGTGAATCGGCGTCCATGCGTGTGATGCTGCGAAGGGACTGGGAGGTAAATAACAAAGGGAGTCTGTTAGAACAGGTAAGTTTTTTAACCTCTCTTTATGCCGAGGAGGATTGTGAGGCGGAGGATATTGAGATGGGTGCCTGGGATCTCTGCAGAGCCTGCCAGATCCTTGCAATGGGATATGTGGGCGGTTATCTGGAGCGCGCAGAGATGATTTCGGAGTCCTGCAGAGTGGGCCGCATTATGCAGAGGCATTATCATTCCTGGGCGGAACTGTATGACAGCTATGTAAAGGGCTATGCGGACTGGAGGATCGTACAGGGAGGCGAGGCAGAGAAGGATATTACGGAGCGAAAGGAGCTGGTAAAACGCCTATTTAATAGTCCGGACGGTCCCTGCGCAGTCGCTTGGGATACGGCACTTGCGTAAATAAAAGAGACGGCAGAGAGCATACAATCAAAGATCCCGCCCGTACAGCCACATTTTCGGCTGTACGGGCGGCGGCATTTGTAAAAAGGGTATTTTGCGGCAGACGTTCAGGTGCAAAGTCCTGGTTGGTGTACGGACACATGGATATGCGTGCAAACCTGCTTGCCTATTTTTTTGCCGGACTGCGCAGGCGTTTGTCAACGGTGCTGTGTGCCGGCGGCAAGTAAAGTACAAACCGCCGCAAAGCAAAGACCGCCGCATTGCCTTCCTCCTTTGCCTTGCCGGTGAAAAATATCCTGCGCAGTTTCGCCGGATATAAATGCGTCCATACACTAGCCTGTAACGAGCCGCAGCAAAAAAAGGGTTTTCGGGATAGTAATTTTGATAAAAATGGTATATAATCATGAAATGGGGATCTTGGTTTCTTTGGCATAAAGAGGATTCCCAATGTATACAACAGGAGGAGCTATGCTGGAACTTAAAGGAATTACTTTCGGCGTCACAGAAAGCCGAGGGAAAAAAGAGATATTAAAGGACATAAACCTCGCTGTGGGTGAGAATCAATTTGTCGTTATTACCGGGCCGAACGGCGGCGGAAAATCCACTCTTGCAAAAGTTATTATGGGAATCGAGAAGCCGGACAGCGGAAAGATCTTTTTTAACGGTGAGGACATTACAGAAAAAAATATTACCGAACGGGCTAACATGGGGATCAGTTTTGCCCTGCAGCAGCCGGTACGTTTTAAGGGCGTTCAGGTGCTGGACTTGATTCGCCTGGCAGCAAAAAAGCAGCTCTCGGCGGCAGATGCCTGCCAGTACCTTTCTGAGGTGGGGCTGTGTGCAAAGGACTACATCAGCCGCGAGGTGAACGCGAGCTTGTCCGGAGGTGAGCTCAAGCGAATTGAGATTGCGACAGTCCTGGCCCGCGGAACTAAGCTTTCGGTTTTTGACGAGCCGGAGGCGGGGATCGATCTTTGGAGCTTCCAGAACCTGATCCAGGTGTTTGAAAACATGCGGGAGAAGACGAACGGTTCAATCGTGATCATTTCGCACCAGGAGCGGATCCTGGAGATTGCGGATGAGATTGTCGTGATCTCTGACGGCGCAGTTATCAAGCAGGGACCGCGTGAGGAAATACTGCCGGAGATTTTGGGGACGGCGTCCGCGCCGGGCGGCTGCCAGTTTTACAGGAGGAATGCATGATGGACAAGATTCTTGAGGAAATGCTTTTAAAGGTCGCAGACCTTCACGGCGTCCCGGAGGGCGCCTATAATATCCGCGCCAACGGGGAGCTGGCCGGCCGCAGCACGACAGCCAATATTGACATTGTGACCCGGGAGGATAAGAGCGGCATTGACGTTTATATAAAGCCGGGAACGAAAAAGGAGAGTGTCCATATTCCTGTCATTATGAGTAAATCCGGCCTCACCGAGCTGGTCTGCAACGATTTCCATATTGGCGATGATTCCGATGTGACGATCGTGGCGGGCTGTGGGATTCACAACAGCGGGTCCATGGAATCGCGCCATGACGGCCTGCACCGCTTTTTTGTCGGGAAGAATGCCAAGCTTAGATATATAGAGAAACACTATGGAGACGGGAGTGGGGCCGGAGGCCGCGTGATGAATCCGAAGACCGAGATTACGATCGAGGAGGGCGGCTATATGGAGATGGAGACGGTTCAGATCAAGGGAATCGACTCTACGAAGCGGGAAACAGCGGCACACCTTAAGGAGAATGCAAAACTGATCGTTCAAGAGCGTCTGATGACGCATGGGAAGCAGTCTGCCGAGAGCCGGTTTGATGTGTCGATGGATGGAGAAAACTCCAGTGCGAATATCATTTCCCGCTCGGTGGCAAGAGACAGCTCCCATCAGGTTTTCTTTTCCAATCTGCAGGGCAACAGCCCCTGCGCCGGTCATACGGAATGCGATGCGATCATTATGGATGACGCAAAGATCAGCTCTCTGCCGGAAATTACCGCAAATCATCCGGATGCGGCGCTGATTCACGAGGCCGCCATCGGCAAGATCGCAGGGGAACAGATTATCAAACTGATGACCCTAGGGCTTACGGAGGCGGAGGCAGAGGCACAAATTGTAAACGGCTTTTTAAAGTAAAGGATTTTCCGGGGGAAAACTATGGTACTTCAATCAATAAAAAGCGTGTTTGCCTTGATGACATTGATTGGGATCGGCTACTATTTTACCGGAAAGCCTTGGTTTGGGAAGCCGGGAATGGATTTCCTTTCCAAGTTTACCGTGGATGTGACGATCCCTTTTTACATGTTTTACAATATTTATCAGGATATTGGAAGCAGAAAAGCGCTTCTTTCACTGGTTTTTAAACTGCCGGTTACGTTTTCTCTGATCCTTCTGTGCATCGGCCTTGCCACGGCCGTGGGAACCATTGTCCGTGTATCGGAAGGGAGGCGCTTTACGTTCGTGGCGGCAGCCGGCTTCTCCAATGTGGTGTTCATCGGCTTTCCGGTGATTCAGACACTGTGGGGAAGCAGTGTGACCTCAATCGGTGTGATCTATTACATATCTAGTACGGTGCTGTTCTGGACACTTGGAGTATGGCTGCTTCAAAAAGACGGACGCACAGTCCGCACACAGGAGGGCAGGCCTTTCGCGGGACTGAAAAATCTGATTTCCCCGCCAATTATGGGGATGCTTTTTGCGATGGCGGCCATTTTTTTCGGGATTCAGGTTCCGGATTTTATTTTAAAGCCGCTGTCCATGATCACGGGTGTGACATCGCCGCTTGCGTTGATTTTCATTGGAAGTGTGATTCGCAATATGGATCAATCCTCAATCAAATTTGGGCGGGACATCTATGCGGCGCTTGCGATGCGGTTTATCGTGGTTCCGGCGGTGGCGGCGGTATTTCTGCGGCTTATGCCGGTGGCTTCGGATATGAAGCAGGTTTTTTTCATGCTGTCTACGATGCCGTCCATGACACAAATGGGGATTATGGCGAGAGAATATAAAAGCGATTATGGGTTCGCCTGTGAAGTGGTCATGCTGACAACAATAATCAGTCTGTTTACGATTCCGCTGTTTATGTTTTTGATTCAAAAATTTTCGATTTTCTGACAAATTTTTCCTGGCAGAGACTGATGGGAAAGAAATAAATAGACCCACGTATTTCCTGCCCAGATTGTGCAGAAGGCTGCCAAAAGAATGAAGCCGCAAAGTGCTCGAAAAAGGTATTGAAAAAACTTTTATTTTAGACTATAATAAAAGACGAGTAAACCTACAAGCTAGAAAAAGTGAGGACAGGAGATATGGGAAATTCAATTAAAAGAGCTGTATGGCTGCGAATCGCCATGATTTTCGTCGTGATCATCATCAGCGGCGCTTGTACCATCAGCGGTTTGAGACAGGTCCAGGGTTACAGCAATGCGACGACTGTGGCAACGGGAATCCACACGACAGCACTCTCTGCTGAGAAAGCGCATTTCAGTTGGATTGAAAATCTGAGCTCTGCGATCAGTTTTGGCACGGAATTTACCGGCAGTACGGATTATACCGCCTGTGGGCTCGGAAAGTGGCTGTATGAGTCTGACCGCGCTGAAATTAACGACGCGAAGATTATTTCTCTGATGGATCAGATGATCCCGCTTCATCAGGAAATTCATAAATCTGCGACAGAAATTCTTGAGCTGAATGCGGTGAACCCGCAGCAGGCACAGGAGGTATATCTGAATCAGACAAAAAAGAATGTAGACAGCCTTGTTACCCTGCTTGATCAGGCGATTGAGATCAGCAGTGCAAAGGTGAGCGACTATGAGAAGCTTCTCCGCCGCGCCATAGCAGTGACAACGGTGATTGCGGTCGGTACGGTTGTTCTGATTATCTTTGCTTCTATGCTGCTGATCCGTTATGTCATGCAGTCAATCGTTCGTCCGATTGAGATGATTACGGCTGACAGTAAGCTGCTCTCAGAAGGCAAGCTTAATTTTGAGATTAAGGTCAATAACAAAAAAGATGAAATCGGAGTACTGGCCAACAGCCTGAATCAGGCTGCGAAGACGCTTACGCTGTACATATCCGATATATCGAGAAACTTAAATGCAATTTCTCAGGGTGATTTGTCTCAGGAGCCGCAGTTAGAATACATCGGGGATTTCGTAGAGATCCAGAATTCAACGGATGCAATTTTAAGGCATTTGAACGATACGATGAGTGAGATTCAGAAGGTTGCTGTTCAGGTAGGAAACGGAGCCGATCAGGTTTCGAGCGGTGCCCAGGCCCTGGCACAGGGGGCGACAGAACAGGCTAACGAGATTGATAATCTGGTCAATACCGTGAACTTGGTTTCCGAGCAGATCGGCGATAATGCGAAAAATGCAAATGAAACCAGCCAGCGTGTAGATCAGGTTGAGCGTCAGATCAGCCTCTGCAATCAGCAGATGCAGGAGATGTCGCATGCCATGACAGAAATCAGCAACTGTTCCAATGAGATTGGACATATCATCAAGACCATTGAGGACATTGCATTCCAGACAAATATCCTGGCTCTGAACGCGGCCGTTGAGGCGGCGCGTGCCGGTACAGCCGGTAAGGGCTTTGCGGTCGTTGCCGATGAGGTCAGGAACCTTGCGGCAAAGAGCGGCGAGGCGGCAAAGAGTACGTCAGATCTGATTGAGAAGACTCTGGCAGCAGTCTCCAACGGCGTGCAGCTTACAGAATCTACGCAGCATGCATTGGACGAAGTTGTGGAGGGTGCCCAGGTTGTGATCAAGCGTGTACGTCAGATTTCCGATGCATCAGCAGAGCAGGCCGGTTCCGTAAGCGGAATCAGCGGTGGAATCTCTCAGATTTCAAGTGTAGTGCAGAATAACTCTGCAACCTCTGAACAGAGTGCCGCAGCCAGTGAGGAGCTTTCCAGCCAAGCCCAGGTACTCCGCAGCCAGTTGGAAAAATTCCGGCTTAAGAAATCCATGGACTACAGCAATATATATGAATCATAATCAAAAAATTCCGTCTGCGGTGAAATGCGCAGACGGAATTTTTTGAATCGGGGGATCAAAGGAGGCACGGCATGCTTGTGTCGGGTCTCCTTTTTAAAATTGCAGGGAGGCATGATTCTTGCTTTGTATATGGGAAATGGAACCTATTTTCCTAAAACTTGGAAGAATATAAGAAATTCGTTGTATAAGATGGAAGATTATACTTGAAGTGTATTTAAAATCGTGGTATGATAGGATCAATAAAACAGCCCAGGGGGTAGTATGGACTTATTGGTTGGCAGACAGGGGGGATGAGGCATCGATAGGAGAGTACATATCGTTCCGCCGGCAGTGCCGGAGAGGTTGCGGAGAATGCGAAAATTAAATCTGCTTTTACAGCATGACGCTGTATGCGCGGCCTGTGCTCAGGGAAAAGCTATCAGGAACATATAGCGAGGGCGCCGCCCCGACCTGCTTATGCGGATGCATATACGTGAAATGGGCGCCAATATCTATACAAAGTGAGGATTAAAAGAATGAAGAATTTGGACATGAAGAAAAAGATTATACTTTCCTTCGGTAGCGTAATTATCTGCTGCCTCATTGCGCTTGTGATTACGATTATGGCAATGAGTAATACGGGAAAATCTTATACGAATTTCTACACCATGCAGCACCAGGCTGCTATGGAGGCGAGAAACCTCCGTGTAAAGCTTAACAGCTCGACAAAGAATATCATATTTGCCACGATGACGAAAGATGTAGCGCAGAAGAACGAAGCGCTCTCGACCGTTGAGGAAGACATGGCAGATCTGAATACCAGCCTGCTCTGGTTTGATAATAATTATACCGGCGATATGAGTATGATTGAGACCTTCAAGAGCCAGAGGGATGCCTCCGCTTCTCTGCGCAACGAGATTATCGAGCTTGCGAAGGAGAATACAGACGAATCCCTTCAGCGCGCCCAGGAGCTGATTCAGACACAGTATAACCCGGCGGCGACGACTGCCGGAGAGGGCATTATCAAATTTAATGAAGAACTCGGTCATACAATTACAGATGGTTATAACAAAAATATGAATACCCAAAGACTGCAGATGGCTTTGTCAATTGTGCTGGCGGCTGTAGCGGTCGTGTTTGCAGTGATTATGGCATGTCTCCTGATTCGTGCTGTTGTGATTCCTGTAAAGGAAATTCAGGGGGCCATGAGGGACATGGAGCACGGAGATCTCAGCACAAATGTACAGTATGAAGCGAAGGATGAGCTGGGGAGCCTGGCAGACAGTATGCGTGCGGTCCTGCGGTTCCAGCGCGGTATCATAGGCGATGTAGATGAGCTTTTAGTCGGTCTGAGCTCTGGTGACTTTACAATCCGCAGTAAGGACAGAGAGATGTATGTCGGAGACTATAAGTCTCTCCTGGAATCGATCCGAAAGCTGAAAGACAATCTTAACAGTACCTTGAGCCAGATTAATGTAGTTGCAGATCAGGTCGCTTCCGGTTCTGACCAGGTGTCTTCCGGCGCGCAGGCTCTTTCACAGGGTGCAACCGAGCAGGCTTCCTCTGTCGAGCAGCTCGCGGCTACAATTGCTGAGATTTCCAATCATATTGGACAGAACGCGGACAGTGCAAGATCTGCCAGTGATAAATCCGAGACTGTTAAGGGACAGGCAGAGGAGAGCAGCAAGCATATGCAGGAAATGCTGTCCGCCATGCAGGATATCAGCAATACGTCCGGTGAGATCGGAAAGATTATCAAGACAATCGAGGATATTGCCTTCCAGACTAATATCCTGGCTTTAAATGCAGCTGTAGAGGCTGCAAGAGCGGGTACGGCCGGCAAGGGCTTTGCCGTTGTGGCAGATGAGGTCCGTAACCTGGCAGGGAAATCCGCAGAGGCGTCTAAGAATACGGCGTCCTTGATTGAAAGTGCCCTTCAGGCGGTCGAGAGCGGAACTAAAATTGCAAATGAGACGGCGCAGGCTTTGAGTGATGTGGTAGTCGGCGTCGAGGAGGTTGCAGGTACGATCAGTACAATTTCCACGGCCAGCGAGGAGCAGGCAGACGCGGTGAAGCAGGTTACACTGGGCATTGATCAGATTTCGAGCGTTGTACAGACGAACTCCGCTACCGCGCAGGAGAGTGCGGCAGCCAGTGAGGAGCTGTCCGGCCAGTCTCAGATGCTCAAGGATCTGACAGGCAAGTTCAAACTGGATGGAAGAACAGGAGCGGTAGTCAGCCAGGTTGCTTCGTCTCCGGCCCCGGTTCATTCCAGCAGTACCTATGAGCCGTCTTATTCCGCATCCTATTCGGCTCCGGTGACAGGAGATAAATACTAAAGATATGTGAAGGTAAAGCAGCCAGGGCCAGAGATGGAACCGGCTGCTTTTTTCAGTATGGGTTTTAGGGGGAAGGCTGGCAGAGCCCGAGACAGGCTAAGAAAAGTTTTACGCTTTTCTTAGCGATTCCTTCCAGCCTCTCCTCCTCTTTTTTGGCGCATGGGGTTCTAAATTTATGAAAAGTGTGATATACTGTTTATGATTGCATTTGCTATGGACAGGCATCCAGAGAAAGGAGGCTGGCGTTTTTGAATATCAGGGAGACGATGGAAAAATGGGAGCGGGACAATCTAAGCCCATATGCGTCTTTGAGCAGTGAGACACTGGGACGGGACCGCAAGGAGCCGCAGTGCGATATTCGTCCTGCCTATCAAAGGGATCGGGACCGGATCATTCACAGCAAGGCCTTTCGCCGTCTGAAGCACAAAACGCAGGTTTTTCTGGCACCGGAGGGAGATCACTACCGAACGAGGCTTACCCATACGCTGGAGGTTTCTCAGATCGCGCGGACGATTGCAAGGGCCTTGCGTCTGAACGAGCACCTGACCGAGGCGATCGCTTTGGGCCATGATCTGGGACATACGCCGTTTGGACATGCAGGCGAATACATATTAAATGAGATTTGTGAGAAGGGTTTTGCCCATTATAAGCAGAGTGTCCGCGTTGTGGAGGTTGTGGAGAAGAAAGGGGAAGGGCTGAATCTGACAAAGGAGGTCCGAGACGGCATCTTAAATCATGGGACGGCAGGACATCCTTCAACCTTAGAGGGACAGATTGTCCGCTTCTCCGATAAAATTGCCTATATTAACCATGATATTGACGACGCGATTCGTGGAAAGATTATTACGGAGAGCGACATTCCGGCTGAGTTTTCTGATGTGCTCGGGAATACGGTGAAAACGCGTTTGGATATTATGATTCACGATATTATCCTGTACAGTCAGGAGAAACCGGAGATTGTGATGTCACCGAAGGTAGAGGCTGCGATGCGAGGACTTCGGAGCTGGATGTTTGAAAATGTATATAAAAACCATGCGGCAAAGGCGGAGGAGAGCAAGGCGCAGCAATTAATTGTCAGGCTCTATCAATATTACATGGAGCATACAGCCCAGCTCCCGGAGGAGTACCTGTTTATGATAAATGAACGCCGGGAAAAGAGGGATCGTGTAGTCTGCGATTACATTGCAGGCATGAGTGACAGCTATGCGATCGACCGGTTTGAGGAATTGTTTGTGCCAAAGGCATGGAAGGGATAGGAGAGTCTGCATGTATTATCCGGATGAGGTAGTCGAGGAGGTACGGACGAGAAACGATATTGTAGATGTCGTGTCCCAGTATGTGAATCTGAAAAAAAAGGGAGCGAATTATTTCGGTCTCTGTCCGTTTCATAATGAAAAATCCCCATCCTTTTCCGTCTCTCCGGGGAAGCAGATGTATTACTGCTTTGGCTGCGGAGCCGGGGGAAATGTGCTTACATTCGTGATGGAATACGAAAACTATTCGTTTGTAGAGGCGTTAAAGTCCCTTGCCGACCGGGCTGGGATTACGCTTTCGGAGGCGGAATATTCGAAGGAGGACAGGGCACAGGCGGATTTGAAGAATGTGCTGCTTGAGATAAACCGCTTGGCCGCCAACTATTTTTACTATCAGTTTAAACAGCCTGCGGGCCGGGCCGGCTACGAGTATTTTAAAAGCAGGGGGCTGCTTGATACGACGATCCGCCATTTTGGTTTGGGATACTCCAATAAGACACCGGATGATCTGTATCGGTTCATGAAGGAGAAAGGGTACAGCGACAGCGTGCTGAAGGAGACAGGCCTGTTTTTTATTGAGGAGCGCGGGGCAAGGGACAAGTTCTGGAACCGCGTCATGTTTCCGATTCTCGACGTGAATAACCGCGTCATCGGTTTTGGCGGACGTGTTATGGGAGACGGGGAGCCTAAATATCTGAATTCTCCGGAGACTCGTTTGTTTGATAAGAGCCGGAATCTGTACGGACTGAATTTTGCGAGGACGGCAAGGCAGAAATATATGCTGATCTGCGAGGGATATATGGATGTGATCGCCATGCATCAGGCGGGCTTTACAAATGCGGTGGCTTCTCTTGGGACAGCGTTTACCCCGCAGCATGCACTGCTGTTAAAACGTTATACAGACCAGGTGGTTCTTACGTATGACAGTGACGGTGCAGGCGTAAAGGCCGCGCTTCGGGCAATCCCGATTTTGAAAGAGGCGGGCTTGTCGGTGAAGGTACTAAGCATGAAGCCCTATAAAGATCCGGATGAATTTATTAAAAATCTGGGCCAGGAGGAGTTTCAAAAGCGGATTGATGAGGCCCTAAACGGCTTCATGTTTGAGATCTCGGTGCTTCGGCGGGCGTATGATATGCAGGATCCGGAGTCGAAGACGGCGTTTTATAGGGAGACGGCGAAAAAACTGTTGGAATTTCCAGAAAAATTGGAACGTGATGCCTATACGGAAGCAGTGGCCAGGGAATATATGATTCCGCCGGATGATTTAAAACGGCTTGTGACCTCTTTGGGCGGCCGGATAGGGATCGGAAAAAGGCCATCTTCCAGTGGCAGGCAGGCGGGAGTCAGACAGAAAAAGGAGAAGGATGACGGGATCAAAAAGTCGCAGCGGCTTCTTCTCACATGGCTGATCGAACGGACGGAGCTGTTTGAAAAAATTGAAGGCATCATTGGGCCGGAGGATTTCGTGGATGGACTTTACAGAGAGGTCGCCGGCATGGTATATGAGGCGCATAAAAACGGAACGATAAACCCTGCGCATATTTTGAATCATTTTATCGAGGGTGAGGAACAATACAGGGAGGTGGCAGCGCTTTTTCACGCAAGTCTTGCGGATTCCTTGAACAATGAGGAGCAGAAAAAGGCTTTTTCGGAAACCGTGAAAAAAATCAAAAGAAATAGTCTGGATATACAGAGCAGGCAGGCGGCTGATGCGACGCAGCTTCAGGCAATTATAAAGAAGCAGTCGGAGCTTTCAAACCTGCGGATTGAGCTGGATTAGGCAGCAGGCCGGGAAGGAATGAAGTTATGGAAGAAAAGGTTCTTACGTTTGCGGATAAGCTGGATAAGCTGATGGAAACGGCAAAGAAAAAGAAAAATGTGCTTGAGGAGCAGGAAATCCTGGAGGTGTTTGCAGACGAGGAGCTGACTCCGGAGAAGCTGGATCGGATTTATGACTTCCTGGAAAGGAAAAAGGTGGATGTGCTGCAGATTTCAGCGGATGAGGAGCTGGAGCCGGATTTGTTTCTCGATGACGAGCTTGACGAGAGCGCTCTGGAGGAGAGCTCGTTTGATATGGAGAATCTGGAGCTTGCGATACCCGAGGGCGTCGGGGTCGAGGATCCGGTCCGCATGTATTTAAAAGAAATTGGCAAGGTACAGCTTCTTTCTCCGGAGGAGGAGATTGAACTGGCAAAACGGATGGAATTAGGAGATGAGAGTGCCAGGAGAACGCTTGCAGAGGCGAATCTGCGGCTTGTGGTGAGCATTGCAAAACGGTATGTAGGGCGCGGGATGCAATTTTTGGATTTAATTCAGGAGGGCAACCTGGGGCTCATCAAGGCCGTGGCGAAGTTTGATTACCGGAAGGGATATAAATTCAGTACGTATGCGACCTGGTGGATCAGACAGGCAATCACACGCGCGATTGCGGATCAGGCGCGCACCATCCGGATTCCGGTGCATATGGTGGAGACGATCAACCGCCTGGTGCGGACGCAGAGACAGCTTTTGCAGAATCTGGGGCGTGAGCCGTCCCCGGAGGAGGTGGCGCGGGAAATGGAGCTTCCGGTGGAACGTGTGCGGGAGATCATGAAAATCTCGCAGGATCCGGTGTCTCTGGAGACGCCGATCGGTGAGGAGGAGGACAGCCATCTCGGGGATTTTATTCAGGACGAGCATGTGGAAGTGCCGGTCGATGCGGCTACGTTTACGCTCCTGCATGAGCAGCTTATGGAGGTCCTGGATACGTTGACGGACAGAGAGCAAAAGGTCCTCCGGCTTCGCTTCGGGTTAGACGACGGGCGGCCGAGGACGCTTGAGGAGGTCGGCCGGGTGTTTAATGTGACAAGGGAGCGGATCCGCCAGATCGAGGCAAAGGCGTTAAGAAAGCTCAGACATCCGAGCCGCAGCCGGAAGCTCAAAGATTATCTGGACGAGTAGG
>JAAWAR010000092.1 GCA_022792295.1 Lachnospiraceae bacterium
CGCGCCTTTACCTCCTACAGCTTTAAGCCGCAGTTAAAGACCGTCGGCCCGAAGTACGGAAAGCAGCTTGCCAATATCCGCAAGGCGCTCTCTGAGGTGGACGGGAACGCCGCTATGGACACCTTAAATGAAAAGGGACAGCTGACGTTCTCCTTTGACGGAACAGAGGTTGTTCTTACAAAGGATGATTTGCTGATCGACATGGCACAGACGGAAGGATATGTCTCCGAGGGGGACAACGCAGTCACGGTGGTTCTGGATACGAGGCTTACACCAGAGCTTTTGGAGGAAGGCTTTTACCGTGAGCTCGTCAGCAAGCTTCAGACGATGCGCAAGGAGGCCGGTTTTGAGGTCATGGATCACATTCATGTCTATGCGGATCAAAACGAAACGCTTTTTGCGATTATCAGGAAATATTCGGACGCGCTGCAAGGCGAGGTGCTGGCGGATGGCGTTACGCTTGGCGAAACGGCGGGCTATGTGAAGGAGTGGAACATCAACGGCGAAAGCGTTGTATTGGGCGTCAAAAAATGCCCTGATTAAGCTGGAGGACCGTTACAAACTATCAGGAAACAGGAGGGCTTAGATGTGAACCATACGATTGACAAGGCAAAATTTAAAGAATCGGTGATTTACAATGTAAAGAGCATTTACCGGAGGACGATCGAGGAGGCGACGCCGGCCATGGTCTATCAGGCAGTGGCCTTAGCCGTCAAGGACACGATCATCGACTGCTGGATCGCGACGCAGAAGGAATATGCGAAGCAGGACGCGAAGACGGTCTATTACATGTCCATGGAGTTTTTAACAGGCCGTTTTCTTGGGAACAATATTATCAATATCTGCGCGCAGAAGGAGATTAAGGAGGCGCTTTCGGAGCTTGGCTTCGATTTAAACGTGATCGAGGATCAGGAGCGGGACCCGGCTCTTGGGAACGGCGGCCTGGGCCGCCTGGCGGCGTGTTTCCTCGATTCCCTGGCGACGTTAGGCTACCCGGCATACGGCTGCGGAATCCGTTATCGCTATGGGATGTTCAAGCAGCAGATCAAAGACGGTTTCCAGATCGAGGTGCCGGATGAATGGCTAAAGGATGGCTATCCGTTCGAGATCCGGCGCGCCGAGTATTCGACAGAAGTCAAGTTTGGCGGCTACGTGGAGACGGAGTGGGATGGAAAGAGAAGCCGCTTTGTTCAGAAGGGCTATCAGTCCGTTATGGCGGTTCCCTACGATATTCCGATCGTGGGCTATGGCAACAATGTGGTCAACTCTCTGCGCATCTGGGATGCACAGCCGGTTAATACGTTCAGCCTCAATGAGTTCGATAAGGGAAATTATCAAAAGGCCGTGGAGCAGGCAAACTTGGCGAAGACCATCGTGGATGTCCTGTATCCGAACGACAACCATTACGCGGGCAAGGAGCTGCGCTTAAAGCAGCAGTATTTCTTTATCTCCGCAAGCGTGCAGCGCGCCGTAAAAAAATACATGGAAAGCCATGACGATATTCATAAATTCCATGAAAAGAATGTATTCCAGTTAAATGACACGCATCCGACCGTTGCGGTAGCAGAGCTGATGCGGATCCTTTTGGATGAGCAGGGCCTGGAATGGGATGAGGCATGGGAGATCACGACGAAGACCTGTGCTTATACGAACCATACAATCATGTCCGAAGCGCTGGAGAAGTGGCCGATCGAGCTGTTTTCGCGTCTGCTTCCGCGTATTTATCAGATTGTTGAGGAGATCAACCGCCGCTTTATCGAGGAAATTAAGAAAACCTATCCGGGCGATAATGAGAAGATCCGCAAGATGGCAGTCATCTATGACGGGCAGGTGCGTATGGCGCATCTGGCGATTGTCGGCAGCTTTTCAGTCAACGGTGTTGCAAGACTGCACACGGAGATTTTAAAGAACCAGGAGCTCAAGGACTTTTATAACATGATGTCCGAGAAGTTCAACAATAAGACAAACGGCATTACGCAGCGCCGTTTCCTCCTGCATGGCAACCCGCTTTTAGCAGATTGGGTGACGAGTAAGATCGGCAGCGAGTGGATCACGGATCTGTCCCATATCCGGAAGCTGGCGGTCTATGCAGAAGACGAGAAGTGCCAGCAGGAATTCATGAACATTAAATACCAGAATAAGCAGCGTCTGGCAAAATACATCAAAGAACACAACGGCATTGATGTGGATCCGCGCTCGATTTTTGACGTACAGGTAAAGCGTCTGCATGAATATAAGCGGCAGCTCATGAACATTCTGCATGTGATGTATTTGTACAACCAGCTAAAGGACAATCCGAATCTGGATATGATTCCGCGTACCTTTATTTTTGGCGCGAAGGCGGCAGCAGGGTACAAGATCGCGAAGCTGACGATTAAGCTCATCAATGCGGTGGCGGAGGTCGTCAACAACGACCGTTCTATCAACGGGCGGCTCAAGGTTATTTTCATTGAGGACTATTGCGTCTCCAATGCAGAGATGATCTTTGCGGCGGCAGATGTCAGCGAGCAGATCTCCACGGCCAGCAAGGAGGCGTCCGGTACCGGCAACATGAAGTTTATGCTGAACGGTGCTCTGACGATCGGCACCATGGATGGCGCAAATGTGGAGATGGCCGAGGAAGTCGGCGAGGAGAATATGTTTATCTTCGGCGCGTCTTCGGATGAGATCATTGCGTTCGAGAAGAACGGCGGCTATCATCCCATGGAGATTTTCAACAATGACCAGGATATTCGCCGCGTACTGATGGAACTGATCAACGGTTATTTTGCTCCGCATGATCCGGAGCTGTTCCGTGACATTTATAACTCACTTTTAACCACAAACTTTGGAAATCGTCCGGATCCATATTTTATCTTAAAGGACTTCCACTCCTATGCACAGGCCGAGGCTAAGATCGACAAGGCATACCGCGATGAAAAGTGGTGGGCGAGAACGGCGATCCTCAACACGGCAAGCTGCGGCAAGTTTTCCTCTGATCGGACGATCGAGGAATATGTGAGAGATATTTGGAATCTTAAGAAGGTCACAGTAAATCTTAAATAATGGTATAAAACAAAAGCCCGTCTCATAGACTTTTTATCGTGAGGGACAAAATAATCTGCCTTTCACGATCCCCTGTTTGGGGATGCAAACAGCGAAAACAAAGATTTTTTCGTTTGCCATACTATAAGGTCTGTGGGGCGGGATTTTTTATGAGACAGTTTTTGATGATGCTTTTTTTGATGGTCATGATTCCTTACGCGGCAACTCTGGCCTGGACAGGCCGTCTGGATGGCGGGAATTTTTTTGGATTGGAGGAGGTCTTTGGCCAGACGGGCGGTAAGAAAGTGATCGTCAAACGGAACGGGCGGGAGATGGAAATCTCGCTCGAGGATTTTTTGCTTTATGTGGTCGCTAAGCAGATTCCGGCAGAATATGGGTGTGAGACAATTAAGGCACAGGCGGTACTGGCCAGGACGTATCTTTACCGGGAGATGAACGGCGCAGATGCAGTCTATGAGGAAGCGCTGGATTTGGATGTGTTGAGCCGGGCGCAGATGGAGAAGCAGTGGGGGAGCGGAAATTTTTCAAAAAATTACGGGAAAATAAAAGAGGCAGTTGAATCTACGGCCGGAATCGTGATTTTTTGTGACGGGGAGCTGATCGAACCGTTTTTCTGCCGTGCGGCGGCAGGCTGCACAAGAAGCCTTGGCGGGGAACTTCCTTATTTGAAGCAGGCAGAGAGTCCGGGAGACAGGGAGGCCGACGGTTTTTTAGACCTGCGCACCTGGACGGCAGGCGAGCTGGCTGACCGGATCCATTCGATTCCGGATAGTGTGCCGATTTCGGCTGCGGCACTTCCAAACGAAATCCAGATCGTAGAGCGAGACGGGGCGGGCTATGTCTTAAAGATTCAGATTGGGGGAAAAACGTACTCAGGTGAGGAGATACAGTATGCATTGGGCCTCCCCTCGTCCTGCTATTCATTCTTGGAATTTGACGGAAAAATCCGTACGGAGACGAAGGGGATCGGCCATGGGTATGGCTTTTCGCAGGCAGGGGCCAATGCACTTGAGCGTGAAGGCCATGATTATAGGGATCTCTTAAATTATTATTTTCAGGGAATTGAGATAAAGGAAGGTTTATGACAGATCTCCAGGCACTTTTGCTTAGGCCTGCCCAACGGCCGAATCGGAACGAAAGTTTATTTAAAAACGCTGAATAACTTGGTTCGCTTTGGTAAGACTATTACCGAGGTGATAAAACGTGAAAGAAAAAGTAAACCAGCTTTTCAAGGATAAGTTGATTCTTGTTATGCTTGTGTTGGGCCTGCTGACTTTGGTAGCCGCAGCAGGCGCGGTTACGATCAGAAAAGGCGGAAAATCCGCAGAAGAAAGTCCATATTTGGAGATCCGGGAATCGGAAGGCGTAATTGCCGAGAGCGAGCAGGAAGACTATCTGGCAGTTGGGGACTCCAACGCAGAAGAATCTTTGGCGGAGCGAACTTCCCAGACGGAAGCAGCCAAAGCCGAAACCGATCATGCAAGGCCGTTTAATGAGGACCTGGCAGCGCCGGAGGAATATGCGGCGGAAAATCCTATTTATATGCCAGTCGAGGAGGCAGGTGCAGCCGCAAACGAGTCCCTTGTTCTCAATTTCAGCGAGGGGGACAGGCTTTTATGGCCGGTTTCGGGAAATGTGATTTTAAGCTATACGATGGATACGACGACCTGGTTTCCGACGCTGGAACAGTATAAGTGCAATCCGGCGAGTGTAATCCAGAGCGATGTGAGCACGCCAGTGGCGGCTCCGGCGGACGCAAGAGTTCTGGAGCTTGGGATGAACGAGGAGATCGGCGCGTATGTGCGGCTTGATTTCGGAAACGGCTATACGGCAGTCTGCGGACAGCTCAAAGAAATCCCTGTGGTAGAAAACGAGTACCTCCACAAGGGAGATACGATCGGCTACATTGCCGAGCCGACCAAATATTACGCGGTCGAGGGAAACAATTTGTATTTTGAGCTCCTTCAAGACGGCCAGCCGATTGATGCGCTGGATTATCTGGAGTAAGACAAATAAAGAAACAGACAGAATTGGGTGAAGAAAGCGGGTCCGATCTATAAATCGGATGCCGCTTTTTGCTTTCGCGTAAATGCCGAATCGATTTGCCGTGTACAGCCTCCATACGGGAAGCTGCACACAATTTTTGCAGGAAAGGTTCTGCGTTTAAATGCGGCAAAAATCGGTGCAGGAAAACGTGAAAAAAAGATTTATAACGTTTCCCGCCTGTATATTCTTGCTATTCCGGCCGAACTACGATATAATATATACATTATATGGTATAAACAGAGTTAACAAGGGTGGCGCTGGCAAGACATAAGAGCCGCCTGTAATAAAAAATAAAGGAGAGAAAAAATGAAAAAACCATTGTCAGTTGTATTAGCAGCTTTGCTTGCAGTTTCACTGGCCGGATGCGGGCAGTCCGGCGGTACGGATGCGACTACGGCGGCAGCCGGCGGTGCGCAGGAGCAGGAAACAGCGACAGAAGCGGCCGGCGGTACACAGGATTCATCGGAGAAGAATTATCGGGAACATCTGACGATCGCATTTGAGAGCCAGATCACCGAAATGGACCCGCAGGGAAACGGAAATGCGAATGAGATCCATGCGAAGCTGTTCAGCATGACGCATGATACGCTGTTCCGCTATAATGTGGAGACCGGTGAGGTGGAGCCGAACCTGGCGACCGAATGGGACTGGCTTGACGATGCGTGTACGAAGCTTCATGTCAAGCTGCGCGACGATGTGACTTTCCAGAACGGAAATCCGTTGACGGCGGAGGATGTAGCCTTTACGCTTGACCGCATATCGTCCGATACCCAGATCACGAATTACTATGATCACACGGAGGTCCAAGGAGATCACGAGCTGACAATCGTGTTAAAGACCGGCAATGTTGACTTTGTCTATATCCTGTCCCGGCCTTTTGACTCCATTGTCAATAAGGCGGCCGTGGAAGCGGACCCGGATTTTGGCGCTACGATCGGTACGGGCGCGTGGATCAATAATCTTGACGGTTATGTAGCCGGCGACACGATCGAACTTGTGCGCAACGACAATTACTGGGGAGAGGTGCCAAAGACAAAGAGCATCACACTTGTGTACATAGCAAACAGCTCCTCCCGTCTGATGGCGCTTGAGAGTGACGAGGTTCAGCTAATCTATAAGCTTGCCTCGACGGAGATTGACTTGGCAAAGTCCAATTCAAAAATCGAAGTAAAGGAGTTCCCGACGACGAGGCTTTATTATTTTGCATTTAATACGGCGGCCGGCCCAGGAACAGATGTGAATCTGCGTAAGGCAGTCGCCTATGCGATCAATAAAGAGGATCTGATCGCGGCCGTGGGCGATACCGGCGCGATGGTTGCCGAGAGCTTTTATGGCAATGCGATGGCTTATCTGACGAATGAATTTGATGAGAAGATCACCTATGATGTCGAGAAGGCAAGGGAATATGTTGCAAAATGCGGCGGCAATACCTCGTTAAAGCTGATGGCCAATACCGGAGACGGAATCTTTAAGACAATGAGCGAGGTACTTCAAGAGCAATTCAGGCAGGTTGGGATTACGCTTGAGATCGAGGAAGTGGACAGCGCGGGTATTTCGGCCAATACGAAGTATGCCTCTGCAACCCATGAATCCATGATCTACAGCATCGGCACCAATACCTGGGATTCGGATATGGGCCGTCTGTTCAGTGTCGGAACGAACTCCAACAAGGCGATTGTGGATGATTCCCGTATCTCTGAGCTTTTAATCGAGGGCAGCGCCTGCGTGGATACGGGCGAACGCGCTTCTTACTATAAAGAGATCCAGGCAATCAACAACGAGCAGTGTTACTATGTACCGCTTTATTACAGCAGCACGACGATTGCCTATACGGCAGGACTGGAGGGCATCGTGATTAATCCGACCGGTTATTTTGACTACTCACATGTCTGTCTGCCAGAATAAGCATACGGTTTGTGGCTTAGCATGCTGATCTGAACTGGGAACCGTACAGTTGCTATTTGCTGGCTTGCCAGCGAACTGTAGCTGCACGGTTCCCAGTCATTTTTTTATACACAGCGACGTTTGCAGGAGGAAGTATGCACAAATATATTATTAAAAGGATTCTTATGCTGATTCCCGTTACGATCGGTGTTTCTTTGCTGGTCTTTGTCATGCTGGATTTGGCGCCGGGGACTGTGGTGGACATCATCGGCGGCGAAATGACCACGGAGGAGATCGCGGAGTTAAACCATGAGCTTGGTTATGACCGGTCTGTCTTTTATCGGTATTTTATTTATATGAAAGGACTGCTGCATGGCGATCTGGGAACGTCTTATATTTATAAGGTTGACGTGTGGAAGCTGTATATGCAGCGCCTTCCCGCCACACTGCAGCTAGCGGGGGCGTCGGTATTCTTAGCGATCGTTCTTTCAATCCCCTTGGGCATCAAGGCGGCGACGAGGCATGGGGGCGTGACCGACAATCTCAGCATGGTTGCCGCTCTTTTGGGACTTTCGATGCCGAATTTCTGGCTGGGCATGATGCTCATCGTTCTGTTTTCCAATCAGCTTGGCTGGCTGCCCTCCTATGGGGCCACGGATGGTTTTAAGAGCCTGATTCTGCCGGCTTTTACCATCGGGACCGGTCTGATGGCAACGCTTACAAGGACGACGCGTTCCAGTATGCTAGACGTTTTGCGCGCGGATTATCTGCGGACCGCGCGGTCCAAGGGGGTTCCGGAAAAGAAAGTGGTAAGGAAGCACGCATTGAAAAATGCGCTGATTCCAATCATCACGATCATCGGAACACAGCTCGGAAATGCGGTCGGCGGCGCGGTTGTTACCGAAAATGTATTTGCCTGGCCGGGGGTTGGCCGCCTGATCATTGATGCCATCAACCAGCGGGATACGAATACGGTGACCGGCTGTATCATTATGACAACGGTCATGATTTGCATCATTCAGGTTGTGGTTGATGTCGTATATGCATTCGTGGATCCGAGGCTCCGCGCGCAGTATGCATCCGGGAAGACAAGAAGGAAACCCACAAAAGTACAGGGAGGTGCCGCAGCATGAGTACCGATACAAGGTCCGTTTCCCGTAAGTACAGAAAACGCAGCAAGCTCGGCGAGATATGGCATCATTTAAAAAAGAACAAGGGAGCCATGACGGGGCTTGGCATTTTGATCGTTATGTTTGCCGTGGCGCTGACGATTGATTTCTGGCTGGATATGGAAAAGGTGATCGGACAGAACATTTCGCAGAAGCTGCAGGCTCCCAGCTTTCTGCACTGGTTTGGCACGGATGAGATGGGGCGTGACATGTTCTGGCGTGTCGTATATGGTTCCCGTTATTCTCTGGCGATCGGCTTTGTTGCCGTTATGGTTTCGCTCGCTGTCGGTGTGCCGCTCGGAGCAGTAGCCGGATACTATGGAGGGAAAATAGAGGGATTGATCATGCGGATCACCGATATTTTCTCTGCGATCCCGTCCATTCTGATGGGGGTTGTCATCGTATCGATCCTGGGGAGCAGCACATTTAACCTGATGCTGGCGGTCGGGATTTCCTCGGTTCCGAATTTTGTGCGCATCACACGTGCGGCGGTTCTTACGGTAAAGAACGAGGAGTATGTGGAAGCGGCAAGGGCTTTGGGAAAGACGGATCTGTACATTATTTTCCGGCATATTCTGCCGAATTGCCTGTCGCCGATCATTGTGCAGACGACGCTCAGGGTCGCCAGTGCGATCGTTTCTGCGTCAAGCTTAAGCTTCCTGGGCCTTGGAATCAAACCGCCGTCCCCGGAGTGGGGCGCGCTCCTTACGGCAGGGAAGACCTATATCCGCGGCTACAGCTATCTGTGCCTGTTCCCGGGGCTTGCGATCATGATTACGGTGCTTGCTTTTAATATGGTAGGGGACGGGCTGCGCGATGCCATGGATCCGAAGCTGAAACGATAAGGAGGAGACCCGCATATGAGTGAAGTTCGAGAAAACGAAAAGACCGTTGACGATTCTCTTGTGCTCGATATACAGGACTTGACGGTTCATTATGAGTTGGAGGATGAGACGGTTGAGGCGGTCAATCACATTTCCCTCCAGCTCAAAAAGAAGCATATCCTTGGACTGGTAGGAGAGACCGGCGCCGGGAAAACCAGCACGGCGCTGGCTATTTTAAACCTGCTCCCGAATCCGCCTGGCGTCATAAAGAGCGGCAGCATCCAGGTCTGTGGGAATGACATGCTGAAGCTTTCGCAGAAGGAGCTGGAGGCAATCCGGGGCAGCAGCATCTCGATGATTTTCCAGGATCCGATGACAAGCCTGAACCCTGTCTATTCGGTAGGAGAGCAGATTGCAGAGAGCATTGAGCTTCATGAGGATTGTACAAAGGCAGAGGCATGGGAAAAGGCGGAAGAAATGCTGCAGCTCGTAGGGATTCCCAGAGAGAGGATCCATGAATATCCGCATCAATTTTCGGGCGGTATGAAGCAGCGTGTCGTGATTGCCATTGCGCTGGCCTGTAATCCAAAGCTCCTTTTGGCGGACGAGCCGACGACGGCGCTCGACGTGACGATCCAGGCGCAGGTGCTGGATATGATGTGCGATTTGAAAAAGAAGTTTGACATGGCGATGATTTTCATTACACACGATCTGGGGATTGTGGCGCAGATCTGCGACGAGGTTGCGGTCATGTACGCCGGGCGCATTATTGAGCAGGGGACGCTAAAGGAGGTATTCAACCACACAAAGCATCCATATACGGAAGGTCTATTCAACTCCTTGCCCGATATTGAAAACCGGGAAGCCGAGCTCCAGCCGATTCAGGGGATGATGCCGGATCCCACCAAGCTGCCGGCAGGCTGTGCGTTCGCGCCGCGCTGTCCGTATGCCAGGCCGGAGTGCATCGACACGCCGCAGAAGGAACGCAGCTTCAGTGAGACGCACAAGGTACTGTGTTCGGCATATGACGATCCTGCGTTCCGAATCAGACGGGAGGAGTGTTAAAATGGCAGACCACATTTTAGAAGTAAACCATCTGAAGAAGTATTTTAAGACAAACCGCGGTATGCTGCATGCGGTGGATGACATTACATTCCGGTTAGAGCGGGGAAAGACGCTTGGGATCGTTGGGGAATCCGGCTGTGGGAAGTCAACAACCGGGCGCTGTATCCTCCGACTGATTGAGCCGACGGATGGGCAGGTGATCTTTGAGGGGGAGGATCTGCTAAAGCTCGGAAAAAGGCAGATGCGTGCCAGGTGCTCGGATTTGCAGATCATTTTCCAGGATCCCTTCTCCTCCCTGAATCCGCGGAATACGGTCATGGAGACCATTGCGGAGGGGGTGAAGGTTCAGAAAAAGTACCGGACTCCGGCAGAGATCGAAGGGCGTGTTCTGGAGCTCATGGAGACGGTTGGCCTGGCGGAGCGCTTGATCAACAGTTATCCGCATGAGTTAGACGGCGGCCGCCGTCAAAGAATCGGAATCGCACGTGCCCTGGCAGTGGAACCGAAGCTAATAATCTGCGACGAGCCGGTATCGGCACTGGATGTCTCAATCCAGGCGCAGATATTGAACCTTTTGAAGGAGCTGCAGAGGAAGCTGGGGCTGACGTATATTTTTATTTCTCATGATCTGTCCGTTGTCAACCACATTTCGGATGAGATTATGGTAATGTATCTGGGGCAGACGGTGGAAAAGGCTCCTTCCGCAGAGCTGTTTGCCAATCCGATCCATCCCTATACAAAGGCGCTTTTATCTGCGATTCCGATCCCCAAAGTGGACGCGAATAAGGAGCGGATTCATTTGAAGGGAGAAGTCACCTCCCCGATTGACCCGGAAGATGAATGCCGGTTTGTGAAGCGCTGTCTATATGCCTGTGAGGCGTGCAAAAAGGGCTGTCCAAAGCTTAAGGAGGTCGGCCCGGGACATTTCGTAGCGTGCCATTGTTTTCCGGAATAAATGTATGGCGATACCAGCAGTGACAGGAGAAATGCAAATGGATTATCAGACATTGAAAAAAAATTTTGAGAATCACCGGTTCCAAACATCCTATTTTGCGACGAAGGAAGAAGCGGCGGATTACCTTGTTAAGATGGTCCGCGGCGAGACCGTCGGTTTCGGCGGGTCCATGAGCGTGAAGGAGATGGGGCTTTATGAGCGCTTGGGAGAAATGAACACGGTGCTCTGGCACTGGGTGGGGCCGGCGCAAAAGACCCGCCTTCTGGCAAGGGATGCGACAGTCTACATTCTGAGTGCAAACGGAGTGTCCGAGACGGGAGAGCTTGTGAACATTGACGGAACGGGAAACCGTCTGGCGGCCAGTCTGTTTGGGCCGAAGCGCACGATCTACCTGATCGGAAAGAATAAGATTGAGCCGGACCTGGTTTCGGCGATGAAGCGGGCAAGGAATGTGGCGGCGGTAAAGAATGCAGAGCGCTTCCAGACGAAAACGCCGTGTGTGGCGTCCGGCGGTGAGAAGTGTTTTGCCTGCAACAGCCCGGAGCGGATCTGCAACGCGACGGTGATCCTGGAGCGGCCTATGAAGGGCATGGAGACAGAACTGCTCTTTATTGACGAGGAGCTTGGTTTTTAAAAGAGCACCGGCTGAGCCGGCGCTGCATACTGTATAACATAGAAAACCAAAGTAACAGTGAAGGTGTATCAGAACTGTTATAAAGGAAGGGAGATTTCTATGAATTGTAACAGTACTTGCAGCGCCGGCGCTTTTACGCCCGGAATGTACGGTCTGCCGCAGGCGCAGGCTCCGGTTATGGGGCAGAGCATGGTTCTTTCAGGAACGCAGGAAACTGCCAGTGTGAATCGATTCCCTGTGGGGATGGGTTATGTTCCTATGCAGCAGTGGGAAACGCCGTATCCGATGGAGCGCGGTTTTGTGCGGGGGACAATTTTTCCGTCGCTTGATTTGCCTTTTATGGTAGGGGGGTGTATCGGATGAACGGGATGAATTTTGGGACAGCGCCGGGCATGATGCAGAATGTCCAGCCGGCACAGGTAGCTTTGATGAAACAGATCAATGAGGCGAGCTTTGCGATGGATGATGTACTTTTATTCCTGGATACGCATCCGACCAACACGGAAGCGCTTGCCTACTATAAAAACGTTGCGGCAATGAGACGGAGTGCGATTGCAGCTTACGAGCGGCAGTTCGGCCCGCTTCTCGTGGATAATGTCCAGGGAAATACGTGGACATGGGAGACGGAGTTCTGGCCCTGGGAAGGAGGATGCTAGTCAATGTGGAGATATGAGAAACGGCTTCAGTTCCCAGTGAACATCAAGGAGCCAAACGCGAAGATTGCAAAATATATCATGAGTCAGTACGGAGGGCCGGATGGCAAAGTTATACCCCCGGATACCATGGCGTGGCCGGGGGCGATCTGAAAAAGAGAGAGTCAGCAATTTTTGCCTCGTGTAAAAACGCAGAATCGTTTATCTGTGGTGCAAAACCATGCGATTCTTTGTCCACTGAGGCTATATTCAGTGTAACACGAACCGATATAGTTGTAAAATTAATATTTATTTGATATAATGTTACTTTTTATTAACATTATGAATATCTATTAATCACAGTAAGGAGTGATATTGTTCTTTTCACTTATCCCGATTTGCAGTGAGAGTGCCAAAAACGTATGAGAAAAGGATATAAGGAGAAAAGAGCGAAGGAAGGTTTTTTAAAGAGATTCGATTGTGAAAAAGCCTGCAGTAAGGCTTACCCGGGTATTTTTTATGTCTCCAATACCCCGGCGCCGGCAAGGTTGTGCATCCAGCGTTCCATCAGGACATGTGTGCGGACGAACCGCAAAAAGCTTTCGGCTACAGAGGAAAGGCGGCGGTTGCGATTAATCGCGAACATCCGCTGAGAGAGAAGGCACTCTGTGGCGAGCTGGCGGCAGCAGTATTCTCTGTCGTCAAAGGACGAGGCACCGACGACAATGGACACGGTTTTTTTATCGGCAGCCCACAGCATCGAGGTCGAACGGGAGGCAGAAATATTCATGTACTGAGGGGCAAAGCCCTCTTTTTCGCAGGCGGCAGAGAACGGTCTTTTCAGGCCATGTGAGATGCTGATGGGAAGCCCCTTCAGATGGCAGAGGGGAATCTGTTCCTGCGAAGGGGAAAGAATTTGGTGTTCGCGGTGGTAAAAGGCCATGTAGAGTTCTTGGATTGTCATGACCGGGCGGATTACAGGAGGGAGCAGATGCGGCTGCATGCGGATCAGCCCCACATCAATCATGCCGGACTGCAAAAGCTCGACAATATAGTCGGAGTTGCGTTCAAAGAGCTGAAAGGATACGTCTGGGAAGGTGGCATGGAAGTCAAGGAGCAGCGGATAAAGAAGGGGGTCCGGATTTGCCGGTGAGCATCCGAGCCACAGCGTCCCGCGATTCCCCATGACGCAGGCTTCGATTTCTTTTTTGGCAGAATCCTCAAGGTAACAGATGGATTTGATTTTGTCATAAAGGATTTTTCCGGCGTCAGTGAGTTCGATATGCCGGGGCTTGCGGATCACGAGCTGGGCGCCGTAGACCTCCTCGAGACTTTTGATCTGGTTACTTAAGGCGGGCTGGGCGATTAAAAGCTCCTTCGAGGCCGCTGAGATCGTACCGGCATCAACAATGGCGACAAAATTTTTATAGTGTTCAAAGTTCATAAGAGTTCTCCTGCCTTTTCCCCATTCCCGGTTCGTGTAACAGTCTGTTTTTTTGATTTTACTATATTTCCGGTTGGTTTACAAGGTGGAAAATTTCTCCATAACTAAGATTGCATTCGGAGCATATTGTATTGTATAATAGAAAAATAAATTATGTTTTTCGAATAAAAAAGACTTATGAAAGGAGCTTTGGAAGGTATGGGGCCTGTCCAAAGCAGAGGAGGGGAATATGAACAATCAATTTGAATGGCAGGAGGAGTTCAATATCGGAGTGGATGTCATTGATAAAGAACACCAACGTCTTTTTAAGATAATTAAAAAACTTTTCATGTTCAAAGAAACCGAAAAAGACAATCAGTGGGTATGCCAGGAGGGAATCAAGTTTTTTAAAGGGCATGCTATGAAGCATTTTTCCGATGAGGAAAAATATATGGCGTCTATCGGTTATGAGGGACTTGAACAGCATAGATGTATACACAAAGGGTTTCGAGAAAATACGCTTCCGGCTCTCGAGCAGGAGTTGGAACAGGCAAACTATTCTGCAGATTCGGTAGAGCATTTCCTGGGCGTCTGCGCCGGCTGGCTGATCGGACATACCCTGTCGGAAGACCTATCCATTACGGGAAAGGGAGTAAGAAAGTGGGAAAAACTTCTTCCTGGTGAAGAACTCACAGCGATGAAAAAGGTGCTCAAGCAGCTTATGTTTGACATGTTCCATCTGGAATCACAGGTAATCAGCGATGCCTACAGCGGAGAGAAATTCGGAAACGGGATCTATTACCGCCTGGCCTATGGGACAAAGGAGGACGAAAAAAGACAGGAGATTATTTTAGTATTTGAGGAGAAACTGCTGATTAACACGGTTGGAAAGGTTTTGGGGATTCAGACGAATAAGCTTGATTCTATGCTGGTTCACGCTGCCAGATATACGGCACGTCAGTTTGTGGGGCGTGTCATGGGATATTTCCCGGAGATGAATGCATATGAGCTGAAAGAAGAAAATCTTCTGTCCTACGAGGAGTTTCAGGAAATATTTGAGAGGGAGGCATTCCAGGTCAGCCTGTTGTTTAACACTGGTGAAGGATATCTTTCCTATTGTGTCATTGCACCCCATCTGCTTGAAAAGGGCGTCGGGGTTCCCATCGAGGAGGAAAACGCAATGTCAGAGGTTGAAAAATATCTCACAGAGCGGGACGAACAGGAGAAGGAGCCTTCAAAGCCCAAGGTGCTTGTGGTAGACGATTCTGCGACAATCCGGCAGGGCATGAAGGACTTGCTGGGTTCGGAGTATGAGGTGGCCCTGGCTGATTCCGGGATAGCGGCGATCCGGACGATCACTTTAAATAAGCCGGATCTGGTCCTGTTAGACTACGAAATGCCGGTCTGTGATGGAAGACAAACATTGGCCATGCTTCGCTCGGCAAAAGAATTTGAGGATACATCGGTTATTTTCCTGACCGGGAGAGGCGATCCGGAGAGCGTGCGGAGCGTAATGTCCCTGAATCCGGCCGGATATTTATTGAAATATTTAAAGCCTGCGGATATTAAAAAAAAGATTGACACTTTTTTTGAAAAGCAAAAAGCGGAATAAAGTAGGAATCAAGAAGCTATCTGCCTTGTGGCCATAATATGGGGCAGACAGAGGTACTCTGGGAGAAGATCATAGTAAACGACAAATTTGTTCGCCGTTTACTATGAATCTCTGGGAGAGGGATGCGCACGGTTTCTGTAAAATAGTTTCTGCGTTTCCATACAGCAAAAATCGGCGCAGGAAACATCATAAGAAAAAGATTTATGATGCTTCCTATAAATATGCTTGGAATCTTTCCCGCATCTGCTTTTGTGGCTGGTTTTCTTTCATATACACGTAAATTAAATCAATGTATGTTTTACGCATGCCTCTTAAATTTATGTAAATCTGACAAAAAAACATCTCACAAAATCAGGCACATGGAGGCTCCGAGAGTACATAAAATTAAGAAAGGAGAACAGGAGTATGTATACCTGTGCAAATTGTGCGATTCATGCCTGCAAAGACGCAAACCATGAAAATATGCCTAAAAATTGTCCGGTTCGGCAGGAGCACGCGGCGAAGGAAGCGTTAGCGGAGTATCAGAAACCAGAGATTCATAACTTCTACATAATCTCCACGATTCTTGAAAAGGACGGTTACTGCCGCTGGCCTAGGCTTAAAGAAACGATGGAGTTTTGCAAAAGGATGGAATATAAAAAGGTCGGTTTGGGCTTTTGTGTGGGACTTTACCGGGAGGCAAAGGTGGTCGCCGATCTTTTGAGGGCAGAGGGGCTTGAGGTTGTTTCGGTTGTCTGCAAGGCCGGAGGGATTGATAAGGGAGAGGCCGGAGTACCTGATGAAAAGAAGCTGAATCCGGGACAATATGAGGCCATGTGCAATCCCATTCTGCAGGCAAAGCTCTTAAATTCGCAGAATACGGAATTCAATATCGCGTTAGGGCTTTGCGTGGGTCATGATTCCCTGTTCTGCCGGTATTCGGATGCGATGGTGACGACCTTGGTGGCGAAGGATCGAGCGCTTGCCCATAATCCTGCAGGAGCTATCTATTGCGCAGAAGGCTACTTTAAAAAGCGCCTTGAGGAATGAGGCAGTCAAAACGATTTGCAGTAAAAATCCCTGCACCAGCATTTTTTGAAGTTGGTGAAGGGATTTTTTGTGGTCTGACGGATAGGCTCGCGGTTACTAGAGACACTACTCCCTGAAAAGCTTTGCCTGAAATTCCCTGTTCTCTGTCTCCCGTCCCAGATCAGCGTACCGTTTTTTCTTCAGAAGCGGGGATAAAGGACGGCGAAATTGCCTGGGTCATCAGCTCGGCTGTTCAGGCGCACGGATCCCGGTGACGCTGCTCTACGAGAAAGGCGGAATGGTAAACTAGAACTTGCGATGTTCTGCATCGGGGGCAAAATGGGCAGCGCCGCGAAGGAATTTAGCGATTTGGTTTATGTACCGCAGTCAGGAGCCGGCCTCCGCGCCTAGTTCCGTATGCGTCTATATCAGGAGCCGGTCTCCACGCTCCGCTTCATGTGGGTCTGTTCCATGGTGGAAAAATACCGGAACAGCCGCTCTAAAAAGAATTTTGCATAATGGGGCAGATAACGGTCCTTTATGCGGATCAGGGACAGCCTTTGTATCAGGGGCTGTCCTTTGTAGTACAGGGGGAAAATGTTGATGTCTGGCGGGATCTCGCCTTGCTGGCTGACGAGGCTGGCCTGGGAGACGAAGCAGGCGGCCAGCCGCTTGAAGCAGAGGGCGGAGCCAATCTGCGTGTAGGTGCTTGTGATATAGGAACGCGGAATGATGCCGGCGGCGTCAAAGCACTGCCGGATCTGCCGGCCCATACGGTTGTCAAAGAGGCAGAAGGGAAGCCTGGAAAAGTCCTTTACATCCGCGCCGTTTAAGGCCCTGGACTTTAAAAGCCTGGCCTCCTCACCGTAGCAGTCCCTCAACAGGGAGTCGGCCACGCAGAGATAGACCTGGTCATCCATCAGACGCCTGGTGGTAAGCCGGGGATGCTCCTCGGCGTTTAGAGTAATGGCAAAGTCAATGGAGCCGTCCAGTACAAGGGGCTCCAATTTTGCGGTGACGGTGTCCGTGATGCGAATATCCACATTCGGGTAACGGGCAGAAAATTCCAAAAGGACAGCCGGCAGGCAGAGATTCAGCCGCAGGGCACTGGCACCAAAGCGCAGTATGCCCCGCTCCTGCTTGGCAATATCCGAGAGAATATCCTTTAAATTGCTGTGCTCGCGGTTGATGACATCGGCAAAGCCGAGTACGAATTCCCCCGCCGTGGTCAAGGAAAGAGAGGGCTTGCGATAAAGGAGCGGTGTGCCGTAATAGTCCTCGAGGCGCTGGATATGGTTGCTTAAGGTCTGCTGGGAGATAAAGAGACGGTTTGCCGTGCGGGTCATGTGCAGATCCTTGGCGAGCTCGGAAAAATAGTACAGGCTGGTGAGATCCATGAGTTCCTCCTTTACAAAATGTTACTGCTCACATACGTTCACAAAAGCCGGCGAACATCCATGCAGATTTGTCTGAACAGTATTCACAAAATTTTTTTGTTAAAAAGTTAAAAAATCACCGTTTGCCTTTTGGGTAGTTTTATATTACTATGACAGTATAAAGAACGCAAGCCCTTTTTGAGAGGGGTGAGGAAAAAAACGAGGAGGAAGCGAAGATGTCAGTGGGAAAGAGAATTTATTTGAAGCGTGAGATGCCGGATCCGGAGGTTATGAAGCAGTTTAAGACGATCCCCGCGTCGAATACAGCCGACGTAATGGGAAGGAGCTGTGCGATGAATCCGCGTATCCGTCTGGTGAGCCAGCCAAAGGATCAGATGATGGTTGGACCTGCTTATACGATCAAGGGTCGCGCAGGTGATAATCTGGCACTCCATGCTGCTCTGAACCTGTGTGGGGAGGGAGACGTACTGGTCGTATCGAACGAGGAAGACAACACACGCGCATTAATGGGCGAGGTCATGATGGCCTATTTAAAATATACAAAGAAGATTGCCGGCATCATCTTAGACGGCCCGATCCGCGACATCGACGAGATCGGCAAATGGGATTTCCCGGTTTACTGCACAGGCACGACTCCGGGAGGCCCCTACAAGGAAGGGCCGGGTGAAATTAACGTTCCGATCTCCTGCGGCGGAATCAGTGTAAATCCGGGCGATATTATCCTGGCGGACCCAGACGGCATCATCGTCATCCCGAGACAGGATGCGGCCGTAGTGCTGGAGGAAGCAAAGAAGTTCCAGGCAGCCGACGAAAAGAAGCTGGCGGCCGCCAAGGACGGTACGGCCAACCGCGCCTGGGTCGAAAAATCTCTTGAGGAAAAGGGCTTCGAGATTATCGACGATGTGTACCGGTCCTGAGACAGCTGCGAAAAAGAGAAGATAGGAGAAAGAGCTTATGTCGCCAGCAACCCTAACCATCCTTATTTTAATTTGTGCGGTCATCTCCTTCCTGCTGGAAAAGATCCCGGTTAATATGACCGTGATGTTAACAATGACCGCGTTAGTCCTGACCCGGCTGGTCACTCCCAAGGAGGCTGTCGCCGGGTTTGCCAGCACTACGATTCTGATGCTGATCGGCGTGGTGATCGTGGGAAGCGCTTTGTTCGAAACCGGTGTGTGTGATAAAATCGCCGCTATGGTCACTCGATACGCCAAGACGGAACGGCAGATGATTATGGCGATCCTGGTTCTGGCAAGCATCATGTCCGCGGGCTTAAGCAACTCCGGAACCGTCGCTGTTTTCATTCCCATCATCATGGGAATCTGCACTTCCACGGGCTTTAGCCACTCCAAGCTTTTGATGAGTGCCTTTTTGGGCTCCATGGCGGGCGGCCGTCTGACGTTAGTAGGAGATGCGGCGATCAATGTGCTGATCGGGGATCAGATCAAGGAACTGGGTTATCCCTTTGGCTTCTTTGAAATCAGCAAAATCGGTTTGCCGTTAACGGTTATCATGCTGATTTATATGTACTTTGTCGGTTATAAAATGCTGCCGGATATAAAGATGAGCGGTTTTGACGACGGGCTTTTCCATTCGTCAGAGCCGAAGACGGCGCCGTTTTGGAAGCAGGCGGTATCCGTGGCGGTGCTGCTCGCGGTATTTGTAGGGATGATTTTTGAGAATCAGACCGGGATTCCTTCCTACATGGTCGCGATCATCGGCGCGGTTGCCGATGTGCTGTTCGGGATTTTCACCGAAAAGCAGGCGTATCAGCTTGTCAGCATCAAAACCGTCATTCTTTTGGGCGGCATGACGCCTCTTGCCACGGCCCTTAAAAATACCGGCGCGGCCCAGCAGATCGCGGATCTTCTGATTACGATCATCGGCGGCTCCACAAATGTTTACTTTATTACCGTCGTGATTTTCCTGCTGACGATGGTGATGACGCAGTTTATGTCCAATGTCGTGACGGTTACGCTTCTGATGCCGATCGTCATTGCCATCGCAGGTACCATCGGTGTAATTCCCTCCGCCCTGATCATGGTTTTGGGAATTGCCTCTACGATGTCCATCTTAAGCCCGATCGCCTGCCCGCCGGCGAACCTGATCTATTCCTACGGCGGATATAAGTTCAGCGATTATCTAAAGAGCAACATCGGCATGGCGCTTGTGTTTCTGGTTGCCTGCGTGGCGATTATCCCAATGATCTGGCCGTTTTATGCCTGAGAAAAACTTAGGATGCGTTCCGGCGGCCGGCCAGGCGGCAAAAAAACGATGTGTGCCGATACGTATCCGACCCATAGGAAACAAGGAGGGACCAAACCAATATGAACGATCTGCTTATTCGCGGTGTGAAGCTTCTGGACACGAAAACCGGTGAGGGGCGTTTGGCAGACGTCGCCGTAGAAAACGGCCGTATTGCCTCCGTTGCCGCCCCGTCCTGTAAGGCGGCAGCCGGGCAGGTGCTCGTAGGGGAGGGACTGTATCTGTTCCCCGGCTTCATTGATTTTCATACTCATCTGTTTGCCCACGGAAGTACCTTTGGAATGGACGCCGAACGTCTGTTGTCCGCCGGCGTCACCTGTGCAGTGGATATGGGCAGCGCAGGCTGGGTCAACTATCCCGCCTTTCATCGGTGTGATCTGGAGGGGAAAAGGCCGCGGCTTTCCAGTTATCTGAACATATCCCCCATCGGACAGCCGGGAAAGGGGATCAACGAGCCCCTAAAGGACGAGGTACTAGACCTGGAACGGATCCGAGAGCGGCTTTTTGAGTATCCCAAAGAAATCACCGGGCTCAAGGTGCGCATCAGCCGGACGATCGTGGGAGAGCTGGGGCTTAGGCCCTTAAGGCGGGCTCTGGAGTTCGGAGAGGCGCTCGGTCTTCCCGTCTGCGTCCATACGACGGATCCGCCGGAGCAGGCCAAAGAGGCGGCTGCCCTGCTGCGTCCGGGAGATGTGTACAGCCATATGTATCACGGAAAAGGCAATACAATTCTGGATAAACACGGAAAGGTACAGGAGGCGCTTTTCAAAGCGCAGGAGCGTGGTGTTTTGATGGAGGTTGGAAACGGCCGGGTCAATTTTGACTTCCCGGTGGCAGAACAGGCCGTTTCACAGGGCCTATGGCCGGACATCATCAGCAGTGACGCTACTCCGGCCACGTTTCATAAGGAGCCTGCCATGTGGGATCTGCCTAGAGTGATGTCTAAGTTTCTCATGCTGGGCATGCCGCTTCCAGAGGTGATCCGGGCGGTAAGCGAAACCCCGGCCAAAAGACTTGGCATCGAGACGGAAACCGGCCGGATCCAGGAGGGATACCGTGCCGATTTGACACTGTGCCGGCTGAAAGAGGGCGAGATCCGGTTTTGGGACTGTGCAGGGAATGAACGCGCGGGGAACCTGGAAATCCTCCCGGTTATGACGATTTTAAACGGAGAAATTGTGTATCGGAACGATTGATAAGAAGAAGTTAAACTTTGATAAAAGAGCGATCCGGGAAGCTTTTCGGGGCTTAGGGAGGCTTCCAAAGGACGTGAAAACAGAAAGGAGTCCGAGACTATGAGCGTGAAAGTATTGCTGCCCCAGCCGATCCTGCCCGAGGGCTATGCGTATCTGAGGGAGAGAGGCTATGAAGTAAAGGATGGGCGGGGCTTTACCGAAGAAGATATTCTTGCCGATATAGAGGACTGCGATGCCATGATCGTCCGCACTGCCAAAATTACCGCGAGAATCCTTGACGCGGCCCCGAGGTTAAAAATCCTGGCCCGCCACGGCGCAGGCTACGACAACGTAGATCTGGAAGCTGCCAGGCAAAATCAGGTACTGGTCACCACTGCAGGCGGAGCTAATGCCGTCTCCGTAGCAGAATTAGCGATCTTCTACATGCTCTACTGCTCCAGACGGTTTAAGGCCGTTATGGCGCACTGCATGGAGGACTACCGGTATGCGAAAATGGGTATCCCAAAGACCGAGCTGGAGGGAAAGACCCTGGGGTTAATCGGCACGGGCAACATCGGCAGGCTGGTTGCGAGAAAAGCGGCGCTTGGCTTTGACATGAAGGTGTTAGCCTATGATCCCTTTGCCATCGAGGTGCCGGACTATATCCACTTAGTCCAGGACCGGGACGAGATTTTTAAAAACAGTGATTATGTTTCCCTTCATGTCCCAGCCACAAGCGAGACCATTCACAGTGTCACAGACCGGGAGTTTGATCTGATGAAGGAGAGTGCTTTTCTGATCAACACGGCCCGGGGTTCCATCGTAGACGAGGAGGCGTTAATCTGCGCGCTGAAAGCCGGAAAAATCGCCGGGGCCGGTCTGGATGTGCTGGAAAAGGAGCCATTTGATCCCCAGAATCCCCTGCTTCAGATGGAGAATGTCCTGACGGCTCCTCATATCGGCGGAGCGACGAAGGAGGCGTCCACCCGTTCCTCTATCGCCTGTGCGGAGGCGATTGATGATTTCTTTAACGGCCGTACACCGCGCTTTGTAGTGCCGGAGCTGCGCGGCCTAGTTTCGCAGGCAAAATAAACAGAATGAAAAAAGGATCTCACACCCAAAAGTGGAGTGGGATCCTTTCTTTTATTCCGGTTCGATCCGATACGCAAACGGAGCCAGCTTTTCGCCGTTATATGCAGCCGGGTATGCATTGTGGTTGAGGATAAAACGGAACTTTCCTGCTTCCGGGCCGCGTGTGATGACTTCTACGCCGGGAGAGGAGGGAGCGGCTTCGATATGCGTTTCCTTCAGCATGGACATAAGCAGCCGCTTTAAGGTAGCCTCGTCAGGCGGGCAGCCGATATAGAAAATCGTGCCGTTCCCATACGGCTTTCGCGTGACAGCAGCATATTCCCCGAAGAAGGGGTCGCCGTACCGATACAAAACCTCGGCATTTGCGGGGACCAGCATGTCGCGCACGATACCTCCAAAGCCCGTAAAACCCTCAAAGGAGCCGGCTCCGACGAGCGAAAAAGCGTTTCTTTCCTGCAGGCTTTCCGTTTCTGCGACAGAGACGCCGGCCGCTTCGCAAAAGCCCAGAGGGAGAGGTTCACCAAAGACAAGGTTATTGTCTGCATCCTTGACGGCGGTCCGGCAGGTTAAAACAAGCGTTCCGCCTGCGGCGGCGAAGGCCAGGGCCCGCTTGCACAACTCTTGTTTGGCAACGGTCAAAAACGGCAGGATGACAAGCGCATAACCGGAAAAATCCGCTGAGGCCGGAATGACATCTGTCATGAGATTCGCCTCAAAAAAGATCTTGTGAAACCGCATCATTTCCGCCTGGCAGTCCAAAAGGAGGCTCTGGCGCTGGATCCGGAACGCCGCCAGGGAATCATAGTCGTAAAGGATCGCAATATGGCTTTTTACAGGCGTTTCCAGGATTTCCCGCCAGGGAAGCATCTCTCTGAAAAAATTCTGTACCTCATAAAATCTGCGCCGCTTTTGATTGTCTGCATCGAGAATCCCATAGCAGAACTGCTCGGCTCCCTTTGCCGCCTGACGGTAGCGGAAATAAAACAGGGAGGAGCAGCCGCGTGCCATGGCCTGGCAGGACCAGAGCGCCGCCTGACCCGGCCGCGGAAGAAAGCCGGTCACGTCGTGGCCCTGTGCACCGCAGATCTGCTCGGTGATCCAGAAATTTTTCTGCTTCAGGCCCCGGATATAATCGAGGCCGAAAGCAATCTCATGGGGCAAAAGCGGCTCTTTTTGGCCGCCCCAGACCGGATAATTATTGTAGGCGGCAATATCAAGGCAGCCGGCGAGCCTCGAATAATCACAGTGCTTATAAAGCCCTCCTCCCGGAAAATCATGCAGAATCACAGCGTTTGGAAGGAGCTCTCTGAAAAGCTTTGCCTGAAAAGCGGCAAAATCACAGATGCTTTTGCTCAAAAAACGTTCCCAGTCCAGCCTGAGGGCCGGATTGTGCGTGGTGATCGTTCTGGACGGCAGGGGGATCTCGCCGAAGTCGTTGTATTCCTGTGACCAGAAGGCCGTGCCGTAGACGGCATTCAGCCGGCTGATGTCTCCGGAAAATTTTTCTCTTAAGAACCGGCGGAATGCCTGCAGGCATTGGGTACACCAGCAGACGTCGCTTCCCTCATGTCCAAATTCGTTGTCAATCTGCCAGGCGAGGATGGCAGGTTCATTCTTATAATGCTTTACAAGCGCCCGGATGAGCATTTCCGAATATTCATACAGGGCAGGGCTGTTGAAGCAGTACACATGTCGTCCGCCAAATGCGCGCTTTGTCCCATCCTCAAATTCAGCCAGGATTTCGGGATGCTTTTTTGCAAGCCAGGCCGGAATTGCCGCCGTCGGTGTCCCGAAAACGATACGAAGCCCTCTTTCTTTCGCTTTTTGGATTACATGGTCAAAGAAAGAGAAGTCATAGTTTCCTTCTGTTTTTTCCATTTGATGCCATGCAAATTCACCGATTCGGATGGCATTTGCGCCAAGTTCCACAATATTGTCCAAATCCTGCTCTAAGAGGACCGTGTCCCACTGCTCCGGATAATAGTCAACGCCAAGCCACATGACTGCGGGGCTCCTTTCTGTCAGACTGCGGCGAAAGCTCAAATACGGTTTTTTCATACGCATTGACGATCGTCGTCTGCTTATACTCGCATACGCGCTTTGCGAGCGGGTCATAATTTAAGTGTACATGCCCATGGAGATGAAGGGCAGGCGTGTAGTGCTCTAAAAGGTGCAAAAAGGTCTGAAAGCCCCGATGGACCGGCGTCTCTTTATCACCCAGGCCGCGTGCAGGCGCATGTGTCACCAGAACATCGAAGCCGTGATGCCAAAGAAGCTTCGGCCAGAGCCGGATAACGCGTGAGAGCATCTGCGTTTCTGTATATTGGAAGGGGCCAGGCTTATAGCGCATAGAGCCGCCGAGTCCGAGAAACCGGACTCCTTCATATTCAAAAATTCGGTTTTCTATACAGACGCAGCCCTCGGGCGGATTTTTTTCGTAGGAACGGTCATGATTTCCGTGTACATAAAGTACCGGCCCCTGAAAAAAGGTGGCCAGAAAGGATAAATATTCTGCCGCCAGATCGCCACAGGAGACGATTACGTCTACGCCGTCCAGGCGGCTTTTTTCAAAATGATCCCACAGGGCCAAAGATTCCTTATCTGAGATTGCGAGGATTTTCATAGAGGCTCCCCTATTCGAGATCGTTTTTGTCGCCGTAAATTCCCTGGATCCGTACCATTGGAATTGCCTCGTCAATGAGACTCTCGACCGCCGGGATATGGCCGGAAATATTATCGACGAGCCAGTCCATGCGGATTAAAGTTTCCGGAGCCAAAAAATCGCTTCCGGTATGCCTCTTTGTACCCGCCTGGTCATAGAGTTCACCCGAGAAGATTTGGAACTCGTCGTTTATGATCTGCTTTTTTACAAGCTCTATAAGCTTTATGGTACGCTCTGGAACGCTTTTTGAGGCGATCATGTCAATCATACCGGAGGAGATTCCCCACCAGTAATTAATGGAGAGTGAGGCCGGGCTGCGGCTCCAGCTCCCGTTCAGGATGGTCTGAAGAATCCGTTGATAAAATTTCCCCCAGTGCCAGATTGCTGATGCGACGATGCCGCCGGTCTCGTTCGCCAGATCGTAAAGTCCGTAGCGCCTTCTCGAGTGGAGCGGTGTGATCATATCACGGCCGGAGACGTGGCTGACGCCCGCCTCGGTAAACAGCCGGTTTACATCGCAGCCCTTTTCGGAGGCCCAGGCGAGATGGACGGTCGCAACCGGGTTTACGGTCTTTACGCCGAGAGCGAATGCATTGATGCTGGCCGGTGTTCCGAAAATGGGGAAATCAGCGATGTAGCCGATCTGGTTGGTATCCGTAAGAATTCCGGCCAGCATGCCGACAAGGTATTTTGCCTCATAAAGCCGTCCGTAGTAGGTGCGCAGATGGCCGCTGTAGGAGTTTAAGGAGCAGTTCAAAATCTTAAGCTGCGGATATTTCATGCCGGCCTTTAAGCTGGGGCCTAGAAAGCGCGGTGAGGTCGTAAACAAAACGGTGCAGCCGTCATGAACGGCCGCCTCAATAGCAAGGAGGCATTGCTCGTCGGTTTCGATGCCGTCATAGACAAAGACAGCGATCCGGTCCTTCATATTATCCTCCACATAGCTGCGCCCGAGGTCGTGGCTGTAGGTCCATCCGGAGGTCTCAGCGGTACGGTAATAGAGAAAGCCGACATGGAGCTTTGTATCAGGGGCAATGAGCCTTTTGAGAATGGCGGCTTCCGGCTCCGCGAGCTTTTGGATGAGGTTTTTTTCCGGTTCCCTTTCCGGCTGCATGACAAGGCTTACATTCCCCGCCTGCGGAAGTGCCTCCAGATCTTTCCAGAGCGAGGCAAGCTCCCTGCGCAGCGTTTCGTAGGATTTATCAACCATGCCGTCATAGCCGTAAACATTTAGATAGAACAGAAACGCATCACCCGGAGTGATGGAAATTTTCATGCCGCCTTTTTCCTTGTAAAGCTCGGTAAAATGTAAAAGAGACGAGGAAAAGATCTCTCGCTCCTCAGCCGTCCAGGAATCGGAAAACTTTTTCCCGACGAGCCTGCATAAGGCTTTAAAGCTGCCGGGCCGGGTAAAATAAATGGTATTGATTCCGGAATTCCGAAAAAAATCCATGAATTCGTAATAGACTTTTATCTCCAAAGAGTCGCCGGGAGCCGGAATAATCCGCGTTACATACCCCAAAACGCTGACAGCACCGGAGTATTTTAAGACGCTGACGCGTTTGTTCCCCTCTATAATATAGTAGGAATTCATGAATTCACAGGCTATCACCGGATCGCGGATGCCCTCGTTTATATGGGATTCACAGAGAAAGGACCATTTCTGTGCAAATTCGCTCTCCTCATCGAGAAGGGGCATAAAATTGCAGGCAAAAGCCTTAGTCCGGCCTGCGGTCTTGGTGCCCACGATCAGTTCGATGGGAATCTCAATCAGTCCGAGATCGTTTTCCCCGACGGTCTTCGCAAACGGGAGAAGCTCGTCGAGCACACGCAGATAGGGATATTTTTCTTCTGAAAGAGCCTGCTTAAAAGCCTTTTGCGCCAGCTTCCTGGCACGGGAATACTCGTTTACAGCCATAAAGGTCTCCTTTCCAGATCGTTCAAAGCGGCTTGTTTTCTTCCCGCCAGTGGTTGGGCGAGACGCCGTAGATCGTTTTGAAAGCACGGGAAAAATGAAGCTGATTTGGATAGCCGCATCGCTTGCCGATTTCGGCGACGGTGAGCTTTGAGAGCTTAAGAAGCTCGGCAGCCCGATTCATCCGGTAGTACATGAGGAAATGCTGCAGAGTCTGATTGGTGTTTTCTTTAAACAGCTTGCCCAAATAATTGCGGTTTAAATTACAGAATTCTGCGATGTCTTCGACCGTAATCGGTCGGTCAAAATTACGTTCGATAAAGGATATGGCCTCTCTCACATAAAATGCTTTCAAATTTCCAGCAGGAGTGGTCCTGCGTGACGCAGAGCTGCGGATGAGTGCGTCAAAGAACAGGTACAGGTGACCGATCTGGCAGAGAGGGGAGTTTGCAGGATTATCAACGATATACATGATTTCGTTTTTGATCGAATCGGCAAATTCCCTCTTTTTTAAATGATAAACGGGCTTGTCATAGCCGATTCCTGCCATCTCCATAAACTCCAGGGCCTTGACTCCGTCAAACTCGAGCCAGGCATATTCCCAAGGGAGCTTTTCGTCGGCATGGTAGGTATTGACCTGTCCGGGGCAGATCAAAAATCCCTGACCGGCCTCGAGCTTGTAGTGCCTGGTGGTTCCGGTAGAATCATTGGAATCCAGACGTCCTTTTCCGGAAAAGATAAAATGGAACAGATAGTGGTTCCTTTTGGCAGGACCGAAGGAATGCATGGGTGCACATTGTTCCCATCCGTACTGGAAAAGGGTCGCATCAATGTATTTGTCACTCTGATAAACGTCAAATTTAAATTTTTTTTCCATGCGATTGCCTCCTGTATGATATACGGATTGTGCTGCATCTGCGCTGCATTCCAAGCGGCACTAGATGGGCGTCACTTGCACCGGTGTCTGTTAAACATTCAAAATCCGCCCTGTTTGGGCTGTTCTCATACATGACCCTTGTCCACTGAGGGTATACCAATATGATAACACATTGAACAAAAAATGTATATATATTTCATTTTGGC
>JAAWAR010000093.1 GCA_022792295.1 Lachnospiraceae bacterium
AGCCAGTTAAAATCCATCTGGTTTCGTTTCAGGAAAAATAAACTGGCCATGTTTGGCCTCATCCTGTTCCTGGTATTGGTTATCATGGCCGTGAGTGCGAGCGTGTTTTTGGATTACGATATGGATGTCATCGGACAGCACATGAAGGAGCGTCTTCAGTTCCCAAGCTCTGAGCACTGGTTCGGTACAGATCAGTACGGCCGTGACGTATTTGCAAGGATTATCTGGGGGTCGAGGATCTCTTTGGTCGTGGGCCTCTTTACGGTCGGCATTGCCATGACGGTCGGCGGTGCGATCGGTGCAATTTCCGGCTATTACGGCGGCAAGGCAGACATGATTCTGATGCGTATCATGGACGTATTTTTAGCGCTTCCCGGTACGATCCTCGCAGTTGCAATCGTTGGCGCGCTGGGCCCGGGCCTTGTAAACGTTCTTTTGGCAATGAGTATCTGTAGAATTCCGCAGTTTGCCAGAATTGTTCGTTCTTCTGTTATCTCGTTAAGAGGTCAGGAGTTCGTGGAGGCGGCAAAAGCCTGCGGTACCAGTGATTTTAGGATTATCATGCGGCATATTATGCCGAACGCCATTGGACCTTTGGTTGTACAGGCCACACTTAACATGGCGACGACGATCTTAGGCGTGGCAGGTTTAAGTTTCATCGGCCTTGGCATCGAAGCGCCCATGCCTGAGTGGGGTTCCATGCTCTCCGAGGCGAGGGACCAGATGCGCTATTATCCGTATCTGATGGTGATCCCGGGTATCTTTATCATGCTGGCAGTGCTTTCTTTGAACTTAATCGGCGACGGCCTGCGGGATGCCCTGGACCCGAGAATGAAAAACTAGGAGGCTGCGATGGAAGAACGTTTACTCACAATTAAGGATTTATATGTTGAATACATCACAGACGATGCGAGAGTGTTTGCGGTCAACGGAATCGACCTTGCCATCAATAAGGGCGAGACGCTTGGCCTCGTGGGAGAGACCGGAGCCGGAAAGACAACAACGGCGTTAAGTATCATGCGGCTTCTGCCGGAGAAAGTGGGGCTTATAAAGGGCGGCAGCATCGTCTTAAACGGAAAAGACGTGACGAAGGCCTCGGAAGCGGATATGCGCCTTCTGCGCGGTGAGACAGTTTCGATGATTTTCCAGGATCCGATGACGAGCTTAAACCCAGTTTTGACGGTGGGAGATCAGATCGCAGAGGTTCTGGAGCTTCACAAAAAGCATAAAAATAAGGCTGACGTGGAGGCCCGCGTGGACGAAATCTTAAAGATGGTCGGGCTCCCGCCGGAGCGCAAGCATGACTTTCCGCATCAGTTTTCCGGCGGTATGAAGCAGAGGATTGTCATCGCGATTGCTTTGGCCTGCGAGCCGCTCCTTTTGCTTGCCGACGAGCCGACAACAGCTCTTGACGTGACGATTCAGGCACAGGTTTTGGCTCTGATGAACGAACTGAAACAGAACCTGAATACGGCGATGATCCTGATCACGCATGATCTGGGCGTCGTGGCGCAGACCTGTGACCGTGTGGCGATCATGTACGCGGGCGAGGTGATCGAGACGGGAACCGTGGAACAGATCTTCTCGGGAGACGATCATCATCCGTATACGGTAGGGCTGTTTGAGTCGATCCCGGATCTTAAGAAAAAAACGAGGCGTCTGCATCCGATCGACGGCCTGATGCCGGATCCGACCGACCTGCCGACGGGCTGTAAGTTCCACACCAGATGTCCGCACTGTATGGACATCTGCAAAACGGAGCTTCCGAAGCCCATGGAAAAGGACGGTCATCTGATCCGCTGTCATCTGTTTGAGGGCGGCGGGCGAAAGGCAGAGGGGAGTGAGTCGCTATGAGTAAGCCTTTAATCGAGACGAAACATTTAAAAAAATATTTTGACACACCGAGAGGGCTTCTGCATGCAGTGGACGATGTGAATCTGACGATTCCGAAGGGAAGGACATTAGGGGTCGTGGGAGAGTCTGGCTGCGGGAAATCGACCTTCGGGCGTGTGGTGTTAAGGCTTCTGGAGGCAACCTCGGGCGAGGTATTGTATGACGGGGAAAACATTCTCACGTATTCCAGAGAGCAGATGTTTAAGATGCGCCAAAAGATGCAGATTATTTTCCAGGATCCATATGCGTCTTTGAATCCGCGTATGACGGTCAGTGAGATTATTGCGGAGCCGATCCGTGTCTGTAAGACGATTACGGGGAATGATGCGATCATGGAAAAAGTGGACGAGCTGATGCAGATCGTCGGCCTTGCGGACCGCTTTGTAAACACGTATCCGCATGAGCTTGACGGAGGACGCAGGCAGAGAATCGGGATCGCCAGGGCGCTGGCTTTAAATCCGGAGTTCATTGTATGCGATGAACCGGTATCGGCACTTGATGTATCGATCCAGGCGCAGGTCCTGAACCTTTTGATGGATCTGCAGGAGGAGCGTGGTCTGACCTATATGTTCGTGACGCATAACCTGAGTGTCGTCAAGCACATCAGTGACGAGATCGCCGTCATGTATCTGGGGCAGTGTGTGGAGCGGTGTTCGTCGGATGAGCTGTTTGAGAATCCGCTACATCCCTATACGAGAGCGCTTTTGTCTGCGATTCCGGAGCCTAGCCTGGAAGCACGGAATAAGAAGCAGGAGGTGATCCGCGGCGAGGTCACGAGCCCGGTGAACCCCAAACCCGGCTGTCGGTTTGCGGCCCGCTGTCCGTATGCGAAGCCGGAGTGTATGGAAAAGGATCTGGAGTTTAAAGAGGTAAGCCCGGGACATTTCGTGGCGTGTGTACTGCATGGATGACGGGCGGAAAGGAGCCTATATGACATTACTGGAGAGAATCGCGGAAAATAAAGAGGAATTTATCGGCCTGCGCCGTACCATTCACGAAAACCCGGAACTGTCGTTTCAGGAGACGGAGACGACAAAGCTGATTCAGGAATACCTCGATAAGTTGGGGATCGAGAATCATCCGAACGGAGAGGATACCGGTGTGATCGGAATCCTGAAGGGAGGAAAGCCGGGGCCTGTGATCGCGCTGCGGGCGGATATAGATGCATTGAAGCTGACGGAGAATACGGGACTTCCCTTTGCCTCCAGGAGGCCGGGCGTCTGCCATGCCTGCGGCCACGACCTGCATACGGCGGTGCTTTTAAGCACGGCGAAGCTTTTAAAGAGCTATGAGGCTGAGCTGTGCGGTACGGTGAAATTTCTGTTCCAGCCGGCGGAGGAGGGGCTTGGCGGCTCTCTCTCCATGATTCAAAACGGGGCGCTTGAGAATCCGAATGTGGATTATATCCTGGCCTGCCATACCTGGCCGGAGATGCCTGCGGGTTCCATCGGTGTCAGGAAGGGTGCTATGCTTGGCGCTGCGGATACGTTTAAGGTCACGGTGCTCGGCAAGGGCGGCCATGCCGCTCATCCGCATAAGGGCATTGATCCCGTGGTTATTGCAGCGCACCTGATTACACAGATACAGACGGTTGCTTCCCGCCGCGTAGCGCCGGTGGATGCGGTCGTGGTGACAATCGGCCATCTAACCGCCGGGACGGTGAGTAATATCATCCCGAATGAAGCGGTCATGGAAGGAACGGTCCGCACGCAGGATCCGGATACCAGAAAACGCGTAGCCGCAATCATTAAGGAGCTCTGTGTAGGAACCGCCCGTGCGATGGGAGGCGACGCAAAGGTCGAGTACAACTGGGGCGTAGGTCCGACGATGTGTGATCCGGCGCTAGTGGATCAGATCAGTGAGGCCGTGACGGAGACGCTCGGCGCGGATAAGCTTTTGCAGGTGCCGGTTCCGTCCATGGGTGCAGAGGATTTTGCGTTTTATCTCGAGAAGGTGCCGGGCGCATTTTTCCGGATCGGGACGAGTGATGAGAAGCCGGAGAGCAAATGGGCGCTCCATAATCCGTCTACCTTCTTTAATGAGGAGGCCATTTTAGCCGGGGCTGCGGCAATGGTGGCAAGCGTGTTTAAGATCGGCGGCGGAGAGATGGAAGTGTTAAAAAGGTAAAAGATATGGCTAAGGACGGGGTGCTTCGTCCCCTTTACGGTGAGAAAGCGGAGGGGGCGGGACTCTCTCTTTTTGAGAGGAAAAGGCCGGATTAACCCGAACAGAAAGCATAAAGAAAACCGTAAGCCGGGAATCTGAAAAAACAGGTTCCTGGCCTTATTTTTATAAAATGTTCCTGGAGAAAAATTGCTGACGCTGAAAGCGGAATGGTCTTCTCTGTATGCCGGATTTGGACTTTGCCGGGAGTTAATGCCGCTGGCGGCCTATAAACGTTCAGCTAAGAATGAAAAATGATGTAAGCAGTGATTGACACGGCGGGGATAGCCGGGCTTGCTGCCGCGGTGCCCAGTATCCTGCTTTATGAGAGCTTCTTTGGCGAAACCATCCGTGTTTTTATCCATGTTTCAGCGGAAGTATACCAGATACAGCCAGAACGGCAGCCTCTGGAAGTGCCTCTTTGCGCAGCTGCTGCTTTGCAGCTCCCTGTGCATGTATGGTTTTTGATTTTACTCAGCCCCTATATCCCCGTTATATCCCCTCGTCTACAGAGAATATAATATGGGTAATGCCTTCGGTACAGACGGATTGGTTTGGACACAGATCCTTGCAGAAATAACGACTTTGTGTATTGCTTGTATCGTATTAAAGAAAAAATTCCAAACAGTAACGATCTGTATCCACCCGTCTTGGACAATTTCTATTCTGCTTCTTTTATAATCGGCGGAATCTGAGACAGCATATTATCGACATCCTCGAACATAGCACTTTTTGTGGTACCGAGGCGGCTGGCAAGATTAATATGATCGACAACCGTCTGATACTGGCTCTTTGTCTGCTCGAAAAAGGTGCTTAACTCCGTAAGGGAACGTCTGGAGTCATCAATGACATCGGAGATCTGTGACTGTACGGCAGTGGCGCCGTCTGCGGCCTGTGTGATCTTATCAAACATCACATAGGTGTCGTCTACTTTGCTCAGACTGTCACCCAAGGCCTTTTGGGAAACAACGATGCTCTCATCTAAGCGGCTCGTTCCCTGTTCCACATCCCGGATGCTGGAATCCATGGTGGCGATCAGCCCTTTGATTTCATCCGCAAGCTTTTTTACCTCAACGGCTACCACCGCGAATCCCTTTCCCTGCTCGCCGGCCCGGGCGGCTTCGATTGTGGCGTTCAGGGCAAGAATATTAGTCTGGTCTGCGATGGATACAATCTGCCCGGTGCAGTCCTTAATTTTTTTAACGGCTCTCCGAAATTCCTCGAAGGTATTTTCCATCTCGCTGAAATGTGTTTTTACCTGCAAAGAGCTTCCTTTGAGCTCCTCAACTTCGTCTTGCGCCTGCGATACAGATTCGACGATGCCACTCTTTACTTCCATAAACTGACCGGACACCTGCTCAATGTTTGAGAAGATGTCGCCGAGGCCTTGGAGCCTCTGCTGAAAGCTTTCCGCTTCATCAAGAACCCCGTTGAAGGAGCTGTTGATTAAGCCTAACTCCTTTAAGGAGGCGACCTCCTTGTCTACGAGCTCTGCGTGATAATCCTTTAAGCTTTCCATGACGTGAAGCACCGGATACAGGCTTTTCTTTTGTTCCTTTGGCTCCTGTGGGGCCTTCTTTTTAAATAACATGTTTTTATTCCCCCTCTTACTCAAATACCACGCAGGTCATAGACTGGTTAACGAACCGGTTGTTATAATGTTCTCCATAGCCTACGAGCCCGGCATGGGAGCCCAGAACGCTCATTTCCTGCAGATATTCCTGCATGTAATGATTCTGATTGAACAGCAGATACCGGAACAGGCAGTTTACAGAAAACACAGCCGAGATCCTAGGGAAGTCCTGACGGATCATTTGAATGGTATTTTTAACGACCTGTTTGTAATCGTCGAGTTCGAGAAGAATCAGGACATCGGAGTCATTGACCTGACGGAAGCAGGTCAGCGCGTTACCATGCACCTCTTTTATAGAGATGATACAGGTATCGTTGCCGTTAAGCTTTCCGAAGGGGTTTTTGAAAGTCTGTGTTGTGATCTCTTGTTCGCTTATGTGGAGGATATCCTGGTAGACCTGTCTGGCGGATTTTCCGTTCAGCTCTCCGAGTATGTAGTTTGCCTTGTCGGTCTTGGAGGCGATGAAGCGGTATCCCTCCATCGGATGATAAATGTTTTCCTTATAAGCTTTTACACGGCCTCCGTTGTTTTTAATGAGCGCATATGCGACTGCATCCTCATAGACACGGCCGTTTGCGGAAATCTTTCCCGCGTCTCCGGTTCCGCCAACCAGGGAAATGTTTCTGTGCTTCAATACGCTATATAGGGTGGTCAGCACACAGGCATCATTTCCCGCACAGAAATCAATGCACACCGTGTCCTTTTGCGAGGCACCTACAGTTCGGACATCCTGTTCGAGACGGCTTATATATTTGACCGGCATGACAGATACCTGCTCGAGAACATTGGCGACGGCGGTAACGCCATCCGTATAAGCTACGACGCCGACCCCTTTTTCGGCGATGCGCGTATCATAGCTCATTCCAATGCAGCCAATACTTGGAATTCGTGGGAAAAGCTGTTCGAGCTCCCGCACATGCGATTCAAACTGATCACTGTTGGACATCAGAAGGATTAGCTGAGGGTTTGTCAGACCTCGAACTGCTTCTTTAAGATTTCCGTTCTGGCTCAGACCAAAAAACTGTTTCACTGCGCCATTCCTCACTTCCATGATTAATGTATATTTTTTCAAGGTATATTATACTTCACAACAGGGCATTTGGTCAATGGAAAGAGGAAAAAACAGGTAATGATTCTGTCAAATCTACGCATAATTTGGCTTGGCACAGTGAAAATATTTACGGTACGGACTATATGAATCCGTAGCGGCAGCGCACATATGCCCCGTACCATGCTTTGGTCTATCCGAAAGAAGCATCATCGGCACTTAGGATTGAGAAGAAATTTTGACGGACAGATATCGTAACTGTTTCGTTTAGCGAAAGTATTATAAAAATGCAGGGGCCATCCGGGCATCAAGCTTGCGGATGTAAACTTTATAGGTTATAATAAATGCGATTGAAGATAGTTTAGATCCTTCTATAATTTGAAAACGGTAACATTTTCGACTTCAGGAGGGGGCTGTTATGATAAAGAGCGACCGTGTATCGGAATCGGCCCGTCTGGGGACACTTCTAACGCTGACGGGCGGTTTTATGGACGCGTATTCATACCTGGTTCGCGGGGGAGTGTTTGCCAATGCGGAGACGGGTAATATTGTTTTAATGGGACTCAATCTGGCGCAGGGAAACTGGGGGAAGGTACTTCATTATCTGGTGCCGGTCCTTGCGTTTGCGGTTGGTGTATTTGTGGCGGAATGGGTCAGAAAACGGCTTGGCGAGGAGGCGAAGCTCCATTGGAAGGAGTGTGTGCTCTGGCTGGAGGTGGTTCTGGTATTTGCGGCCGGAATGATTCCCCAGGAGGGCAATGATTTTGTCAACTGTATGATTGCCTTTATCTGCGCGATGCAGGTGGAAGCGTTTCGGAAGATTCACGGCAAGGCGTTCGCGACAACGATGTGTACCGGGAACCTGCGCAGCGGGACAGAGCTTTTGTCCATAGGGCAGCTTGAGCATGATAATAAGAAGAAAGGGGAGTCGATGCACTATTACTGGATCAACTTCATCTTTATTGTCGGTGCAGCCGTTGGAGCATGGGTCTGCGGCAGGTTTGCGGAAAAGTCGATCTGGTTCTGTCTGATTCCGCTCTTGGGAGCGCTGGGGTTTATCGGGTACCAGAAAAGGGATGCTGCAGTGTGAATAATTTGTTTTATAATATTTATAATTTAAAGCACAGTTTGGGGTAGTTTACAAGGAACTACACGCAGACCGAAAAAGGGCTGTTGGCAACAACAGGCGCTGTGCTCCCGGCAGGGGGCATAGCGCCTGTTTGCTGTAAGGGTACCCAAAGGGGGTAACGCCCCGCTTGGCACACGCCTTTGCGAGGCAAAGAGCAATGTGTGTGCCATACGCTCTGGCGGCGCTGCCGAGAAAACGCCTTCGATGCCATGGAGGACAGGGGCACTTCAAGTACGATTCATCTTGAACGTTGACTGGCTTTGCTATCTCCCAGATAAACGGGCCGTTATGAATAATTCTCTATTTTCTGTTTGCTTTCTTAACGATGGTTATTCTCCTTAACCGCATCTTTGATTTTATCTATGAGTATTTCCATATTATTTCTATAATTGCCAAGCTGTGTTTCTGCTGTTTCAATTTCTGTCCTTGTGACAGCTTTTCGGCCATAAAAAATTGTTGCTAATTCCCATTCTAACTCTCCAATTTTTTTATGGAGAAAATCGAATTCTTTTTTGAGAGTTTTCAGTTAAGGCGTGAGACTTTTTTCCATAATGACTTCCTTCCTTATATCCGCAAAAAGATTTGCTAGTTGCTTTCCCATTATACCACAAGTTCGATAGCATGGAAATGGCGAGTTTTTCAGCCCAATTTCCTAACTCTTGGATATGCGGCATAGGCGGTCAGAAAGTGCAGGCTTGGGATGGTCCATGGATGGACGAGCCCTTTGAAAACAGAAAGCCTGTCTGAAAAGGAATCCCCCGGTAGCCGCTTTTCTCTGTCCGGTATTTAAACTATATGCTGATTGATGAGAAAGATGAGATCACCATTGGGATGTATTGACAAATTCTCGTCTGCCGGAAGAATAGAAAAGCCAGGCGGGGCATAGGCAAGCCCAGGCCGTTAAAGGGAAGGGGAAGCGGTTTTCCATACTTTATGGATGGATTTAAAGCATGGAGCTCCCCCTCATTTGTGTACACAGATCGCAAAAAAATGATGGCGGTACAAAACCGCCCTCATTTTTTATACAAAATCCGGATCGAGTTCAGGACGCACAGCATTGCAACCCCCGTGTCGGCGAAGACAGCCATCCACATGGAGGCATGGCCTGCAAGGCCGAGAAGCATGACCAGGATCTTGATGACTAGAGCAAAGATCACGTTTTGCATGGCGACCGCGCCGGTCTGTCTGGCAATCCGGATAGCAGTGGGGATTGCCTCCATGCTGGAGGTCATAAAGACTACGTCTGCGGCTTCGATGGCGGCGTCTGCGCCGCTTCCCATAGCCGCTCCTACATCGGCTCCAGCCAGTACGGGAGCGTCGTTGATGCCGTCTCCGACGAACATGGCGTTTCCGTGTTCACCGCGGAGCTTCTGAAGCGTGTCGAGCTTTTCGCCGGGAAGAAGCCTTGCATGAACCAAATCAATGCCGGTCTCTCCGGCAACGGCAGCGGCAGTCGCCTCGTTATCCCCGGTCAGCATGGCAGTCCGGATACCAAGGTTTTTTAAAGAGGCGATAGCGCCGGCGGCTTCGGGCTTTATGGTGTCCGCGATGGAGACAGAGCCTGCAAAGACGCCGTCTTTTGCGAGCAGGACCACCGTAGAGGCCGTGTCCTCGCGGAAAGGAGAGCAGCCGATGCCGTTTTCCTCCATGAGCTTTTTACTGCCGCAGAGGAGCTCGCTGTGTCCCATCAGCGCCCGGATCCCGCGGCCGGGAAGTTCTGTGATGGAATCCGGCCTTTCGTATGCAATGCCGCGGCTTTCGGCGGCAGTACGGATGCTGCTGGCAATCGGATGCGTCGAGGCGCTCTCACACGAGGCAGCCATGGACAAAAGCTCGTCAGTGGAAAACTCTTTGGCTGGGTTTATGGTCTGCACCTCAAAGCAGCCGCGCGTGATTGTACCGGTTTTATCCATAACAACGGTCTTTATGTCCTTTAAAGCCTCGAGTACGATGCCGCCTTTAAACAGGATTCCTTTTTTGGAGCCGGAGCCGATTCCAGAGAAGAAGGCCAGGGGTACGCTTAAAACAAGCGCGCAGGGGCAGCTGATAACAAGGAAGGTCAGGGCCGTATAGATCCAATAGCTCCAGTTCCCGGTCACAAGGGAAGGAAGGACAGCAGTAGCGGCCGCCAGTGCTACGACAACCGGCGTATAGATTCGTGCAAATTTTGTAATAAAACGCTCGGCACGTGGCTTGCTTGCCGCGGCGTTCTCCACGGAGTTAAGAATCCGGGTGACCATGGATTCGGAGAGCTCCTTTTCCACGCGAAGCTTTAGAAGCCCCGAGGTATTCACACAGCCGGAAAGGACCGTTTCGCCGGGGCGTACGGCAACCGGTACGGGTTCGCCCGTGACCGGGGAGGTGTCGATCCGGCTTTCACCTTCGATAACCATGCTATCCAATGGGATGCGATCTCCCGGGCGGACCTCGATGATCTGCCCGACGGCTGCATCGTCTGCCGGGATCTCGCGGATCCCAGCCCCCGTATCCAAAAGCACGGTCTCCGGACGGAGGTCTACGGCGTCCATAATCTGGCTGCGGCTCTTTTCCACGGCCCTGTGCTCAAAGGCTTCGCCGGCTCGGTAGAACAGCATGACACCGACGGCTTCGGCGAACTGATTGATGGCAAAGGCGCCGAGCGTTGCAAGGCTCATGAGGAAATTTTCATCCATCACATGCCCGGAGCGCAGGTTTTTCCATGCCGTCATAAGCACGCCGCGTCCAAGGATCAGATAGGCGGCGATAAAGAGAACGGCGGAGATTCCCGACATAGATTCAGCGAGGAGATTTCCGACGATAAACAGGGCCGCGCCGCCTAAAATTTCCGGCAGGTCACGGGAGTGCTTATTCGGCTTCTCCTTTTCTTCTGCTTTATTTCTGCCTCCCTTACGGGCCTCAATCACAGTGCCGGGTTCAATCAAGTCGGCGATTTCCTGCATCCGGGGAAGCAGGGAGACGCCTGCGTCGGCATAGACGCGCAGCTGTCTGGTTGCAAAGGTGAGGATGGCGTCGTCCACCTCGGGAAGCTCGCGGATTTTTGCCTCGATCTTTGCGGAGCAGTTGGCGCAGTCGATGTTTTTCAGCAGGTAGACGGTACAGAGCGATTTGGCCGTAGAAACATGGGAGGCCGTCTGATCGTTTGGAGAGTGGTGTTCGTGCCCGCAGGAGCAGTTGCCGTCGTGTTCATGGTGGTGTTCATGCTCGCAGGGGTCGCTGCCGGCATGTGCATGGTGATGGTGCTCGTGCCCGCAGGAGCAGTTGCCGCTGTGCTCATGGTGATGGTGCTCGTGCCCGCAGGAGTCGCTGCCGGCATGTGCATGGTGGTGATGCTGTTCATGTTCGCAGGAATCACCGTCACCGGGTTCGTGTATGGTGTGCTCATATTTGTGTTCTTCCATAGTATAGATCCTCCCTGGCAGCTTTAGCAGTATAAAATAAGAAATAAATTGCTCTATAAACATATGAACATCTATTCATATGTTTATCATAATACAATTCTGCCGAAATTGCAACAGGAAAATGAAGAAATTCGATTTTTTGCAGAAAGATATGACAGCTCCGTCGGGGGAGGAGTGCACCCTGGGCTCTGCAGCGTTTTTTCACTCCCTTTTTAGATTCGTATTGCTCAACGTCCCCTAACGAAACTATTCATCCGAATGTCTAAAATAGGCAGCCCTCCTTACTGGATGACCGCCCGATGGACCACTTGCAAATCATCTCAGAGGCCGTCGTCAGCCCTACGCAAAGCCTATGCCCCTTGCCCAGTGGCCCCCTACAAATCATCCTGCCGCCCCAAAAAAAGCATATGCCAGTGCCATAACAGAATCATTCAGCATCTTCGCAATCTGTTTCTCGCTCTCCGGCATGCCGTCGTCGAGCCATTTGCGCAGGGTGCCGATCAGGCCATAGGTTATAAATTCAAAAAAGTAATCGGAGGGCTCCTGCTTGCAGGCAGGGAAGACCCGTTCTAGGATGACTCGGCCGTTTCTCTGAAGAAGATCCTTGAAAGCCTTATGGAAATCATTGGAAAAGTTGTTTTCAAACAGATTTTTGCAGATCTCCTCATTTTCTACGATATAACGGATGACTGGAAGGAGGATCGGCATCAGGCCGGTCTCGGGCCCGAGGGCATCATAATTGCTGATCATCTCCTGGAAGTCGTCTAAGACATCGGTCTCCATGGCCTTTAAAAGGCTGTAGGTATCCGCGTAATGCAGATAGAAAGTGCCGCGGTTTAAATCGGCCCGTTCGGTAATATCTTTAATGGTAATGTCATTAAAGGCTTTCTCAGACATCAAATCGACAAGGCTTTCTTTTAAGAGCCGCCTGGTTCGGCGGATGCGTCGGTCTTCTTTGTTGTTTTCCATTTTGCTTCACCTCGAATTATAAAAATCTTATAAATTAATCAACATAATAACAAAAATATGAACAATAACAAACATAAAGTCATTATTTTAATGATTGCATATTTGCGTTGAATATATTATAATACATTTCAGTTGTAAAATCAACACTATGTCCAATAAACAATATTATTTTAATAAACGAAGAACTATGAGGAAATCTGTATGTTAAAAAAAATGGCCCATTTTATTGTACATAAGGGAAGGTCGATTGAGAAATTTTTTATCGCGGCAACAATCCTTTGTGCGTTTTGTTACCCGTTTGTCGGTGTCAATTATGATCTGAGCAAGTATCTGCCCGATTTTGCGCCGACAAAGCAGGCGCTCGATGTGATGGAGGAGGAATTCGGCTATCCCGGCATGGCCCGCATCATGATAAAGGATGTCACTCTGCCGGAGGCGAGAACAATCCGTCAGCGTATCGCAGATGTGGAGAGCGTGGAGCTGGTCGTGGGGCCGGATCTGGCGACGAACGTTTACGCATCGGATTCCTTTATCTCCAATGCATTGACGGATAAATTTTATAAGGATGGGAATGCCGTCTATCAGATTATTTTTGAGGACGGGGATTCGGATGAAAGTACACATACGGCCATTAATCAGATCTACGAGATTGTAGGGAAGGACCGCGGCTGTTTTGCCGGAAGCGCCGTTTCCAATAAGGAACGCCAGGAGTCGATCACAAAGGAGATCGCGGTTGCCATCGGGATGTCTATTTTCATCATCTGGCTGATCCTTACCCTGACAACGACCTCTTGGTTTGAACCGTTTTTGTTTATACTGGTTATGGTCGTGGCGATTATCCTGAATATGGGGTCGAACCTGATGTTCGGCCGGATTTCGTTTTTTACCTTTTCGACTGCAGCGATCCTGCAGCTTGCCGTTTCCATGGACTATTCCATCTTCCTTCTGCACACCTATACGGCGGCAAAAAAAGAAGGAAGGGAATCGAAGGCGGCCATGGAGCATGCGATTGTGGAGGCGTGCAGCTCGATTCTTGCGAGCGGAGCGACGACAATCGTAGGATTTCTGGTCATTGCGCTCATGCGCTTTACGATCGGAAAGGATGTGGGGTTTGTCCTGACAAAGGGCATCCTCTGCAGCCTCGTGACCGTGCTCTTTTTGATGCCGACTCTGATTCTGCGTTTTGACGGGAGGATTGCAAGGACAGCACACCGGCCGTTTATTCCATCCTTTGACCGGCTAGGGCAGGTTATGTATAAAATACGGATCCCGGTACTTATGATTGCGCTTTTCTGTGCGGTTCCCTGTTATTTCGGGCAGTCAATGAACTATTTCTATTATGGCGACGACGCGCTCGGGAACGGACCGGGGACCCGGGTCTATGAGGACGCACGGGAAATCGAGAGGACATTCGGCAAATCAAATGTGGTGATTGCGATTGTTCCGAACGGCAGCATCGTGCGGGAGCGGGAGTTAACGAAGGCGCTGGAGGATGAGGATTTTATCGACTATGCGCTTTCCATGTCCGGTACAATGCCGGAGGGGATTCCGGAAAGCTTTCTGCCGGACACGTTAGTCAAACAGCTGCGGACCGACCGCTATGCGCGGATCCTGATTTCAATGAAAAATAAGGAGGAGAGCGCATATTCATTTGCCTGCAGCGAACGGCTGACAAAGATCGTAAAGGATTACTATCCGGAAGATTCTTTTGTAATCGGAATGACACCAACCACCATCGACATCCGCGATATTCTGACAGATGATTACAACCGGGTCTCGATTATCTCGCTGCTCGGCGTGGCGTTTGTCGTGATGTGCACGTTCCATTCCGTGCTGGTGCCGATTTTCGTCATTATCCCGATCGAGGTGGCAATTTATCTAAACATGACTCTGCCTTATATCATGGGAGAGAGCATGGTTTACATAGGGTACATCATCGTAAGCTGCTTACAGCTTGGTGCGACGATTGATTATTCGATTCTGATGACAAATAATTACATGGAAATGCGTGCGACCATGGACAATAAGACCGCGGCGGTCGCGGCGATCAGTAAAAGCACGTTGTCCATCATCACCTCTGGGGGGATCCTGACGGTGGTGGGGTATCTGCTTTATTTCACGTCCTCGATTCAGGCGATCTCGCAGGTAGGACGTCTGGTGGGACGCGGGGCGCTGCTCTCGATGGTGCTTGTTTTGTCTCTTTTGCCGGCGCTTTTGGCGGCCTTCGACGGACCGATTCGAAAGCAGCAGGAAAAGGGAAGGCAGAAGGCCGAAAAGAGAAAGGCCAGGCTGAATCGTCTAAAGGAAAGAGTAAAGGCGGCCAGGATGAAGCCGCAGCGCAGTTTGGATAATAGTTCGGATCGGTCTGCACAGTTGCTGCACTGACCATAAAAAAAATGTAGAAAAGAGGGCAGGCATCCATCGCTGCAGGCGATTTGGGATGGATGCTTGCCGGTAACAGGAAAGGCATCTGCACGGTTGCCGGTTTGGGAAATGAGGTGGCGGATAATGGAAATTAAGGGATTTATGAAGGGTATGAAGGGTAAGAGGCTGGCACGCCGGGCACTCGGCGTTTATCTGGCGGCGGCAATGACTTTCATGAGCGGTGCAAGCGCTTATGCAGCCGCAAAAAGGCCGGTCTGTGACGAGGCCATGTATGTGACGCTGGACGCCTATGGGAAGGTAACGAATACAAGCGTAGTTAAGAGCTACGATCTGCACGGTTCGACAGAGATTGTGGATTACGGCCGATACACGCAGATCACCAACATGACGGACTACGGCACGCCAGAAGTGAGTGGGAACCGGGTCACCTTCTCCATTCCGGAGACACCGGAGAACGATCGTTTTTATTTTGAGGGAAAGCTGGAGCCAGAGGAGGTCGAAGCGGTGCTTCCGTGGAATCTGTCCGTGAGCTATCGGCTAAACGGTGTGGAAAAGCATATGGAGGATCTGCCCCATGAGAAGGGACTGGTGGAGATCACGATCGACGCGGTTCCCAACCGGCGGACGAATGAATATTACCGCAACAATATGACGTTAGAGATCACGGCGATCGTGGACATGGATAAAAATTTAAGCGTGGAAGCGCCGGGAGCGCAAATCCAGTCGGTCGGCAACATGAAGGCCGTGCTTTTCATGGTCATGCCGGGTGAGGAGCAGCATTACGAGATTCGGATCGGAAGCAATGATTTTGAATTTTCAGGGCTGGCGTTTATGATGGTGCCGGTCACGCTGAGCCAGCTCGATAAACTGGGTGATCTGCGCGAGGCAAGAGACACGGTCAAGGATTCTGCCGATGCGATCGGGGACAGCATGGACATTATCCTCGACAGTCTGGATGGGATCCAGGGCGGCTTGTCCGGCACGGTGAGCGGCCTAAAGAGCCTCGATGAATCGAGAAAAATCATTTCCAACGCGAAGGATGGCATCTATGTGGATGCGGATGGGGCTTTGGCCGTCTTAAAGGAGCTCTCGGAGCGTGGCGTGCCCTTTACCTCGTATGTGCAGGAGGCACAGAATGCGCTGGACGATACCAACAAAAACATCAACCAGATTAACAACCGTTTGAGCGAGTTGGATAATCAGCTTGAAAATCTGGGCTGGGGCTTACGAAACGTGAGCCGTGATCTGGATGATGCGGCCGATCTCATGAAGGACACGCGCCATGACATCGGGAGCTTTGAAAATAAGTTATCTTCCCTGCGGCAGGATCTTTCCGATTTGAAGAACAGCAAGGCGCTCGTGAACCAGAAGCTTGAGGAGCTCAAAGCCCTTTTGGAACAGATCAAGGGCTTAAAGCACCAGCTCGAGGAGTATGGGAATGTAATCGGGCTGGATCCTGAGAGCAAGGCTGAGCTTATGGGGACGCTAGGGGAGCTCCTCGGTGAAACCGGGATGTCAAAGGCAGAAATCCGAAAGCTTTTGAAGCTGGCTGCAAGCAGCTCCGATGCAATCGAGGCGGCGGGCGGTGTAAATGAGGAGACCGTGGCTGCGGCATCGGCGGGCTTTGACACTTTGATTGGCCTATTGGAGGGCTTCATCGGGACCTTGGAGAAGCCGTCACGGATCGATTCCATGATTTCGTCTACGGAGAAGTCGATCGCTGCCCTGGAGGACATTGTGAGCCGGGTGCACGACGACGGAGAGTCTTTAGAGAACGTTTTGGCCACGACTGGGGATCTGGCCGATACGCTCAGATCGGGCGCCACGACCGGGCAGGGACTTGTAGGCGACGTGAACGATGTCGTAAAGACCGTGAATGATTATCACGGTACGGCGCAGGCAGCACTGGCCGATGCCGGGCGTCTGGTGGACAGCGCAGTGCGCGGGACGGACGCCATGTATATCCTGATGACGGATGTGGAATCAAACTTAAGGTCGGCCGGGGAGCCGCTTGATAGGGGGGCAGGCCAGACCATAGCAGGGTTAACGAGCGCGTTAAATGCAGCGCTGGACGGTCTGTCAAAGACCGGTGTGATCCGGGACGCGAAGACAACGGTGGAGGATCTGGTCGATGAAAAATGGGATGAATATACTGGAGAGGATATGACGATCCTGAATGCAGACGTCAATGCAAGGAAGGTGTCTTTTACGTCAGATCGGAATCCGGAGCCACAGAGCCTCCAGATTATCCTGCGGACCGAGGGGACCGAGGAAGCCGAGGAGGAGGCTGAAACCGAGACAGATGAGGATTTTCATGCGGAAGGCAATTTTTTTGATAGGATTTGGAGTATTCTGGTGAAGATTGTGGAGACAATCAAGGGGATTTTTTCGTAGAGAAGTGCAGGCAGATGTCGGGATACCCATTCCCCTGGCACCTGCCTGCAAGGCTGTACATATATTGAGTACAAAGACAAAACGAGGAGAATACGGGATGACATCGGTCAGTCTTTGCATGATCGTGAAAAATGAGGAAGCGGTTCTGGGACGCTGCCTTGCCTGCGTGGCAGGGTTTGTGGACGAAATTGTGATTATAGATACCGGTTCAACCGACCGGACGAAAGAGGTTGCAAGGCAGTATACGGAGAAGGTATATGATTTTTCCTGGCAGGATGATTTTGCGTCTGCCAGGAATTTTGCTTTTTCGAAAGGCCGCGGAGAATATTTGTTCTGGCTGGACGCAGACGATGTGATTTTAGAGGGAGAGCTTGAGAAGCTGAAGGAGCTGAAGGTCCGCCTGACGGCAGAAAAGCCGGATTTTGTGATGCTTTTGTATGCGGTCGGGTTTGATGAACAGGGGAGGCCTTCCTTTACGTTTTACAGAGAGCGGTTAATCAGACGGTGCGAACGCGCTGTGTGGCGCGGCCGGGTTCATGAAGCGGTGGTGCCGTTTGGAACAATATGGAAAGAGGAGATCGTAATCGAACACCGTAAGGAAAAGGCTCCGGACTCCGGGAGAAACCTGCGGATTTTTGAAAAGATGCGGACAGATGGGGAGAGCTTTGGGGCAAGGGAGCAGTATTATTATGGAAAGGAGCTGTATTATCACAGACGCTATAAGGAGGCAGTCAGAGAGCTGGAGAACTTCCTTGAACGGCCGGATGGCTGGAAGGAGAATAAGCTGGATGCCTGCAGGCATCTGGCGAAATGCCGATATGGGCTGTCGGAAAACGGGGAGGCCATAAAGGCATTATTTAACGGGCTGCAGTATGGGATTCCGCGGCCGGAGCTTTGCTGTGATATTGGAAGCTGGTTTCTGGAGCGGCAGGAGTTTGTAGAGGCGGCCTATTGGTACCGGCAGGCGCTAAAAAACAGGAAGCAGGGCAGTACGGATGGATTTATCCAGGAGGAGTTAAGAGGCTACGTACCATGCTTACAGCTATGCGTCTGTTATGACAGACTTGGGAAAAAAAGGCTGGCAGAACAGTTTAATCGGCTGGCGGAACGGTTTAAACCCGGTACAAAGGCATGCGAGCATAACAGGAGATATTTTGAAGAAGGGCGAAAATAAAGAAAGAACAAGGGACGAAAATGGATGTCCCACATAGTATAAGGTAAAAGAAAATACAGGAGAATTTCAATGTTTAATGCATTTGGTAATTGTAATGACGGAAGGAATAGGAATTTTCGATCATGCTGCAGTCCGGGCTGCGGTTGTGGCTGCAATTCAGACTGTACACCTGGCTGCATGCCGGACTGCAATCCCTGCTGTGGTCCGACCGGTCCAATGGGTCCGGCAGGCCCGGTAGGCCCGATGGGCCCCCAGGGTCCGATGGGCCCGGCAGGTCCGATGGGTCCGATGGGCCCAGAAGGCCCAATGGGTCCGATGGGACTTGAAGGTCCGATGGGGCTTGAAGGTCCAATGGGTCCCCAGGGATTTATGGGCCCGGCAGGTCCGACCGGTCCGATGGGCCCGGCAGGAGCACAAGGCTCGATGGGTCCGGCAGGCCCCACCGGTCCGCAGGGTCCAATTGGAGCGGCAGGCCCGGCAGGAGCGGCAGGTCCGACCGGTCCGCAAGGCCCGATCGGGGCAGAAGGCCCGGCAGGGGCAGCAGGAGCAACCGGCCCAGCAGGTCCGGCAGGAGCACAAGGCCCGCAGGGTCCGGCAGGTCCTACAGGGGCAGAAGGAGCACAGGGCCCGGCGGGAGCAGCGGGAGCGACCGGCCCGGAAGGCCCTGCAGGAGCACAAGGCCCGGCGGGAGCAGCGGGAGCGACCGGCCCAGCAGGCCCGGCAGGCCCGCAGGGTCCGGTAGGTCCGGCAGGTCCTACAGGGGCAGAAGGAGCACAAGGCCCGGCAGGAGCAGCGGGAGCGACCGGCCCAGCAGGTCCGGCAGGAGCACAAGGCCCGCAGGGTCCGGCAGGTCCTACAGGTCCGGAAGGTCCAGCAGGAGCACAAGGCCCAGAGGGTCCGGCAGGCCCGACCGGCCCTACAGGTCCGGCAGGAGCAGAGGGGGCAGCGGGCCCGACCGGTCCCACCGGCCCGGCAAACGGCCTGGCAGCTTACGGCGGACTCTATAGCACAACCCCACAGACATTAAATCTGGCAGCTAATATCAGCACACAGATTCCTTTGGCCTCCTCTATGGCCTCTGATGGAATCACCTATACGCCGGCCAACAGCATTACCGTCACCGATGCGGGAGTTTATGCGATTAACTACCAGTTAAATGCTTCGATCGTAGCGGCCGGGACAATCGCTGTTTCTGTACGGCAGAACAACACAGACATTCCAGGGGCGACCATTTCGCGTGCACTGCCGGCAAATATCGAGACGACTATTTCCGGAGAGACTGTCGTGAATCTTGCCGCCGGAAGCGTGATTGATTTGGCAATTACCGCTCCGATTGTGGCAACTGTGGTTCTGGGAACCGGATTGAATGCGACGCTGACTGTGAAGAAGTTGAATTAAAACAAAGCTCTCCGCTTTTGATAAAAACGGCCTCCGGGCGATTATCCGGAGGCCGTAAAATATGCATATCGGCATTGCCTACAGCTTTTCCTTATATTGTTCAATGAATGCCATAAACGCCTGCCGTTCTTCCTCCTGGCTGACGTTGTCAACAAAGCTGCGGGAATTTTTCTCTATGTCGCTGAACCCAAAATACATGGATTTTCTTCCGCGTTCTTTAAAGTCCATATCCAGGCAGTGATCTTTCTTTCTGTATTTCACGGACTTGACCTCCGAGAGCTCAACTGTAAGCGGCTCTGAGGTCTCAGTCAGCTTGGTGTCCACCGGAAGTGCAATGATCTTGAAATCATTTTCCCTGTATCCAAATATAAGGCTGATAAACTGATAGACCTGTGTGTCAGACAGGAGTCCGTCCTCCTTCCAGGTGGAACCGGTGGTGGCATAAAGAATCTGATAGGAGTCCCCGTTTGCAACAGCCTGGTCAAAAAGCTGGCGCATTTTGACCTTGTTTTTCTGCGCTTCCTCCATGTCTATTTTAGGTTTTCTTGAAAATAATCCCATATGTACATTCTCCCTTTCTGATTTAGGATGAGATTCTCGTTTGCTATAATACCACTTTTTGGCCAATCGTACAATAAGAAAAGTGAGAAAGAACATCACGTTTACCGACACCGGTTACGGTTCATATAAGTTCACGGCAAACCGTCAAAGATCCGCAAAAATCGCCTGTGATGCTCCAAAGCACGGCGGCGCTTGTCAAGGAGCCGAAGCGCAGTGCAGAGGAGTTTTTGGTCATTGTTGATCCGGCTTATCATACGATCCCATGCGGTAAGTGTACAGACCTACGTAAGCAGCAATCCGCACAGTCTGCCTGCCCGATTTCTAAAAGCTGTAAAACAAGACAGAGCGAATTTGCAAAAACAGATAATCTATAGTAAAATAAAAAAATACATAAAAAACCGGAGGTGGAAGATATGATTCTTCCGGGATCCATAAAAAAACGGGTTCTTTTCTCCCTTGCCCTGCTCGTTTTCTTAAGCGGCTGTGTGCCAGGTGCGGGCAAGGTTTCCCCTTCGACGGAGGCGGTGCCCGAAGAAAAGAGACTGACTCTTTATACATCCCACAAGGAGGAGGTATACGGTCCGATTGTCAAGGAATTTGAGGAACGGACCGGAATCTGGGTCGATGTGCATGCCGGGGGGACGACGGAGCTTCTGGAGATCATCGGAGAGGAACAAAAGAAGGGGCAGAGCGCCTGCGACGTCATGTTTGGCGGAGGCGTGGAGAGCTATGAGGCCAGCAGGGAGTATTTTGAGCCATATCGTGTCGCTGCAAAGGACAAGCTGAATGAACGCTACGTCTCAAGGGATGACTGCTGGACCGCATTTACGGAGCTTCCGATCGTATTGATCTATAACAACAAGCTGGTTGGGGAGGACGAAGCGCCGGACGGCTTTGGTGAACTTTTTTCGGATTCCTGGCGTGGAAAAATTGCCTTTGCCGATCCGGCCAATTCCGGCAGCAGCTGTACGATGCTTGCGACAATGGTCCAGATTTTGGGCATGAGTGAGGATGAGACCCTGGAACGATTTGCAGGGGCTCTGGACGGGCATATGGCCGAGAGCTCCGGCGAGGCGGTCGAGGAGGTGGCGGCGGGCCGCCGTCTTGTGGGGATCACACTGGAGGAAACGGCGAAGAAATGGATTGCCCGCGGCGCGGATCTCGCGATCGTCTATCCGAAGGAAGGGACAAGTGCGCTTCCGGATGGCTGTGCGATCGTGAAGGCGGCGCCGCATATGGAGAATGCAGAGCTTTTCCTGGAGTTTATCGTGAGCGACGATGTGCAGCGGTTTTGTGTCGAGCATCTGTACCGGAGGAGCGTGCGCCTTGACATGGCATCCGGCCGGGAGAAAGAGGCTGGCAGGATCGTGGACTTTGACCTGACCCAGGCAGCCGCCGGCCAGGAGACAATTTTGAAAAAATGGGCGGGACTGATGAATGAAGAACATGATTAAGCGCTCGTTTAAGCAGGAGCTTTTGGCGGGCATCTTGTTTGTGGCCGTCCTACCTCTGGTGGTTTCCTGTTTGTTTTTGATTCAGCTTTTTAAGGCGAAGGCGGCCAACGATTACCGGAAAAAGGATCTGGAGCAGGCCGCCGTTATCGAGGAGCGGCTTTCGGAGCTGTTTTCTCTTTTGGATGAGACGGCCGGGAAACTGGCAGAGGACGAAGCAATCCGGCAGGCGCTTATCTCGGAGAGTTACGGCCGCCGCAGCGAGATCTACAGCCTCCTTTACGGTGTGACTGGCCCGCTGCGAAGCTTCGCGCAGTTTGATTTGTACTCCGCAGACGGTCTTTGCCTGTATTCGACCGGGACCGGCATGTTTCACAAGACACTGCCGCCTTACTGGGGGATTTTAAAGGCGGCCTCTGCCCGGCCCGGGAAACTTTCCCTGCAGAAAACGCAGGAGGAGAACACAGAGCTTCTTACGGCCGCGCGGGTCATCCTGAGTGCGGGTGGTGAGGCAGCGGGGTTTGTGGTCGTAAGCCTTGGGGAGGAGAATTTCGAGGAGGTTTTAAAAGGCGTGTGCGGGAGCCAGGATGGGATCTGTATTCTGGATGGGTTTTTTGAGACGGTTTACAGCGCCGGGACCGCGAGGCGTGAGGGCATCGGCAGTGTGCTCCGCGAGCGCAGGCTTTTAGGAAAGCCGCTCACGGAAGCCTGCCGCGGCAACAGCGTTTATGTCTCGGCGCTCTCCGGGACAGGGCTTTACAGTGTCCTCTTACGACCGGAGGTCTTTACGGAGGACACGGTCCGATCCATGTATACGGTGCTGTTTATCATGACAGGGGTAAGCTTTCTTCTCTGTCTGGCGGTTTCCGCAAAGATGAGCAGCCACCTCTCAAGGCCGATCCGGATCTTGAATACGGCCATGCAGGCCGTACAGGAGGGACATCTGGACACGCGCGTGCAGACGGAGCGGATCGATGAATTCGGGCAGCTCGCCGATAATTTTGACACGATGACGGCGCGGCTTTCCGAGTACATGGATGAGCAGGTAGCACAGCAGAAGCGGTTAAATGAGGTGCAGATCGCCATGATGCAGTCCCAATTAAATCCGCATTTTTTATACAACACGCTGGATACGATGAAGTGGGTGGCAAAGGCCAACCATATCCCGGAGATTGCAACGCTTGCCGCAAAGCTCGCCAAGATCCTCAGGACGAGCATCTCCGGCGAGCCGTTCCTTGCGCTCTCTGAGGAGCTGGAGCTTGTGGAGTGCTATGCCGAGATCCAGCGACTTCGTTTCGGCGGGAAATTTGCGTTTACCTGTGTGCTTCCGGAGGAACTTTCCGACTGCATGGTCCCGAAGCTCATTGTGCAGCCGATCGTGGAGAACGCGGTGCTCCACGGCCTCGCGGAATCGGATGAGGGGCACATTGTTGTCCGTGTCTCGGAGTCGGCTGACGAGAATCTTTTGCTGATTGAGGTGACGGATGACGGCTGCGGCATCGAGGAGACGGTCATGGAACACTTAAACAGCCGCGACAGGAGAAACCTGAAGGGGCACATCGGGTTTTACAATGTGGACATGATCATACGGCTGCATTATGGAGACGGCTATGGGCTTAAAGTAGGACGGCGGCCGGAGGGAGGCACACGGGTCCTCCTTACGCTTCCCAAACAGAGGGAAGCGCCTCCGGGCCAGAGCGGGAAGGAGGAACGGTATGAATAAGGTATTGGTCGTAGATGACGAGCTGTTTGTGAGAAAGGGGATTGTCTCCGAGACGGACTGGGTCTCGCTTGGCTTTGAGACGGTCCTGGAGGCCGCCAACGGGCAGGAGGCGCTGGAAGTAATCCACAGGGAAGCGCCCGATTTGCTGGTCTGCGATATCCGCATGCCGAAGATGAACGGGCTGGAGCTCCTTAAAAAGTTAAGGGAGGAGGAAAACCGGCTTCCGGTGATTTTCCTTACGGCCTACAGTGAGTTCGAGTATGCGAAGGAGGCACTGAAGCTGTACGCCTTTGACTATATTTTAAAGCCGTTTGAGGATGGGGAGCTGGAAAAAGCGGTGCTCCGCGCCAGGAAACAGCTTTTGGAAGTGCGCGGATCGTCTGAGGGCAGGGAGGACAAAACCGTGGATCCGGCCGGAAAGCTGCTCCCGTTTGATGAGAATACACCGGGGCTTTCCGGCTATGTCCGCGCGGCCGCTGCCTATATAGCGGCACATTACGGAGAAAACGATATGAGCGTAAGCCAGGTGGCTGAGGCGGTCGGCATCAGTGAGGGGCATCTGAGCCACCATTTTAAAAAAGAGACCGGCTGTACGGTCACAGCCTATCTGACAAGATACCGGATGGCTGCCGCCATGCGCCTGCTTTCGGACTGCCGGAATAAAGTTTATGAGGTTGCCGCAGGAGTCGGCTATAAAGATATTGCCTATTTTTCATCGAGTTTTAAGAAGATGGTTGGAATGACGCCGTCTGAGTTTCAGGACAAGAGATAACGGGAAAATTATAGGTAAACTTGCACAAAAAAATAGCTTACATGTCGGATTTTTATGCAAAATATCAGAAAAACACAAAGAATCGCAGATTTCTCCTGTGGTAAAAAATTCCTTTTTTCGATATAATATCTATAGATTATTAAAAAGGAGGAGGATTTTTTATGAAGAAACGTACTTTATCTCTGGCGCTGGCGACATCCATGGTCGTCATGTCTCTCGCAGGTTGCGGCGGAGGCGGGCAGACGGCGGCTACAACGGCAGCAGCGGCTCCGGCCGAGACAACAGCGGCGGTAGCCGAGGGAGAAACAAAGGCTCCGGCCGAGACGACGGCAGCAGCGGCAGACGATGCAAATCTTTCCGAGATCGAAAAGATCATTAAAGAGGCCGAGGGCATGTCCATGGAGGAGCTTGCCAAGAAGGCCATCGAGGAATCCAACGGGAAGACTTTCTACGGCGTAGGAAACTCGAGCCGCGGCAAGAGCGCGCTTCCGTTATTTATCGAATACCTGCAGTCGATCGACCCGTCCTACAAGATGGAATACGAGTGGCAGCAGCCGAAGAACAACAAGATCTTTGAGCAGCTTTCCGCCGATTCCTTAAAGAGCGAGGGCACCTTTGCCATGACGTTAATCCAGGACGGCAATCAAATTGAATCCAAGATGGTACAGACCGGTATTTTAAAGACCTTTATCCCGAAGGAATGGGCCGAGGCGAA
>JAAWAR010000094.1 GCA_022792295.1 Lachnospiraceae bacterium
CATCTGGAATACGGTAAAAATCCACACGATACGAAATCCGCACGCCCCTGCAAGCGACACACACATCGGAAGAATCGAATATCCAAGCCCTCTTAAACTCCCGACCATCGTGTCCATGAGACCGCAGGTAAAATATGTCGTCGCGATGATTCCGAGCCGCAGCATCCCATACTTCAACACCTCCGCATCCGAAGAATAGATCCCCAGAAGCAATCTGCCTGCGCCATAGGCCGCAAATCCCATTCCTATGCCGACCGCCGTCACAACGCCCAGGCAGGTCAGCATAATCCGTCCGATCCTCTTATACTTTCTTCCGCCAAGATTCTGGCTCGTAAAGCTCAAATTCGTCTGATACACGGCGTTCATCGCATTGTAAATGAACCCCTCAATATTCTGCGAGGCTGTATTTCCTGCCATCGCGACCGAGCCGAAAGAATTGACAGACGACTGAATCAGCACATTGGAGATCGAAAAAATCGCCCCCTGCATCCCGGCCGGCAGCCCGACCTTTACAATCCTCCTAAGCTTCGGCCAATAGATCCGAAGCTCCTTAAGCTGAAGCTTAAGACACCCTTCGTTCTTTAAAAGGCAGGCAAAGACAAGTCCCGCCGAAATCACCTGCGAGATCACGGTAGCCAGCGCGACACCAGCCACATCCATCTTGCATACAATGACAAAAAACAGATTTAAAATCACGTTGACGATACCGGCCGCCGTCAAAAAATAAAGCGGCCGCCTTGTATCCCCGACCGCGCGCAGGATTGCGCTTCCAAAATTATAGAGCATGGTCGCCGGCATCCCTACAAAAAAGATCTCCATATAAATCGACGATTTCTCTATTACATCCTCCGGCGTATCCATGAGCTCCAGCATCGGCCTCGACATGGAAAGCCCGAGAATGATTAAAAACGTGCCGGAAAGAAGGCTGATCGCGACTGCCGTATGTACGGTCTCCTTTACGTCCTGCTCTTTCCTGGCTCCATAATAGCGCGCCACAAGAACATTGACGCCGACCGATAGACCAATGAACACATTGATCAGCAGATTGATGAGCGCCGACGTGGAACCCACCGCTGCCAACGACTGGCTGCCCGCGTAGCGTCCCACAACGACCACATCCGCCGCGTTAAACAGAAGCTGCAAAATTCCCGACAGCATGAGCGGAACCGAAAAAACCAGGATCTTATTTAAAACCGGCCCGCTGCACATGTCCATCTCATACGATCGCTTCATGATTTCTTTCTCCTTTTATAATATGATAAAACAAGGCACCCCGGAGATCCGGAATGCCTTATAATGGTTTCTGCAAGAGCTGCTAACCAGAATCGAACTGGTGACCTCATCCTTACCAAGGATGCGCACTACCGACTGTGCTATAGCAGCAGAAGTTTTTGAAACCTTAGATATAGTATCACGGCTTTTCCTTTTTGTCAACCGTAACATTTTATTTTTTTTCACATATTTTATAATAAAAAAACATTGAGGTTTTTTATGCCAGATACAACCAACATCAACACGCCGGCCACAGCCAACGAAAACGGCGCGGCCACAGCCGTCTGGAACGACCCTGCGGGAATTCCGACGACCCCTATTGCGCCTCCGGGCGGTTTCCCTGTTTTTCCGGGAGACGACATCGCAGGAATCCCCACTACCCCTATTGCGCCTCCAGGCGGCCCCCCAGCTTATCCGGGAGACGACATCGCGGGAATCCCCACTACCCCGATCGCGCCTCCGGGCGGCTTCCCCGTTTATCCGGGAGATGACATCGCGGGAATCCCCACTACCCCGATCGCACCTCCGCCCGGCAGCCCGGGCAACAGCATCCCGGCCTATCCCGGCAACAACACACCAAGCATTACCTGGCCCTGCATAACCTGCCCGACCCCAAGCCTGCCTACGGTTACTTATTACGGCCAGGTACGGTTTTTGAATGCAACGACCAACGGTTTGAGCCTTGACGTCTTTATTGACGGCCGGAGCGTCTTCTCCGGCTCCAGCTTTGCGACCGTGTCCTCGTACAGCCAAGTATCCGACGGCTTCCATACCGTCACGGTACAGGCGACACGCGGCCAAATCTACTACCAGCAGTCTTTAGGCTTTGTTGCCGGTGAAAAGGTTACGATGGTCATTTTAGATGCCCCGAACGGCGTCACACTTGCAAGAGTCTCCGATATGGGATGTACCAACCTATCGTCCGGCTACGGCTGCCTGCGGGTCGCCAACATGTCCTACAGCGGCTCCAACTACGACGTCCGCCTGTTCAACAACCAGATCGCCTTCTCCAATGTCGGGTACAAGGAGGTCACATCCTTCAAACAGGCATCAGCCGGGAATTACACCTTCTTCGTCACGAACGCACAGACGGCCTCCTTCTCCACGTTCGGCGAGCTTCCCGTCATCGTCTTCTCGGCGCTCATAGGCAACTGCTCGTCCTGCAGCGTGAGCAATCCGGTTCTGACCTACAGCATCAATGTACAGCCCGGCAAAACCTACACCAGCTACATCATCGGCAATACCTGGTCCAATCTGTTCCGAGTCTACACACTCGAAGATTAGTACCGTATAAAGAGGGCACATCCTGGCACGACAGAACCTTTTGTCTTATAGGAAAGTTCAGAGGACTTTCCTATAAGATAAAAAAGAATCCTGCTCTGCAGGATTCTCTGTCTGCGGCGGTTCGGCCAGGTACCATACTTTCTTTCCGCCGCAGTCCTATCCCGCCTTCGGGGGCTTCTTTCTGCCCCGAAGGCGTAACTTTGTCTTTATGAAATCCTCTGCCGTACGATCTCATAGGCCAGCACACCCGCCGCCACAGACGCATTCAGGGAATCAATATCCCCGCGCATCGGGATCGCCGCCGTCATGTCACATTTCTCCCGTACAAGCCGGCCGACCCCCTGCCCCTCGCTGCCAATCACGAGCCCGATTGGTCCGGTCAGGTTAAGCGTATACATACTCTCACCGCTCATATCGGCACATACAAACCAGAGCCCCCGGCTCTTTAGCTCCTCAATGGTGGAGGCAAGATTCGCCACTCTTGCAACCGGCGTAAAATGAAGCGCCCCCGCCGAGGTTCTCGCGACCGCTGCCGTCAGCCCGACGGCCCGCCGCTTTGGAATAATGACACCGTGTGCTCCTGCAAGGTTCGCCGTCCGGATAATGGCCCCCAGATTATGTGGGTCCTCGATCCCGTCCAGAAGGAACAAGAATGCGGGTTCCCCCTTTTCCTCGGCAGCCTTTAACATATCCTCAACCTCAGCGTACGCATAGGCGGCGCCAACGGCGATAACGCCCTGATGACGCCCTGTTTTTGTCATGGCGTCTAAACGCTCCTTCGGGACAAAGTCAATTACCGTTCCCTGCTTTTTCGCTTCACGCACAATGGTTTTCACCGGTCCGTCCTGACAGCCGTCCAGCACATATAGTCTGTCAATCGGCTTGCCGGCTCGAAACGCTTCCAGAACGGCGTTCCGGCCCTCCACATTCAGTTCTTCCACATTCATCCTTTTTGTTCCCCGTCAAATTCTCCGATTTTTTCAAGCCCCAGGCTTACAAGCTGAACAAGCCGCCTGCGGCGCTCTGCCAAATACAGATACCCCACCAGCGCCTCAAATCCGGTCGCCATACGATAGTCGCGCACCGTCGCATTTTTCGCCATGGATATTGGCTTCGCATTCCGCCCGCGTTTGTAAACGGCGCGCTCCTCCTCGGTAAGCTCGTCCTCGACAGCCATAAAAAGCCTCGCCTGCGCTGCCGCTTTCACAAGGCCGGCACTGCGTTTATGGAGTTTATTTACCTGCATGTTCCCACCGTTTACCACCAGCGTGCGGATCAATACCTCATAGACCGCATCTCCGAGATACGCCAGCACGAGTGGGGAATACTGCGCGGCATCCACCTTCTTTAGACGGAACGCCGTCTCAAAAAACGCCTGTTCTGCCGCTGCTGCATCTGCCGGGCTTTTTATGCCTTCCTCCATTTTACGCCCTCTCTTGTATCTTCCAAAACGATTCCCTGTGCCAGGAGCTGCTCCCGGATCTCATCGGCCAGCGCAAAGTTCTTTGCCTTCCTCGCGGCCTGCCTCTGTGCGATCCTGTCCTCAATCTCCGAATCCAGGATTTCTTTTTTCCGCTCCGTCAGGATTCCCAGCACATCACACAAGCGCTCCAGGGTCTCCTTGAGGAAGCCCACGTATGCACGGCTCGCCCCCTCCGCCGTGGAATTGCCAAGTTTCACAAGTTCGAACACCGCAGAAATCGCATCGGCCGTGTTGAAATCGTCATCCATGGCCCGCTCGTATTTCTCCACGAGCTCCAGGGCTTTCTCTTTATTTTCCGTTTCCCCGGCGCTTTGGGCCCCTTCTGCGCCCTTTGCCCAGGCTTCCTTAAGCTTTTCCACTCCTGTAAGGATCCGGTCCAATCCGTTCTTCGACGCCTCCATAAGCTCAGCGCTGAAATTAAGAGGACTCCTATAGTGTGCGCTCAGCATAAAAAAGCGGAGCACCTGAAGATCATATTTTTCGCTGATCTCGCGGACTGTGAAGAAGTTGCCAAGCGATTTGGACATTTTTCTGTTGTCGATATTTAAGAATGCATTATGCATCCAGTACTTCGCAAAAGTCTTCCCATTCGCGGCCTCGCTCTGGGCGATCTCGTTTTCATGGTGAGGAAAGATCAGATCCTCGCCGCCGGCGTGAATATCAATCTCCTCGCCGAGATAGCGCTTTGCCATAACCGAGCACTCGATATGCCAGCCCGGACGTCCCTCGCACCACGGAGACTCCCAGTAAGGCTCCCCATCCTTCTTCGGCTTCCACAAAACGAAGTCGTTAGGATCCTCTTTGCCCTCCTCACCGGTCACTTTGATCTCTCTGAAGCCCGACTGCAGCTCGTCAAGATTTTTGTGGGACAGCTTTCCGTAATCCTTAAACTTGCGTACGCGGAAATAAACCGTGCCGTCCTCTGCCGCATAGGCATAGCCCTTTTCTATCAGCGTGCCGATCATGTCCAGCATGCCGCAGATCTCCTCGGTCGCCAGCGGATGCTTTGTCGCCGGCTTTACGTTCATTCCCTCCATATCCTTTTTGCACTCGGCAATATAGCGCTTGGAGATCGTGTCCGCGTCCACGCCCTCCTCGATGGCCTTCTTGATGATCTTGTCGTCCACATCGGTGAAATTGGAGACATAGTTGACCTCATAGCCCTTATATTCAAAATAGCGCCGCACCGTGTCAAACACGATCATCGGGCGGGCATTCCCGATGTGGATAAAATTATACACGGTCGGGCCGCATACATACATTTTGACCTTCCCCGGCTCCACCGGGACAAACTCCTCTTTTCTCTTTGAGAGAGTGTTATAGATTTTCATAATTACGTTCTCCTTTTCCCTTCATACGGCCCTTTTCGGCCCGTCCTTTATCGTTTCTGACAGCCCTGGCAACCTGTACATTCCCTGCCCGCTAAGCGGTCCTCCAGATTATAGTCCGCGACTGTCGAAAGAAGCGCAACGGCCTGAGCCGCAATCCCCTCTCCCTTTCCTGTAAAGCCCAGCCCTTCCTCGGTTGTTGCCTTTACGCTTACCTGGCTTTTCTCGATTCCAAGCGCAGCCGCGATCCTCTCCTCCATCTTTGGCCGAAACGCCGCAAGCTTTGGCCGCTCGGCAAGGATCGTGGAGTCAATATTTTCAATCAGGAAGCCGTTTTCTGCCAAGAGCTCTCCCACCTTTTGTAAAAGCTCCATACTCGAGATCCCCTTATACTGCGCATCCGTGTCGGGAAAGTGTGTTCCGATATCACCAAGCGCAGCCCCGCCAAGCAGTGCGTCCATGATGGCATGTACCAGAACGTCTGCATCGGAATGGCCTAAAAGCCCCTTCTCATATGGGATCTCCAAGCCGCCGAGTACTAATTTTCTTCCCTCACAGAGACGGTGTACATCGTATCCCTGTCCGATTCTCATGTATGCCCCTTCCTTTCTGTTCGGCCGGACGCCTTAAAGACCAATCATACGGATCCGGTTCGGAATACATCGGATCTCCAGATCCTGCTGACACAGGCAGCTTTCCCCATCTACATGGACTGCCAGCGGCCTGTTCAAATGGACCTGTACCTCACCACACTCGAAGATCCGGACGCCGCGTGCCTTTTTTGGCAGACCCGCGAGTACATGAAACAGCATCGGAAACATCCGGCGTTTTTTTGAGGCGCTTGCCACATAAACTTTCAGCTTTCCATCGCCCGCGCCAACAAATTCCGCACCTTTTTTCCGCTTTTCCTCCTGATGGACACGGCAGGAAATAAAATAAATGTGATTAAATTCCACCCGCTTTGTCCCGTCAAACAAAAGATACCCTTTCGCGGGCTTTGCCAAAAAAAGCTGCTTGACACCCAAAAGCAGAGTCAATGTCCGGTGCAGGTGGGCTCTGCACATCTGTGTACGCGCCGGACAGCATAGCAGATTATGGCAGACCGCCGCATCCAGGCCGATCCCGCAGCGTCCCGCAAACCGGCGGCTGAAGATCTCATCCCCCCCGCTGGTCATCACTCCATAATCCAAAAACCGATAATACTTAGGCCGCAGGATCCGTCTGATCTGGCGCTTCACCTGCCAGAAGGACTGAAATCCTTTCGAAAGCGCATTGCGGAAGCCTGCCGGGACATAACCAAGCGTCAAAAGCCCCCGAAACGAAAGGCCGTTCAAAACCTCATTATATGTCCCCTCTCCGCCCACGACAACAATAATTTTTGCTTCGTCTTTATCCGCAGTCAGACCTTTGGCGATTCCTGCCGCATCTCCCTGCTTTTCTGTGAAGAAAACCTGGTATTCCTGGCTGTCGTTCTCTAACTGTCGCTCCAGTTTTTTCCATATCCGATACCCCCTGCCTGCTCCCGCACTGGGATTGACGATAAACTGATACATGGAAACCTCCGATTTATCTTCCTGACGCCACGACCGCCGCCGGCCCTGTCTTTTTCTTAGTATAACACAGAATAGGGAAAAATGATAAGAAAATTTCTATAAAAAACGAGCCGATTCCAACATAAAACGCCATAACAGATGTTTTCTTCGTTTCTGCCGCCTGCCAGGCAGGCAAATGTTTGCAGAAATTCATCCATTATGGCGTATCATTCATGCTATTAAGGGCTTTCACTCCTCTTTTATCCGATCACATCCCTCATATCATACAGTCCCGGCGCCTTCCCGCACAAAAACTTTGCCGCCTGCACCGCACCGTTTCCGAAAATAGCACGGGAGTTTGCCGTGTGGCTGAAGGTAATGATCTCATCTTCTCCCGCAAACAGAACATCATGCTCGCCGACAATCGAACCGCCGCGGATCGCCTGGATCCCGATCTCCTTTTTATCCCGCTTCTCCCGTCTTCCCGTGCGGTCATACGTGTAATGGTACGCCTGATCCAGGCTCTCATTCACTGCATCCGCCAGCGCCAGCGCAGTCCCGCTTGGCGCATCCAGCTTGCGGTTATGGTGCTTCTCCAGAATTTCGATATCAAAGCCAGCCGCCGCCAGCGCCGGTGCCGCCTCACGCAGCACTTTAAACAGCAGATTAATTCCCACCGACATATTCGCAGAACGCAGAACGGCACAGGTCTTCGAAAGCTCGTTTATGCGGGAAATCTGCGCTTCGGAAAGTCCGGTCGTGCAAATTACGGCAGGTATCTTTGTCTCTTTGCAGTATGAGAGTACCCCGTCCGTGGCCGCAGCTACGGAAAAATCAATCAGCACATCGGCCTGCGGGCATTCTGCAAGCGTCTCATACACGGGATAGCCGCATGCCGTCTTCGTATCCCTGTCTACGCCTGCAACAATCTCCAGCTCCTCATCCTTTCTGACAAGCTCCGTTATCACACGTCCCATAGCGCCTTGGCAGCCGTTTAAAATCACTCGTATCATTTTTTACCTCTTTTCCACAGCAAAGCACTCACAAAATGCCGAATTTTTCCATTTCCTTTTTCAGACGCTCCTGATGCGCCGGCTCCATCACCGTCAGCGGAAGCCTTGGATCTCCTACGGCCTTGCCCATCAGGTTCATGGCCGCCTTCACCGGAATCGGATTTACCTCGCTGAACAATGCGTCAATCAACGGCATCGCTTTTAGCTGAATCCTGCGGCTGCCCGCAAGATCTCCCTTGAAAAACTTTTCACATATATCGTGCGTCTGCTGCGGTGCGATATTGGACAGCACGGAAATTACACCCTTTCCGCCCAAAGCCAGCATCGGAACAATCTGGTCGTCGTTTCCGGAATACACGTCTACATATCCGCCCGACAGGTTCAAAATCGTAGCTGCCGCCGAAAAATTCCCGCTGGCCTCCTTAACGCCGACGATATTTTCCACCTTCTTGCACAACTCCACAATCGTCTGCGGCTCAATGTTCACCCCCGTCCGGCTCGGTACGTTATATAAAATGCACGGGATCCGGATCGCCTCTGCGATCTTTGTAAAATGTGCTTTTAATCCCTCCTGTGTTGCCTTATTATAATAGGGAGAAACCAAGAGCACACCGTCCGCTCCCGCTCCCTCAGCCTCCACAGAGAGCTCCACCGCCGTCCGCGTACAATTTGAACCGGTCCCGGCAATGACCGGAATCCTGCCATCCGCTACACCGCATATGAAACGGATCACATTCACATGCTCCGCCTCCGTCATGGTCGCCGATTCACCGGTCGTCCCGGTCGCAACGATACAATCCGTATGGTTTGCGATCTGCTCCTCCACCAGCTCCTCCAGCTTTTCATAATTTACCTCGCCGTTTTCCTTAAACGGCGTCACAAGCGCAACGCCTGCTCCTTCAAAAATCGCCATAATGCCTCTCCTTTTTATAAAGCCGAATCTTTTTCCACAAATAAAGAACCCTGCCCCGCAGGATTCCCCACCCATGGCGGTTCTTCCAACACCCTATTTCCCCTTCGCCGCAGCGCTCTCACTCCATACACAGCCGCACCCCGTCAGGTCCGGCTTGGCACTCCCTTTGAAGTATACAGGAAACAAAATTTTCCATACAAGAAAAACTGACACCCGAATAGATGTCAGCCCTGAACGTCTCCATCAATCAGCCGCATTCTTGTTTTTTATCGTAGCACTCTTTCCTAAAAAAGTCAACGGATTTTCTTTCGTATCCCACTAAACAGCCGGGCACAAAGAGACGCCCCCACTCCCGCCCCCAACTTTTTTCGTCTATCCCATTGACATATACCCAAAATAATGTAAAAATGATAAAGGCACAAGACTTAAATGAAACAAAGGAGCAATCGAGATACATGAAATTAGGAATCGTCGGCCTGCCCAACGTAGGCAAAAGTACATTATTCAACTCTCTCACCAAAGCCGGTGCGGAATCCGCCAATTACCCCTTCTGTACAATCGACCCCAACGTCGGCGTCGTCCCGGTCCCGGACTTCAGACTAAAACTCCTGACTGACCTCTATCACTCGGAAAAGACCACGCCCGCCGTCATCGAATTCGTCGATATAGCGGGTCTCGTCAAGGGCGCTTCTAAGGGAGAAGGACTCGGCAACCAGTTCCTCTCCAATATCCGTGAGGTTGATGCAATCGTCCATGTCGTCCGCTGCTTTGAGGATTCCAATGTCATCCATGTGGACGGCACAGTCGATCCTCTGCGTGACATCGAGACAATCAATCTTGAGCTCATCTTTTCCGACATCGAGATTCTGGAACGCCGGATCGCCAAGCTCGGAAAAGGAGCCGCCTCCAACAAGGAGCTTGCCAAAGAACTGAATCTCATAAAAGCCGTCAAGGCTCATTTAGAGGATGGAAAGCTCGCAAGCACCTTTGAGCCCGAGGACGACGAGGCTCTCGCCTTTATCGGCAGCCTGAATCTCCTGACCTTTAAACCGGTCATTTTCGCAGCCAACGTAGGTGAGGACGATCTGGCCGACGACGGCGCCGCCAACGTCTATGTACAAAAGGTCCGGGCCTTTGCCTCCGAAAATGCCAGTGAGGTTTTTGTGATCTGCGCACAGATCGAACAGGAGATCGCCGAGCTCGAGGAGGAGGAGAAAAAAATGTTCCTCGAAGACTTAGGACTGAAAGAATCCGGTCTTGAAAAGCTGATTGCCGCCAGCTACAGGCTTCTCGGCCTTATCAGCTATCTGACCGCCGGAGAAAAGGAAACACGCGCCTGGACTATCAAGGTCGGCACCAAAGCCCCCCAGGCCGCCGGAAAAATCCACTCGGATTTTGAGCGCGGCTTCATAAAAGCTGAAGTCGTCAACTATCAGGATCTTCTCGACTGCGGCGCTTACAACCTCGCCAGAGACAAGGGCCTTGTCCGCATCGAGGGAAAGGAGTATGTAGTAAAGGACGGGGATGTCGTCCTGTTCCGGTTTAACGTATAAAAAGAATACGGTTCAGATAAAACGGCATAGAAAGTCCGCAGGCCAATCCAAACCGTTACGAAAAAGGTCCACCCGGAAGAAAGCCATAGCTTCATCCGAGCGGACCTTTTTGTTCTCTTATTTCGCCAGCATCATACGGTCGTTTGCAAATTCTTCCCCGCTGGCCTCCTCAAACTTCTTCAGAAGATCATCCACATGCAGGCTTTTCTTTTCTTCCCCTGCCACATCATAAATAATACGGCCCTCATGCATCATGATCAGGCGGTTCCCAAGCTGGATCGCATCCTTCATATTGTGCGTGACCATGAGTGTCGTGAGCTCCCGCTCCCTGACAATCTCATCCGTGAGCTCCAGCACCTTCTTTGCCGTCTTTGGGTCTAACGCCGCCGTGTGCTCATCCAGCAGCAGAAGCTTCGGCTTCTCAAGCGTCGCCATAAGGAGTGTTAAAGCCTGCCTCTGCCCTCCCGAGAGAAGCCCCACCTTACTGCTCATTCTCGTCTGCAGGCCCAAGCCGAGTCTCGTCAGCGACTCGCGGTAAAAATCCTTTTCATTCGCCTTGATCCCCCAGGAAAGTCCCCTGCTCCGTCCACGCCTTAATGCCAGCGCCAGGTTTTCCTGAATCTCCATCCCGGCGGCCGTACCGCGCATCGGGTCCTGAAACACACGGCCGATATACTGTGCCCGCTTATGCTCCGGCTTCCTGGAAATATTCACTCCGTCGATCTCAATCTTTCCCGAATCAATCGGGTATACGCCGGCAATCATATTGAGCATCGTGGACTTACCCGCCCCGTTGCCGCCGATCACCGTCACAAAATCACCGGGGTTCAAATGGAGGTTGATGCCGCAAAGTGCTTTTTTTTCATTGACAGTCCCTTTATTAAAGGTCTTTTGCACATTTGTAATTGTGAGCATTATGCACCCCCCTCTCCCGTTTCCGAATATGCCTGCTTCGCGCGCCACTTCGCCGTGAGCACCGGAATGCTTAGGGCCAGGGCTACGAAAACTGCTGTAAACAGATTCATATCATTCGTCTTGAGGCCAAGCTGGAGGACGATCGCACGGATCAAAAAGTACGCAGCCGAACCAAGCACCACAGCCGAAAGCCGGAACGCAAAGTTTTCCAGCTTCCCGGCAAACAAGCCGCCTGCCACACTTAAAAGCACCTCTCCGATGACGATCGCCGCCAGGCCGATGACGATTGCACCTCGGCCCATGTTGATGTCCGCATATTTCTGGTGCTGACAGACGAGTGCGCCTGAGAGGCTCACAAGGCTGTTGGAAATCATGAGACCAAGCAGCTTCATTTTTCCGGTATTAACACCCAGCGCACGGATCATGTCTTCATTGTAGCCGGTCGCGCGGATGGAACTCCCAAGCTCGGTTCCGAAAAACCAATACAGTACCGTGACCATAAGAAGCGCAATCAGGATTCCCACGAGAATGGAGGCCTGCGCCTGGCTCAGGCCAAGGCTGTCCCCGACACCGGAAATCAATGTTTTCAGCTTCAAAAGGGGAATGTTGCTCTTTCCGCTCATGATCCGCAGATTCACCGACCAGAGCGAAATCTGGGTCAGGATCCCGGCCAGGATCGCCGGAATCTCCAGTACCGTATGCAAAAATCCGGTCACCGCTCCCGCAAGCATCCCCGCAAGCGCCGCAATCACAAGCGCAAGCACCGGGTCCATGTTAAAATTTATAATCAGCGTCGCACAGACACAGCCGCCGAGTGCAAAGCTCCCGTCCACGGTCAGGTCAGCAATATTCAAGAGTCGGTAGGTGATGTATACGCCCAACACCATGACTCCCCATAAAATCCCCTGCGCCACGGCGCCCTGCAGGGCAACGAAAATACCACTCATGCCTTATCCTCCATACTTCAGGATATAGCCGGAGCTTTATCCCATATATCTGTCATTCCTCCCCTCAGCGGATAAGGGGACACACGGTTCTATAAGACCTCAAGTGCCGCATTAGGCGGCCGGCGGCGTGTGACCGCCACAAAAGCCATTATCCCTACTCTACAACAACTGCGCCGTCGAGTCCGGAAATGTCAATTCCCAAGGCCTCTGCCGTCGTCTTGTTTACAGTCAGCTCACAGCGGTCTGCCGGAAGATAGCCGATCGGAATCTCCTTAATGTCCGCGCCGTTTACCAAAATATCAATCGCCTGTTCGCCTGCCAGATAGCCAAGCTGATAATAGTCGATGCCGTAGGTGGCAAGTCCGCCCCCATTCACCATGCCCGCTTCCCCGCAGATCGTCGGGATTTTATTATCGTTGGCCACCATCGCTACCGTCGCGATACCGGCCGCGATCGTATTATCGGTCGGCATATAAAGTGCGTCGATCTTGCCCACCATAGACTCCACAACGCTCTGGATCTCATTGGAGCTCGGCACCGTATACTCCTCGTAGGTAATACCGGCCGCATCACAGGCCTCCTTGGCCATAGCGATCTGCAGCTCGGAATTGGACTCCGCCGAACAGTACAGCAGGCCGATGTGCTTTGCATCCGGAAGAATCTGCTGTAAAAGCTCGATCTGCTCCTTAACCGGTGTCAGGTCGGACGTGCCGGATACATTCACGCCCGGCTTTGCATTGTCGTTGACAAGGCCGGAAGCCGCCGGATCCGTGACCGCAGTCAGAAGGATCGGGATGTCCTCGGTCACGCCCGCAACGGCCTGGGCCGCCGGAGTCGCAATCGCAAGGATCAAATCGTTGCCGTCATTTACCAGTTTTTCGGCGATTGTCAGGCAGTTTGCCTGCTCGCCGGAGGCATTCTGCTGATCCACCTCGTATTGGATGCCGGCGTCGTCAAGTGCCGCAAAAAAACCTTTGTTTGAACTGTCCAAAGCTTCATGCTGCACAAGCTGGATCACGCCTATCTTAAATGTCTTCCCATCCGCCGCATCCGCGGCTACCGTCGTCTCCCCTTTACTCTCTGCCGCATTCGTCTCAGGAGCGGCCGTTGTCTCCGCCGCCGCAGCCGTCGTCTCGGCCGGCTTGGAAGAACAGCCTGCCAATAAAAATGCCATTACACCGGCAAACGCCATCGCCATAAGCCTGTTCGTCTTTTTCATTTTCTTATCTCCTCTGCTTTTTCAATTTGAGGCAGCACTCTGCCGTGCGCCACAAAGCGTATTGTACTACAAAAACGTTGCCGCGTCAATCTTTTGCGGCTTTAAATTCAAAATAATTCAACGCGTTGAAGTAAGCAGTATTTATTCAATCCGATATAGGTTCACCGCGGTTTTGTAAAACACCTGCTCCCAATGCGCTTCTGGAATCAACCATTTTACAAACTCGATATAATCCCCATAATTTGCCAGGGGCCAGTCTGTCCCAAACATGAATTTTTCAGGCGCATCGCAGTACCCGATCCAGTTTTTCAGGATTTCAAGATACCCCCGCTGCTTTTTCAAAAGCGCTGCAAAATCGATTTTTCCTTCCAGAAGCCCCGAAAGATCCGCCGCCACATTTTCATTTTTCTCGACCACCGCCGCCGCGTCCATGAGCCAGGGATTCCCAAAATGGCACATGACAAACTGCACATCCGGATGTCTGACAGCCGCTTCATCCATCGTCAGCGGGTGGCTGTATTTTAAATATGCCTTAGAGCCGGCCGTCTGCCCCATATGGACTGCCACCGGCTTTTTATACTGCGCGGCAAGCTCATAGACAGGCTCATATGGCTCGTCGGTGATATACGTCTTGTTATAGCCGGGATAGAGCTTTATGCCCACACATTCCGGACGTTTTAAATTTGCCTCAATCAGATCATAAGATTCTTCTAACGTATGGCCGTTTAAATAGCTTCTGTCCACGCCGATGCAGTATCGCAGAAAATTTGGATACCGATGCCGTTCGGGCTCTATGCCCCGGTTCCCCATAACGATCCCGCAGACGATCCCATGCCGCTCATACGTTTTTTTCAGGTGCTCTGTCGTGTTTTCGTGCTCCGCCGTTTTCGCCAGAAGGTCAAAATGCTCATATCCGGGGCAGAAATGCAGATGTGCATCAATAATTTTCATAAAATCTCCTTTTTAAATTCAAAAAACCCCTGTCGCCAAGGGTTTTTTGCCATTTCTCAGAAATATTTTTTTGACCCCCAGAGATTGTTCCTCTTTAAGTCAAGGTATTCATTGTAGGCCTTCTCCAAAATCTGTTTTTCATTGGAAAATTTCAAAAGATAATAAGCCTCATAAAATTTGTAATACCCGGAGTCCACAAAATATTCTTCTCGTTGTGGTTTACTGTAATAACTGTCCGCCATCATCAGATACCAGTGCACGTCTTTCTCCACCGTATCCTGCGGCGTACTGAAGGTGTATTGGCTTTTTCCGATATACTTGATAATCGAAGCTGTTGCGCC
>JAAWAR010000095.1 GCA_022792295.1 Lachnospiraceae bacterium
CTTACAGATTCCCATGACCATCACCGGCCAATATACCAAAGGGCTGGGTCTGAACCTGCCGGAGATCTTTCAGGCGGCAGGCACTAAAGACTATATTGATAAGCTGACGTTCAGCGCCTATGAGAGTGAAGAAGTAAAGGCTGCCCTGGGCGGGGGGCCGGAGCAAACCGCGCGCACCACAATCCTGGTATGCGGCATCGAGGCTCATGTATGCGTTCTGCAGACGTGTATTGACCTCAAAGCGGCCGGCTATCAGCCGGTGCTGGTGGCAGACTGCATTTCCTCCCGTTCGGAAAGTGATAAAGAAGTGGCCCTGATCCGGGCAAGACAGGAAGGTATTTTATTAACCACCTGCGAGGCAGTCCTGTTTGAACTGACCAGGAAAGCCGGCAGCGGCGTATTTAAAGAAATTTCCCGACTGGTAAAATAAAACAATCACAGCCGCCGGCCTTTTTACAGCCTGGCGGCTTTCTGGTACATACCGGTATTTTTCTACTCATTCCGAATCGCCGCAAGCGGGCTCAGCTTCATCGCGCGCAGAGCCGGGAACAAGCCGGCCAGCATTCCGATCAGGATCGCAAACACCACGGCGGCTGCTGACAGCTCGATCGGGATCCTGGAAATGCTGACAGCCTCTCCGGAGGCCATCCCCATCAGGCTCGCCCCCAGGAACTGATTCACCAGCTGCGAAACCCCATAGCTAAGCAAAAGTCCCACAGTTCCCCCTAAAAAGCCGATAAAACCGGCCTCCATCAGAAACATACTGCGTATATCACCAAGTGCACAGCCTAAAACCTTCAAAACACCGATCTCTTTCGTCCTCTCATAGATTGACATCATCATCGTATTGGCGATTCCGATCGCCGCAACAAATAGGGACACTGCACCGATGCCGCCTAAGACCGCCTGGATCATATCCATCTGCTGCTGTGCCTGCTCGAGCCACTGCATGTTGCTGTACGTCTCAAAGCCCATCTCATTGATGGCCTCCTGTACGGCTGTCACGTTATCCATATCATCTACATATACATATGCCTGGTCGTAGATGAAATAGTTGTATGGCTTGCCCTTTTTATTCGTCGGCTGTCCCGGAATCGGGTTCTTTCTATAAATACGCCTAAGCTGCTCCTTCATTTGTTCAATGTCCGTATACACCCCATAACCGTATTCATTGTAGAGCATATTTCCGTCCTCATCATACTTCTGCTCGACCATGCCGCTGACCGGGAAAATATATTTTTTTTCAGAAACCTTATCATTCCCCCCACTGCTCTGAAACGTGACAAAAAACTGTCGGTTGTAAAGATCCACATCCGGAATTTCCTGTGTATCCCAGAATCCCTTTCCGGTCTTTGTATTGTAAAAATTTCTCGCCACCATGCCTCCGACAACCAGCTCCATGGTAGATGCGCCCGAATCCGGCAGGCGTCCCTCCCCCAGCTTGATCTCCTCCAGCACCACACGGGAAACACCGGTTAACTGCGTGCCGCCTGAATAGGCCCCCTGCCGCATATCAATATAAGTGGTAAGAACCGGCGATACCGCACTCACATGAGGAATTCGTGAAAATTCCGTAATCTTCTTATCCACCAGAAAGCTGTCCTCGTTTGTCTCGCCTCCCCAGTAATTATTGCCGTACACCTGAATCTGCGTAAGGCTTCCGTAGGAAGCATACTGTTCCATCGTCATCTCCTTTAAGCCGATGCCGAGGGAAACCATGACAACGATAGAGGCGGTCCCGATGACCACACCCAGAACCGTCAGAAGCGTCCGCAGTTTTCTGCGGCGAAGACTGTTAACACTCATCGCGAACAGATCAAAGAATCTCATCTTCCATTCCCGCTTTCTTCCTGCGCCTGATGACCACCGCGAGAAGTCCCAAAAGTACGGCAGCACACACTCCTGCCGGGATCATATACTTTTTATACTTCTCAAAAAAAGGAACCTCCGTTTCCACCTCCTCGCCCATTCCGATGTCAATAAATTCCTCATCGAATATCATCGGCTCGGTTACAAAAAGCTGGAGTTCTTTCTCCACCGGCGTCACAACGCCGTTCTCGTCCTCATAGGTAATCGTCAGACGAATTTTCCCGTCATCCATGGTCGGGGCGATTCCGGCCACCATTGTGTCTACATTTCCGGTCTCTCCGGGCTTGATATTCCCGACGTATGCCTCTGTTCTCTGGATCGAATCCCCCTCAAAGATCGCTGTCACATTGTAAAGCAGCACTTTTCCCGTGTTGTTAATCGGGAACATGATATTCGACTCGCTCCCGACCTCGATCGAGTCCGGCATGACCTCGATCGTCCCGGTATTCAGTCTCGCCTCCTGTTTGATCGCAAGCGCGATTTTTACACTCTCCTTTGCGTTTTTAAACTCCGGGCTGTCATACTGTTCGTTGATCGTGATCGTATAGGAGCGCTGCTCCGCACTCGGGCTCGAGGTAAAGTGCATGGTTAATACCTGTGTAGCCCCCGGTGCAAGGCTGTTGACCACCACCGAATTCGAACCATTCGAAGTTGTAAAAACCGGACTGTCCGAGATAGTTTCCGGGTCGAAGGTAAACAGGATATTGCTGGCCGAGATCGTATCCGATGCATTTTTCATACGCACCTTAAGCGTAAAATCCTGACCGGCCAGAATCCGGGCCGGCTCCGTCTCAAAGCTGTCCACGATGATACGTGCCTTCGTCCTCTCGTTCTCGCCCGCATCGTCGGAAAGTTCATCCTCCTCATCCTCACCGAAGATCCGCACATAAAACGTATCCTCGATGGGAGCGGCAAAGCTGCCGTTTTCCTCCTCCCGGTATCGGATTTTGAATTTAATCGGATAATAGCCTGTTTTGGCTTTTTCACGGATCGCCATACTGTAGGCGAGCTCCACGGTCTGATCCGGATTAATATTGCCGGGCCATCGGTCATAGTTCCCGTCGTTGATCTCAAACGGAAACTTCGTCGTATCCTCCGAAAGCTCCATCTCCACGCGGACGTCGTATGCGGTCTTGTAGCCCGTATTCCGTAAATTCACGGCGAAATTCATCACATCCGTATAGTTGGCCTGCGGTGTGGACTGGTTTTCTCCCAGTACAAAGCCTACCGGTTCCGTGCCCTCCTCACTCGATTCGCTGGTTGAGGACTCTTTGATCTCGACCCAAATCATGACAGTTTTGTAAAACGCCGAAGAAAGACCATCTTCGTCCTGAGCCCGCTTGGAAACGCAGATTAAAACGGGATAATACCCTTCTTTCAGATTTTTTTTGACATTGACCTTTAAATTGACGGTCTTTCTCTCTCCAGCCTTAATATGGCCCATCTTATAATGCTTGTTTAAACTGTCCGTGATCTCGAACGGATATGTGGCGTTCATCGTCTTAACGATCTCGCCATCCTCCTCCTCGGTCTCGTCATAGTATTCCTGATATTCCTTCTCCGTTGCAATCCATGCTTCGGTCTCAATCCAGTTCCTATCGGTCGCATTTTTGACAGACACCGAAATAGAAGTACTCCTTCCCACCGCTACAGTCGGCGTCTTCCCGATGACAAGCCGTACAATCCCATTATCATCATCTTTATGGTAAACCCTCGGCACCTCCATATCCGCCTCGTCCGCAAACGCCGCAGACGGCACTCCGCCCACGGCAAGAAGCGCCGACATCACAAACAACACACTAGCTTTCACCCACTTTTTCATCCTGATCCCCCTGCCTTTTATCTTCTGTCTGTCGTTCTGTCACAGTTTCTTCCCTTACTTCTTTCTCTGCTGCCTCCCGATCTGCGGCTCCCGCCGCTTCTTCATGGGTCCCTGCCGCTTTCTCTGCCTCCAGAAGATCTACTTCCCGATGGCCCTCCTCAATATGTACGATCTTTCCGTCAATAATCTTAAAAATCCGGTCTGCATACGTCGCCAGATTATTGTCATGCGTTACCATCACAAGCGTCTGGTTCTGCTCCCTGACAATCTTCTTCATCAGCCGCAGAATCTCCATCGTCGTCTTTGAATCCAGGTTTCCCGTCGGCTCATCCGCAAAGATGATCTGCGGGCTGACCGCCAAGGCCCTCGCGATCCCCACACGCTGCTGCTGGCCGCCGGACATCTGGTTCGGCATGTGTTTGATAAATTTCTCCAGACCTACAAGTTTTAAGTACTGTCCCGCCCGCTTATTTCTGGCCGTCCGGCCGATCCCCCGAAATGACAGCGGCAGCGCCACGTTTTCAAGTGCATTTAACGTTGCAATCAGATTATACGACTGAAAAATAAAGCCAACCCGCTCCCTGCGGAAGGCGACAAGCTGGCGTTCATTCAGGCGCTCAATATGCTTTTTGGCAATCACAATCTCCCCTTTACTGGGATGCTCAAGCCCGGCCAGCATGTTCAGAAGCGTGGATTTTCCCGAGCCGGAGGGGCCTGTGATCGCACAGAATTCTCCGCGGTAGATCTCAAAATCCACACCGTTGAGCGCATACACTCTTGTATCACCCATCCGGTATACCTTATAAAGGTCCTTTACCTGGATCACTGCCTCTCTCTCCATCAAAAAATCCCCCGAACATTTTCCTTATCTGTTTTTCTATTATAGCAACTGTCTACCTATAATACCATAGATATTTCATTAAATTTCTTTACAAATTCGTTACACGCTCTGCCGCA
>JAAWAR010000096.1 GCA_022792295.1 Lachnospiraceae bacterium
AAGGAGAGATTTGTCAAAGAAAAAACAAAATTTTAATACTTTTTTTATTGCCTTATGGAGAAACTCCATCTATAATGGATAGGTATCGTCTCATGGTGGGAGAGTTTATCCTGGCGGTATATGAGATAGAAGTGGAGAAGCGATATGGATAATAACAATCAAAATAGAAATAACGGAAGAAAGCCTGCCGGTCAGATGTGGATCTTTGTCCTTGTGATGATTGCAGCGTTTGCGTGCGTCAATCTGATGCGGACGTCGGTCAACAACAGCCAGAGGCAGGAGGTCAGCTACGAAGAATTTGTCTCCATGCTGGAGGACGGGAAGATTGAATCGGTCCTGATCTCGCCTACGCAGCTTCAGATCCGGACAAAGGCCGGTGCGAAGGACTACTCCAGCATGAAAGTATACTTTACTGTGCGTGTCTCGGACAGTGATCTGACGAACCGGCTCCTGGAGCATGGCGTGACCTTTAAGGGCGAGGATACCAGCACCAGCGCTTCGATTATGAATTTTATCGTAAATCTCGTGCTGCCAATCGTATTGATGGGAGGTCTCCTGTATCTGATGTTCAGCCGCATGGGCGGCGGAGGCGGGATCATGGGCGTCGGAAAGAGCAACGCCAAGGTCTATGTCCAAAAGGAGACGGGGATCACGTTTGCCGACGTGGCCGGAGAGGATGAGGCCAAGGAGTCGCTTGTGGAGATCGTGGATTTTCTTCACAACCCGCAGAAATATACGCGGATCGGAGCGAAGCTTCCAAAGGGCGCCCTGCTCGTGGGCCCTCCCGGGACGGGTAAAACACTGCTTGCAAAGGCGGTGGCAGGCGAGGCACATGTGCCGTTTTACTCACTTTCCGGTTCAGATTTTGTGGAAATGTTTGTCGGCGTCGGTGCGTCGCGTGTGCGTGATCTGTTCAAACAGGCGCAGCAGTCGGCTCCCTGTATCATCTTTATCGACGAGGTCGATGCGATCGGCCGTAGCCGCGACACGCGCTTTGGCGGGAATGACGAGAGAGAACAGACTTTAAACCAGCTTTTATCCGAGATGGATGGCTTTGATTCTTCGAAGGGCCTCCTTGTAATGGCGGCCACGAACCGTCCGGAGATTCTTGACCCGGCACTTTTAAGACCCGGCCGGTTTGACCGGCGTGTGATCGTGGATAAGCCGGACTTAAAGGGCCGAGTCAATATTTTAAAAGTACATTCCAAGGATGTGCACCTCGATGAGACCGTTGATTTCGAGGAAATCGCGCTTGCCACCTCCGGCGCGGTCGGCGCAGACCTTGCCAATATGATGAATGAGGCTGCCATTACGGCGGTCAAGCACGGGAGGCAGGCCGTGTCCCAGAAGGATCTGTTTGAGGCCGTGGAACTCGTGCTGGTCGGCAAGGAGAAGAAAGACCGCATCATGAGCAAGGAGGAACGTCGGATCGTATCCTACCACGAGGTAGGACATGCGCTTGTGACAGCACTGCAAAAGGATGCCGAGCCGGTGCAAAAGATCACGATCGTGCCCCGCACAATGGGGGCGCTCGGCTATGTGATGCAGGTGCCAGAAGAAGAAAAATTCTTAAATACGAAAAGAGAGCTGGAGGCCATGCTGATCGTGGCGTTAGCCGGGCGTGCGGCGGAGGAGCTCGTTTTTGAGACCGTGACGACCGGGGCCGCCAACGATATAGAGCGGGCGACGAGGATTGCGCGTTCAATGGTGACGCAGTACGGCATGTCGGAGAAATTTGGCCTGATGGGTTTAGAGACCAAGGAAAACCAGTACCTGACCGGCCGCACAGTTTTAAACTGCGGGGATGCGACCGCCGGCGAGATCGACATAGAGGTTATGAAGATCCTCAAGGACTCATATGCAGAGGCCAAGCGCCTGCTTGGAGAGAACCGCGATGCGATGGATGAGATCGCGGCATTCCTGATCGAAAAAGAGACTATCACAGGCAAAGAATTTATGAAGATTTTCCGGAAGGTAAAAGGAATCCCGGAGCCGCCGGAGGAAGAAACAGAGAGAAAACGGCATATAGACGTACGCATCGACGGCAATCCGGACGAGGCGGACAGACAGACGAGTCCGGGTCCGATGCAGCCGAATGCTCCCTATCCGGGTCAAACACCGCCAAGGTATCCGTACCCAGGCCAGGGGCCGTATCCAAACCCGGGCCAGGGCCCTTATCCAGGTCCGCCCTCCGGTTCCGGGCCCTATCCGGTTCCGCCGTATCCGGGCCGTGGCCAGAATCCGGGCCCGATGCCCTATCCGCCCTACCCGGGCCAAGGACCATATCCGCCGGCACAGGGTCCGAATCCAAACGGCCCGAACGGGAGAGCCTATCCGGGTCAAGGGCCTTATCCGGGGTCAGGGGATGGCTTTGGGCAGAGTGCAGGAGATAAAACCGGGAATGCTGAGGATACACAAAAATAATACGCTTATAACAGGATGGATTCCATGCGGACCCCATCCTGTTTTTTTGATCTCCTCTTTCCTTACTCCGAAAGTAACGCGGCAGAGGCCGGTGCGGCACAGGTTTAGAGGTTTCAGCGCTAAAAGCCTGGCTGCATGGTGCCGGCCGCCGGCCCCGTCCTCTGCGGACCTCTCACACGCCCCGCCTTTTCTTTCGATTTTGCCGCATTTTTTCTGTGGAAAATATAGAATTTTATGTTATACTGAAAAGAAACATAACGGCGGTGGGAAGACCGGCCGCCAAAAAGAGTAGAAAAGGGAAAAGCGGGACAGAATACAGAGAGGAGCTTTTACAGTGAGGAGACGATGGATTGCATGGCTTGCGGCAGCGGCGGCTGTCTTACAGCCGTTTGGCGGCGCCCGGATGGCCCAGGCGGCTGTACGGGAGGACGAAAGAGACAGGGCGGTTATCGAAGACCTGTCCGAATATGTGTCAGGAGAGGTGCTGGCGGTCTATGCGGATGGGAGTCTTGAAGTTTTCTCCTGTGTGGACAGCAAATCCGTAAGGCAGAAGATCGGGGAGCTCTCGTCGGATCCTGCCGTATCCCTGATCCAGCCCAATTATGAATATGAAAGCCAGACCATCGGTGTCAATGACACCTCCGCGGGAGAGCAGTGGGCCCTGTATAACGACGGCAGCTTTGAGCTCGATCGGGAGACAAATCGGTATCCGGTCTATGGAGATCCGTTTGGGAGCCCGTCCGGGCCCGGAGAATGGGACGGAAATCTGGTCGGCTTTATGGTGCAGACTGAAAAATGGAAGGCGACGGCCGGCATTGATATTCGGGCGGTAGGCGCCTGGGCCAAGTACGAAGGCGGGAAGCGAGATGCGATTGTGGCGCTGGTGGATACCGGGATCGACTATTTGCATGAGGATCTGCAGGGGAGCCTCTGGATGAATCCAGGTGAGATTCCCGGCAATGGAATCGACGACGACGGAAACGGATATGTGGACGATGTATATGGCTGGAATTTTTATCATAATACAAACCAGGTGTTTACCGGAGTACAGGACAGCCATGGGACGCACGGAGCGGGAACGATCCGTGCAAATGCAGGAAATGGGATCGGGATCGCCGGTATTGTACCAAATGACCGTGTGAAGGTCATGGCGGTGAAAGCACTTGGAGGCCGGGATGGCGGCGGCAGCACGGCGTCTCTCATCAAAGCAATTCGCTATGCGGAGGATAACGGCGCGGTTATCTGTAACTTAAGCCTCACGACAACGAAATTTGACCAGGCTCTGTACCAGGCGATCGCGGCCTCAAAGATGCTGTTTGTAGTGGCGGCCGGCAATGGTGACAGCCTTGGAAGGGCAGTCAATACCGATGAGAGCCCCTGTTATCCGGCTTCCTATGATCTGGACAATATCATTTCCGTGGCGAACCTTTCATTTGACGGAGAGCTCCAGGAGAGCTCAAATTACGGTCTCTCGAGTGTGGACCTGGCGGCGCCGGGGACGCAGATCTTAAGCACGACGTCCGGAGGGACCTATGGCTATATGACCGGAACCTCGATGGCGGCCCCAATGGTCACGGGCGCGGCAGCGATGGTGTATACGTACTATGAGAACATCAAAGCCGCCGACGTAAAGGAGATTCTGCTAAAGACAGTGACACCCTTAGAAAGCCTTTCCGGGCGTACGGTGACGGGGGGAATGTTAAACTTGGAAGCGGCACTTTCATATGATGTCAGTGCGCTTTCAGGCGTAGACTTCGGAAACTCGGGCTACACTCCCGAAAATGGGAACGCTCCATATATTGAATCGCAGATCGTTGATTTGAGAAGCCGAATGTATTTGATGGTCCGCGTCGTAGACGTGGATGGAGACTTGGAAACGCTTTGCTATGCAGAAGGCGAGCATTCGGCGGAGGAATTTGAGGCCGGACTGGAAAGCGTTGCCTTTATCGTAAGTGAGAACGATACAGCGGTGTTCCAGATTGAAGACGAGGAGACCGGGGTGTATACCTTTTATGCAAGGGATAGCCGCGGCAATCAGGCGGTCCGGACGATCCGGTTTGCGCCGCAGAGCATGGGGCCGGGAGGGCGCCAGGAGTAAGAGAAGGAGTCCGCTTAGCCAAAGGCTGGGTGGCAACAGGAGGAGAAAGCCATGGAAAAAAGGAGACTGTCCAAGGAGGAGCTTGCCTGGATTCTGTATGATGTAGGAAATTCGGCTTTTATCCTTCTGACTGCAACGGTGATCCCGATTTATTTTGAATCTCTTGCAGAAGCGTGCGGGCTTACGAAGGTGCAGTATCTGGCATACTGGGGCTACGCCGCCTCGGCGGCTACGCTTTTTGTGGCGGCCTGCGGTCCTGCTTTGGGAATTGTTTCCGACTTAAAAGGCAGGAAAAAGCCCATGTTTGCGGTCAGTGTCTTCGCCGGGGCTGCGGGCTGCGCTACTCTGGCGTTTCCAGAAAACTGGCTTGCATTTCTCCTGATTTTTGCGGCGGCACGCATATGCTATAACATCAGCTTGATTTTCTATGACTCCATGCTGTTAGACGTGACACAGCCGGCGCGATTCGACATGGTTTCCTCCCATGGCTATGCCTGGGGGTATCTGGGAAGCTGTATTCCATTCGTGGCGTCTCTGGCTCTGATTCTTTATTCGGAGGCGGCCATGCCGGCGGCTTTTCTTCTGAATGCAGCCTGGTGGATCGCGTTCACGTATCCGCTTTTGAAAAGCTACAGGCAGTCACACGCCTCTGAGGAAGGAGGAGTGCCGCTGCCGGCGGGAACTGCAAAGATTTATCAGACTATAAAGGAGATTACCGGGCAGAGACGGATTGCCTTGTATCTGCTATCGTTTTTCTTTTTCATCGACGGTGTATATACGATCATCGAAATGGCGACCGCCTACGGAAGCGCGCTGGGTTTAGAAACCTCCGGGCTTCTTCTTGCCCTTTTGGCTACGCAGCTTGTGGCTTTTCCGTGCGCGCTGTTTTTCTCTTTGCTCTCAAGGCGTTTTTCCACTTCTTTTCTTCTCAAAACCTGTATTCTGGCATATGCGGGCATTTCCGTGTATGCGGTCGGACTGGACAGCCAGAAAAAATTTTGGATTCTGGCGATCCTCGTCGGTATGTTCCAGGGTGCGATTCAGGCACTTGCGCGTTCCTATTTTGCAAAGATCATTCCTCGGGAAAAGGCGGGCGAATATTTTGGGATTTATGACATATGCGGCAAGGGCGCTTCCTTTCTGGGAACCCTGCTGGTAGGCTTTGTGGCGCAGATTACAGGGAATCCAAGCGCAGGCGTCGGAATTTTGTCTGTGCTGTTTTCTGTGGGGGTCATTTTATTCGTACAGGCAGAGAGGGGCTCACGGCAAATTGTTTAACATGCTACTTGACTAAAGTGAAAAAGTAGTATAAGATAGGAGCATCGGAAGGGGAATGAGACAATGGGACAAAAGGAGCTGCTCTTAAAAAAAGAAGAACAGGTCGTCTTCGGGCTGCGCAGGCTCTTTGAACAGTACGGCTACCGGAGATTTGAGATGAGCAAGTTCGAAGAATACGACTTTTATGCGGAAAACCGCAGCTTCCTTGACAGCGAAAATATCCTGACTTTTACGGGGTTAGACGGGAAGCTTCTGGCGCTGAAGCCGGATGTGACGCTCTCCATTGTAAAGAACAGCAAAGGGAGCCTTGATGCCGCAGACCGGGTCTATTACAACGAAAACGTATACCGTGCGCGCAAGGGCGATAAGGAGTACCGGGAGATCATGCAGGCGGGTCTGGAATATATCGGCCCGATTGATACCTATGCGGTTCTCGAGGTACTGCTTTTGGCAAAGCGATGTCTGGAGATGATTGACGGTCCTTATCTGATGGATCTTTCCCATATGGGCTTTGTGGCCGGGCTTCTGGAGGGGGCCGGCCTTGCGGGCGGAAAGAAAAAACGGCTTTTGAAGGCAATTCGTGAGAAGAACGGCCATGAACTGTACGAGCTTTGTGAAAGCGAGGGCGTCTCGGAGGAGATGAGGGGGCGGCTTACGGCGCTGGCTTCGATCTACGGCCCTTTAAAGGAAACGCTTCCTGCCGTAAAGGCACTCTGCTGCAGCGAGAGGACCGGGGCGGCCTATGCGGAGCTTTTTGAAATATGCCGCTGCCTGGAGGTCTGCGGCGAGCTTTCACGCGTCAGCCTGGATTTTTCCGTTGTCAACGATATGGACTATTATAACGGAATTACATTCCAGGGCTTTATTGAAGGAATTCCCAACGGTGTCTTAAGCGGCGGGCGCTATGACAGCCTCGTACATAAGCTGGGGAAAAAGGGCGGTGCGGTCGGCTTTGCCGTGTATGTGCATCTTTTAGAGCGCTTCCGAACGCAGAGGAAGGAATATGATACGGATGTACTGCTTTTATACGGAAGAAAAGCAGACCCGGCGGCTGTCGCATGTGCGGCAAAAAAGCTTGCAGAGAATGGGGAGCGCGTCATGGTGTGCAGGGAAAATACCGGGTGTGTACGGTTTAAAAGGCTGCTCTCCATAGAAGGCGGAGAGGAGTAGGGGATGGAACAGGTCATCAATATTGCGCTGCCAAAGGGCAGGCTTGGCTGGCTGGCGTACGAGGTGTTTGAGAATATCGGTTACGGCTGTCCTGCGCTCCGGGAAAACAGCCGCCGGCTGATTTTTGAGAACGAGGAAAATAAAGTCCGGTATTTCTGGGTAAAGCCCTCGGATGTGGCCGTCTATGTGGAACGCGGCTCGGCCGACATAGGCGTAGTGGGAAAAGATATTCTGCTGGAGAAGGGGTTTGACGTATACGAGCTTTTGGATCTCGGTATGGGAAAATGCCGGATGTGTGTGGCGGGCGTGAGAGGAAGGCGGCCCGATCCGGAATTTACCCTTCGTGTAGCGACGAAGTTTCCGAATATAGCGAGGGAATTTTACCGTAAAAAGAGCCGGGAGATCGACATCATCAAGCTTCACGGTTCGATCGAGATCGCCCCGATCCTCGGCATGTCCGACGTGATCGTAGACATCGTGGAGACGGGGACGACATTAAAGGAAAACAATTTAGAGGTATTCGAGGAGATTTTTCCGATCAGCGCCAGGCTGATCGCCAACAGAGTGAGCTATAAATTCAAGAATGAACAGATTCAGGGAATGTGCAGGAAAATGGAGGCGAGCCTATGATACGGACATACCGATACAAAGAGATCCCGATTGAGGAGATCTTGGACCGCAGGGCAAAGGGGGAAGATGTCTCCCGGACGGTTGAGGAGATCCTTTCGGACGTCAAAAAAAACGGGGATGAGGCGCTAAGGCGCTATACGGAAAAATTTGACGGCGTCGCGCCGGCCTCCTTTGCAGTATCAGAGGACGAATGGAATGAGGCCGTCTCCTCGGTCTCCGGAGAGTTTTTGACCGTGCTCCACGAGGCGGCGTCGCATATCCGTTTGTTTCATGAGAAGCAAAAGCGGAATGATTTTGTCGTCACAAAGCGGGAGGGTGTTATCCTCGGACAGAAGGTGATTCCGCTTGACCGCGTGGGTCTCTACGTCCCCGGCGGTACGGCTAACTACCCGTCTACCGTGCTCATGAACTGCATTCCCGCAAGGCTTGCCGGTGTCGGAGAGATCATCATGGCAACGCCGGCAAAGGACGGAAAACTGAATCCGGATGTACTGGCCGCCGCAAGGGTCGCCGGCGTGGACCGGATCTTTAAGGTGGGAGGCGCTCAGGCGATCGGGGCATTTGCTTACGGAACCGGGACGATTCCGCGTGTGGATAAGATCGTGGGACCGGGAAACGCGTTTGTGGCGGAGGCGAAGCGGCAGGTATTCGGCGCCGTTTCAATCGACATGATTGCAGGGCCAAGCGAGATCCTCGTGATCGCAGACGAGGTGTCGGACCCGGCCTGGGTGGCAGCGGATCTTTTATCCCAGGCTGAGCATGATAAACAGGCGCAGGCTGTGCTTGTGACCGATTCCGAGGTGCTTGCTGAACGTGTAAAAAAAGAAATCGAGAGGCAGCTTGCCGGGCTTGCCAGAAGGGAGATCGCGGAGGCGTCCCTTAAGCAAAACGGAAAGATCATTCTCACAAAGAGCATCCGACAGGCCATAGAGATCGCCAATGAGATTGCACCGGAACATCTGGAGCTGTGCGTGGAGGAGCCGTTTGCCTATCTGGAGCGGATCCGCCATGCCGGCTCGATCTTTCTTGGAAGATACGCGCCGGAAGCGCTCGGCGATTATTTTGCAGGGCCGAACCACACACTTCCGACCGGAGGGACGGCTCGTTTTTCGAGCCCGCTGTCGGTCGATGACTTTGTGAAAAGATCATCCTTTACGTACTATACAAGAAAAGCGCTTCAAAACGAGGCGGAAAAAATTGCGGCATTTGCCAGACGGGAGGGGTTGGAGGCCCACGCCCGCTCGGCGCTGGCACGCCTTTGTGAGGAGGAGAAGCTATGAGCAGATTTTTGAGCGGCCGGTTTGTAGCACTCGAAGCTTATACGCCGGGCGAGCAGCCCAGGGATAAGCGTTATATTAAGCTCAATACCAATGAATCTCCCTATCCGCCGTCTAAGGAGGTCATGGAGCGGATCTCCAAAGAGGAGGTCATGGCTTTGAATCTTTACCCGGATCCGACCGGGCGGGCATTAAAGGAGAAGCTGGCGGCGCTGTATGAGGTAAATACAGAGCAGGTATTTTTAGCCAACGGCTCGGATGAGATCCTGAATTTTGCGTTCCTGGCGTTTTGCGATGCACAAAACGGTGCCGTGTTCCCGGATATCAGCTATGGGTTTTATCCGGTATATGCAAAGCTTTACCAGATCCCGTTTGAAGAAATCCCGCTTAAGGAGGATTTTTCGATTGATTCCAAAGCATACTGCGGCCTAAACCGTATGATTGTGATTGCAAATCCGAATGCGCCGACCGGCATGGCGCTTTCCGTTGGACAGATTGAGGAGATCGTAAAAAGCAATCCGGACCATGTGGTGCTGATTGATGAGGCATACGTGGATTTTGGCGGGGAAAGCTGTATCGGGCTCACAAAGAAATACGGCAATCTCCTGGTGGTGCAGACTTTTTCAAAATCCCGGTCGATGGCGGGCGCGAGGCTGGGCTTTGGAATCGCGCAGGCGGAACTGATTGCCGACTTAAAGAAGATTCAATATTCCACGAATCCCTACAACATCAACCGCCTGACTCTGGCGGCCGGCGAGGCGGCCGTGGAGAGCGACGCGTATTATAAAGAGAATGCGAAAAGGATCATAGAGACGCGCGAAAAGACAGCCAAAGAGCTTCGGGAGCTTGGCGTTACGGTACTGCCTTCGAAGGCAAATTTTATCTTCGCGGGGAGCGGCCGCCTGGATGGAGATAGCCTGTACAGGGAGCTGAAGGCGCAGGGGATCCTGGTGCGCCATTTCGAGAAGGAACGGATCCGGAATTTTGTGCGGATTTCCATCGGGACGCCGGGGCAGATGGAGGCGCTCGTTTCCGCTTTCCAAAAAATCCTTGCAGAGCGAAGGGAGCGGCCATGAGGAGGAGCGAGCTTGTGAGAAAGACGGCGGAGACAGAAATCCGTCTTTTGCTGGAATTAGATGGGACCGGAAAAAGTGAGATCAATACGGGTGTGGGCTTTTTGGATCACATGCTGACATTGTTTGCAAAACATGGGCGCTTTGACCTTGCGCTGCAGTGCGCGGGCGATACGCAGGTAGATGACCATCATTCCGTAGAAGACGTCGGAATCTGCCTGGGCCTGGCGTTTGCCGAGGCGCTCGGGGACTGTAGGGGGATCGTGCGCTATGGGGACATTGCGCTTCCAATGGATGAGGCTTTGATTCTCTGTGCCGTAGATATATCAGGGCGCGGGCTTTTGTGCTTTGAGCTGGAGACGCCTTCGCAGAAGGTGGGAAGCTTTGATGTGGAGCTGGTGGAGGAATTTTTTGCGGCGTTTGCCCGCAAGGCGGGACTGACGCTTCATTTGATGAAGCTGCGGGGAAGGAATTCGCATCACATTATCGAAGGGGCTTTTAAGGCATCTGCGCGGGCGCTTTCTGCGGCTGTGTCGATATGCAGGGAATATCCGGATGAGATTCCCTCCACGAAAGGAGTGCTGGGATGATTGCAATTTTGGATTACGGGGTCGGCAACCTGTTCTCCTTAAAGAGCTCTCTGGCCTTTTTGGGCGCCGAAACCGTTGTGACAAACGATGAAAAGGTTCTTAGGGAAAGCGATAAGCTGATCTTGCCGGGAGTCGGCGCGTTTTCTGACGCGGCAAAAAAACTTTCCGCGAGCGGCCTGGCCCGGATTGTTGTAGAGGAAGCGGGAAAGGGAAAGCCGCTTCTTGGGATCTGCCTGGGAATGCAGCTTTTGTTTGAAAAAAGCTATGAATACGGTGAACATGAGGGATTAGGACTCATAAAGGGCGTCGTAAAGCCGATCGCCCCGGTCATCGGAGAGGGCCTCAAGGTGCCGCATATCGGCTGGAATGCACTGCATTTTCCGATGGGGCGGGCAAAGAGCCGGCTGTATCCGTATATCCGGGAGGGCGACTGCATGTATTTTGTGCATTCCTTTGCCGCGATGGACTGTGAGGAGAGCATAACGGCCAAGACCGAGTATGGAGCCTGGCTGACTGCGTCGGTGGAGCAAGGCAATGTTTTCGGGACGCAGTTCCATCCGGAAAAAAGCGGTGAGGCCGGACTTTCGGTTCTTAGGGCGTTTTGTGAGCTTTAGAGTGTGCCGACCGGATTCTTTTCGGCCAAATAACACAGAATGAATTTTCAGTCTGCATGGCAAGGAAAGGAGGCAATGCGATCGCCTCCGTTTCGCTACAGGCTGCGTTAAGCGTGTGCCGCTGGCGCACAGCAGTGGGCTGGCCGGCGATTTGGGTGCAACGAGGCAGATGGAAATTCAGGCAGGTTATTTAGCGGAATGGAGTCCGTCAGCGTTCTGGCAGGAGGGAGAATATGAAGCTGTTTCCGGCGATTGATCTGATAGACGGCTGTGCGGTCCGCCTAATAAAAGGGGACTACGCGCAGAAAACGGTGTACAGCAAGGACCCTGTAAAGGTGGCAGAGGGATTTTTGCACATGGGCGCGGACTGCCTGCATGTGGTGGATTTGGAGGGCGCGAAGGATGGCGGGACACCGAATATAAAGGTGATTGAGAGACTCGCGCGGCTTAAGCTCTTTGTGGAGGTGGGCGGAGGAATCCGCTCCGAGGAGGTGATCCGGCGTTATATACATGCAGGAGTCTCCCGGGTTATCCTGGGGACGGCGGCGCAGGATCCGGATTTTGTGAGGCATGTGCAGGAACGGTTCGGCAGCCGGATCGCGGTCGGCGTGGACGTGAAGGAGGGGAAGGTTGCAGTCAAAGGCTGGACGGAGCTTACGTCCCTGGACTGCTTTTCATTTTGTGACAGACTTTCAAAGGCCGGAGTCGGCTGTGTAATCTGTACGGACGTTTCCAGAGACGGATTGCTGGCCGGGCCCAATCTTCCCCTGTACCGGGAGCTTTCGAAGCGGTTTTCCTTTTCTGTCATGGCTTCCGGGGGTGTTTCCTCGATCGAGGATATAAGGGCGTTAAAGGAGCTTGGGATCTACGGGACGATCCTGGGAAAGGCGCTGTATACAGGAGCGGTCGATCTCGCAAAGGCGCTGGCGCTCGTGGGAGAGCAAAAGGAGGGGCGTACATGATAACAAAGCGGATCATTCCCTGTCTGGATGTGAAAGACGGACGCGTGGTGAAGGGTGTGAAGTTTGAGGGACTTCAGGATGTCTCCTCGCCGGTGGAGCTTGGCAGATATTACAGTGACAATGGGGCCGACGAGCTGGTGTTTTACGACATTACGGCTTCGGCGGAGGATCGGAGCCTGTTTACGGACACTCTGCGCCGGGTTGCAGAAAATATTTTTATCCCGCTGACAGTGGGCGGGGGGATTAACAGCTTGGCTGATTTCGACCGCGTCTTAAAATGCGGGGCCGATAAAGTGAGCGTCAATTCCGGAGCACTCCAAAATCCGGAGCTTGTCAGAGAGGCAGCCAGAAGGTATGGAAGCCAGTGCGTGGTTTTATCGGTCGATGTGAAGCGTGTGGATGGCGCATTTCGTGTATTCGCAAGAGGCGGCAGGGTCAACACAGGGCTCCCTGCCATAGAGTGGATCAAACGCTGCGAGGATATGGGAGCGGGGGAAATCGTCGTCAACAGCATTGATACGGACGGCGTAAAGCGTGGGTTTGACCTGGAGCTTTTAGAGGCGGTCTGCCAAGCGGTCTTAGTGCCGGTCATTGCCTCGGGCGGTGCAGGCTGCGCAGAGGATTTTGTGACGCTGTTTGAGACACTTCCGCGCGTGGATGCGGGGCTTGCGGCTTCGATCTTTCATTTTGGAGAGGTGCAAATCCCAAGGCTCAAGGCAGAGCTTGCTGACAGAGGAATCTGTGTGAGAAAGGAATGGACATATGGTAAACATAGAGGAGCTGAAATTTGACGAAAAGGGACTGATTCCGGCCATCGTGGTGGATGCAGAGAGCAAACGGGTGCTGACGCTTGCCTACATGAACCGGGAGAGCCTTGCAACCAGCATCCGGGAGAGGAGAACCTGCTTCTGGTCGCGTTCCAGAAAGGAGCTCTGGAGGAAGGGCGGGACCTCCGGGAATGTGCAGCATATCGTCTCCATCACGGCGGACTGCGATCGGGATGCGCTGACGGTCGAGGTCGTAAAGGAGGGGCCTGCCTGCCATCTGGGAACGGATTCTTGTTTCCATAATCCGGTGTATGTGAATCCGGGCCGGAATCCGTTTTCTTTGGAGGGATTGATGGAGCTTTTACTGGACCGGAAGGCAAACGGGAAGGAGGGATCCTATACGACGTACCTGTTTGAAAAGGGGCTGGATAAGATCCTAAAGAAGATCGGAGAGGAATCCACCGAGGTGATCATTGCGGCCAAGGCGGAGGATAAGAAGGAGACGGTCTATGAGATCGCAGATCTGGCCTATCATGTGATGGTGCTCATGGCGCAGGCCGGGATCTCGCTTTTGGACGTTAAAAAGGAGCTCGAAGGCCGCCATGTGATTGATCATAAAGTAAAACAGGAGAAAATGACGGAGTGAAATGTGTGAGGGAAAATCTGATATGCGCTGGCTTTGCGATGCATTTTTTGCGGAGGAGCGGAAGGAAGAAGACAGCCACACTCAGGCCCCGGATATTTTGCAGGATTGGGACAGCAAGGGCAGATTTTGGCAGAAATGCCGGGATCTGCCCTTTTTTTATGTGTTTCTTTAGCAGTTTGCTCGTTGCTTTTCGCTGCAATACTTAGTATAATCTCTTTCGAGATTTCGGCATAGCCGAGAGCTGTGCCGGGAAAAGGGTTGAAAACGGCAACAGCCAAGTTAAAACGATAGAGGAAAATTTTTACGGAGGTTTTTATGGAGGAATCAATGGCGGCATTTTTGCCGTGGCTTTGTATCCCGTTTGCGGGGCTTCTTCTGTGTATCGCCATCCTGCCGCTTGTGCGCGCGGAATGGTGGGAGGCGCATCAGCCTCATATGGCGGCGATCTGGTCGCTTCTTTTTTTGTTTCCCTTTGCGCTCATCTGCGGTGCGGGGAAGGCGGCGGAGACGTTTCTTGAGTGTATCATCAATGATTATCTGACGTTCATTGTTCTGCTGTTCGGCCTGTTCTGCGTGTCCGGCAACATCACGATGTCAGGCGATCTTGCAGGTTCGCCGCGGATCAATGTGGGGCTTCTGGCTTTGGGCACGCTCCTTTCAAGCTGGATCGGCACGACGGGCGCAAGCATGCTGATGATCCGGCCTGTCATTAAAATGAACGCATGGAGACGGCGCAGGCGCCACATCATCGTATTTTTTATTTTTCTGGTCTCCAATATGGGCGGCTGCCTGACTCCGATCGGCGATCCGCCGCTTTTGATGGGCTTTATGCGCGGTGTCCCGTTTTTTTGGAGCCTTAAGCTTCTGCCGGTACTTTTGTTTAATCTGGTGATCCTTTTGGCCGTATTTTATAAGATTGATATGCGGGCCTATCGGGCGGATATTGCAGACGGCTTAAAGCCTGATATCAGCAAGCCGGGTACGGAGGTAAAGCTTCGCGGACTTCATAACCTTATTTTTCTCGTCTTCATTATCGCAGCCGTGATTTTGAGCGGAACGCTGCCGGGGCTTCCTGCTTTTCAGGATGCGGCCGGGAATGTGAAAGGGATTTTGATATTCGGCGAGGTACGTCTGGGATTTCCGGCGCTGATCGAGATGGCGATCATTCTGTTGGCAGCGTATCTGTCATTTGCGACGACACAGGTGTCGATTCGGCGGGAAAACCATTTTACATGGGGCGCGATTCGAGAGGTTGCCGTGTTGTTTATTGGAATTTTTATCACGATGCAGCCGGCCTTGATGCTTTTAAAGGCAAACGGTGCCAAGCTTGGAATTACGGAGCCGTTCCAGATGTTTTGGACTACGGGTATGCTCTCAAGCTTTCTTGACAACACGCCGACTTATTTGGTGTTTTTGACAACGGCCGGAGCTCTTGGCTACAGCGAGGGACTGACGACAGCACTTGGCATCGTCCCGGTCAAAATGCTCGAGGCGATCTCGGCCGGAGCCGTTTTCATGGGCGCAAATACCTACATAGGGAATGCACCGAATTTCATGGTTAAATCCATTGCGGATGAGAACGGTATCCGCATGCCGTCGTTTTTCGGATATTTTATGTGGTCACTTGCGGTGCTTGTTCCGGTGTTTCTGGTGGATACACTGGTATTTTTCCGGTAGGAAGGGGGAGAGAGCGCATGCCAAATCAAATACAGGATATAAAAGAGCTTGCGGAGCATATATACGACCTGGATGCCGAGGTTTACTGCCATCTTGGCTCCTCACTGGGGCGTGTATTTAACCGGGACCGGGATCGGTGTGTGAAGGAGCTTGTACAACTTCTGACGACAAGACCGCATGGTGATCTCGTACGGAGCGAGCTGGCCCTCATTGCGAATATGGCGCGAACCATTGAAGACAAGGAGGAGCGGAAGCTGTGCATGTCCGAATACAATCGGATTTTAAATGCGGTTATGAGTCTGTCAACGAGCTTTGCAAGCGGCGATGTGATCGACCCGAAGACGGCCAGGCTCAATGAGTTTAATCTGCAGAACCGGTTTTCTGAGGAGGATCACCTGATTATCTGCATCAGCTGGACTTATGGGAGCGGAGGCATTGATGTCGGCTTTAAGCTGGCTGATAAATTGAAGATCAATTATTATGACGAACAGATTTTTACGGCAGTATTAAAACGCCTGGATGCAGAAAAGGATTCCCTGCGGGATACGGCGGGCTACACGCAGCATGTCAAAGATGAGATGAATCAAAGTCCGGCAAATGCATTTCTGCCGGATGCGAGAAAATCTTTAAAGGAACGGATGCGGGAGTTTTCCCGTTACCACGGTCTTTCGAAGCGGGATGCGGTGTTTTTTAATCAGAGTGATTTGCTCTGCGAGATGGCGAAGAAGGAAGATTTTATTGTCATGGGACGGTGCGGCGACCGGGTCATGACGAACAACGGAATTCCGCATATCAGCATTTATATTACGGCCCCTTTTGAACAGCGGGTCCATCGCGCGATTGAGGTCAATGAGGGGTTAACGGAAAAGAAGGCGCATGCTCTGCTAAAGAAGCTGGACCGGCAGCATGCAAGCTATTATAATTTTTATACCGGCCGTAGCTGGGGGCATGCCAATAATTATGATCTGTGTATCAATACGGCGAGCTACGGCATTGACGGGACGGTAGAATTTATTTTGCGGATGATTAACAGAGCATAGCACAAAAGGAGTCCGGACGAGAGTGTGAGGGGGCTGTATTATGGACGCTGCACCGCTCATCGTGATCACGACACCGGTGCTTCTGCCGGTTATCAGCCAGATCGGCATGAACCCGATCCAGTTTGGCATGCTGATGCTATGCAACCTGGCGATCAGCCTGACGCTTCCGAACCTTTTGATGGGCATGTAAAAACAGGTTTGTACCGCATATGAAAAAGGGAAGGTAAAAAAGACCTTCCCTTTATATGTGATTGACAAGTAAAAGCGGGTGATGTAGAGTAGAGTAAGAGGCAGTTTAATCTGCAAAAGACAGGGGGTGACAGGGTAAGGCCGAGGGCCTGCTTTGTTTTTTGTCCAAATAGTAAAGTATAAATGACTATATTACTAAATAAATATAGCTCTAATCAATCTTCTTTCCTGCGATTACAATAGGAGCAGGTAATAGAGGAGAGGAGTGTATTTTACTTGCGTTTGGAGGAGTATGTGGCGGAGCGGGTAGAGGAATTATGCAGAGAGCATAAATACACAAGATATCGGCTTGCGAAGCTGACAGGATTATCCCAGACGGCGATTGGAAATATTATAAAGAAAAAGACATTGCCGACAATTCCAAATCTTGAAAAAATCTGTGATGCGTTCGGTATTTCACTCGCGCAGTTTTTTGCAGGTGAAGGAAAATGGCCGGGTCTGTCAAAAGTACAGGAGGAGCTGGTGCAGACGTGGGCTCTGCTGGACCAGGAGGAGCGCCGGATCCTGCTTGCATTTATCCGCAGTCTGAAAAAGGGATCGTAACCGCAAATTGCACATGAAATGGAGGAAGCTATGGCAAAAAGCAGGGACTATGAAGAACAAAAGACGCTGGTATATGATCTGATGAACGGTTCGCTGAACCTTGATGAGGAGCCGATTGAGGAAAGCAAGTATGTGGAAAACGAATTTGCGAAGGGAAGCCGGTGTGAGGAACTTTACAGGGAGGTTTATGAGGCGAATAAAAGGCTGTGTGAGCGCCTGGGTGCGGATGATGTAGGCTGTGATGACGATGTGGAGCTGATTATAGACAATCTACTGGAGATTGCCAATCATCTGTCTATGAAGATGTTTGACTATGGCCATCTGTTTGCACTGCAGGAAAAGGGAGTTACATCCTAAAATTCAACTGACAGTTTCATGACATTGCAGTTTCTTTCCTTTATAATAAAAGCCAGAAGCGGTTTGCTATAGTTTGACAGAAAGGAAAGGAATGTAAATGAACAGGGAAGAAAGAGAAGAAATTGAGGAGATGCTGATGCAGTTTCTGACCGTTTTGCGGGAGCGAGCGGGACAAAAATATGTCTGCTGTCAGCCAAGCTACAAAAGACTGGTCGAAGATGCCTGCGACGCGGAGAGCCGGTATCTGGCGCTGGAGCTTACGAAGGAGCAGCGCACCGTCATTGAGGACATGCTGGATAAGAAGGCAGAAGCCGGCGAGTGCGGGCTTACCTGGACGTATCTGGCCGGCCTTTTGGACGGAGCGGTGCTTCTTCGTAATTGTGGCTTCCTGGATCTGTATCTGGAAAGCGGGATCAAACGAGAAGGGATGCCGGACCACTGAAACGAGACCGGAATTTTTTTCCGTCCTTTGGGGCATGCTGTCTCTGAGGTGATACGATGGAATCCATATGGACAAAAAGTGCACAGGAGTTCAAAACACAGCATAGGACAAAAGAACTGCCAAAGACAGTAGAGACGGCGGTAATCGGAGCGGGGATGGCTGGAATTTTATGTGCATGGTTATTGAGAGAGGCCGGTATAAAGGCTGTCGTTTTTGAGGCGGCTACGGTCGGCTCCGGTCAGACGAAGAATACGACGGCCAAGATTACGGCGCAGCACGGATTGATTTATGAAAGGCTGGTTAAGACTGTGGGGGCCAGGGCCGCAGGACAGTATGCGAGGGCAAATCAGGAAGCGATCCGGGAATATGGGCGGATTGTACAGGAAAACGGGATTCACTGCGGATTTAAACGACTGCCTGCCTACCTCTACACGAATACAGATGAGGGAATGCTGCGGCTGGAGCTTGAACGGTCGGCAGTAGTGCATCTGGGACTTCCCGTTTCCATGGTTTATCAGACGGAGCTTCCTGTCCCGGTGAAGGCGGCGCTTAAGCTTTCAGACCAGGCGCAATTTCGGCCGTTGGAGTTTCTTCATGCGCTCGCCGAAAGGATGCCGGTCTATGAACACACACCGGTGTTTCGGGTGCGGGGGCATGAGCTTGTCACGAACCGCGGAACCGTGCGCGCAGAAAAAGTCATATTCGCAACCCATTTTCCATTTCCGAATATGCCAGGCTTTTACTTCGCACGCATGCATCAGGAGCGAAGCTTCGTGCTGGCGTTTGCCGTGAGTGTAAAGCAGATTCTTTCCGGTATGTATTATGGGATTGACACAGACGGCCTGTCTTTCAGAAGTACCGGGGACACGCTGCTCTTGGGCGGAGGCAGCCGCCGGACCGGTACCGGCTGCCAAAAGGACAGCTTCGCCGCACTGCGCTTTGAGGCAGAGCGGCTCTATCCGGGTTATACGGAGACAGCAGCCTGGGCAGCCCAGGACTGCATGACACTCGATGGAATCCCTTATATCGGCCGTTTTTCGGTTTTTACGCCGGATTGGTATGTGGCGACAGGGTTCGGAAAATGGGGTATGACAGGTTCCATGACGGCGGCCATGGCGCTCAGAGACATGATAACGGGACGCGAAACCAAAAAGTGGCAGGTGTTTTCCCCGCAGCGGCTGAACCCTCGGGCAGCAACAGTCCCGTTCTTAAAAAATGGTGCAGTCGCATTGAAAAATCTTCTCACACCGGGAGGACCGCGCTGCCGGCATCTGGGCTGCAAGCTGGTATATAACAGAGCAGAACGTTCATGGGACTGCCCGTGTCATGGATCGCGCTATTCTCACGAAGGAAAATTGATCGACAATCCGGCGCAGAAAGGGCTGGAGCGTGTCTGAACATTCATTCCCGCCATCTGCACGTCTCATTTTGCGGTGTATTTGTCCCAGATTCACTTAACGCAGCCCGCTACGGCGCGTGGATTTGGGACAAATCTTCCATAAATTATGGCGCACAGATGGCAAAAAGTAATTTTGAGACACGTTCTAAAATAATGGCTTGATTTCCTTCAGATAACTGTACCGCGTAAACGCCGCGCAGAGAGCAGCCGAGAAAAGCTCTGCGATCGGATAGGCATACCAGGTAACATCGAGGCCTCCGGCCTTGGAAAGAAGCCAGGCGGCAGGCAGAAGAACGCAGAGCTGACGGATCAGGGAGACCCACAGGCTTAACATTCCGTGACCAAGCGCCTGGAACAGGGAGGAACAGACGATGGAAAAGCCGGCGAGCAGGAAGGAAAAGCTGATGATCCGCAGGGCCGGGACCCCGATTGCCAACATACTGTCGGAGGCGTTGAAAATCTGTAAAAGCCGGTCCGGAAGGCACTGAAAGACGGTAAAGCCCAGGATCATAATTCCCGTAGCGTAGCAGGCGGAGAGCTTATAGGTTTTCATGATTCGGTCAGGCTTGCCGGCTCCTAAATTGTATGCGAGGATCGGAACCATGGCATTGTTCAGGCCAAAGACCGGCATGAAAACGAAGCTCTGGAGCTTAAAGTAAACACCGAACACGGCCGTCGCCGTCGAGGTAAAGGCGATCAGAATCTTATTCATACCGAAGGTCATGACACTTCCGATGGAACCCATGATGATAGAGGGAACTCCGATGGAGTAAATATGCCCAATAATCTCCAGATCCGGATGCAGGATAGCAGACAGCTTTAAGCGTACCTCGTGATTTTTAAAATGGTTGATTAAAAAGCCTACAAAAAACCCTATGGTCTGGCCGAACACCGTGGCCAGCGCTGCCCCTGTGACGCCCATCCTCGGAAAGCCGAACATGCCGAAGATGAGGATTGGGTCGAAGATGATGTTTAAAATGGCTCCGATTCCCTGCGTGATCATCGTATAAATGGTTTTTCCTGTGGACTGCAAAAGCTTTTCAAACGCGATCTGGCCAAACAGACCGAATGAGAACAGGGTGCAGACGTGCAGATATTCGGCACCGTACTCTACGATCTCGGTAATATCTGTCTGGGCGAGAAAGAAGGTGCGGGAGAAAAAGAAGCCCAGGACAGCGAATGCCAGATAACTCATGGCGGCCAAAAAGAGCGCGTTATTGGCAATTTTGCCTGCGCGTTCAAAATTTTTGGCGCCGAGGCTTCTGGAAAGGGTCGCGTTGACGCCGACTCCGGTACCGACTGCCACAGCGATCATCAGGTTCTGGGCCGGGAAGGCCAGGGAGACTGCGGTCAGAGCGTTTTCATTGATCTGAGATACGAACATGCTGTCTACAATGTTGTAGAGTGCCTGGACGAGCATGGAGAGGATAATCGGCACAGCCATGGAGACGAGCAGTTTATTGACGGGCATAGCGCCCATTTTGTTTTCGGTTACTTCATTTGGCATGTTTTTTCTCCTTTCTGAAGCGTTAAGCGGCAGGGGACTGCCGCAGGAACAGTCTACAGACAAAAAAAGAGACCAGGTTTCCCGGTCGGATGTGGTACTGCTTAGTATAAAGGACAGGCAGGGAATAGTCAATACCTATTTGACAAAATCTGCGCGGTGTTTTATGATTAAGGGTAATCGTTCAGATGAGTGTGGAGAGGGTGAACGGGGCCCCGCTGCGCTTGCCTTGTGAATCGAGTGAGGGAACTGCCAGCGGACCATTTGCTTCCCCGCCGCCCCATTTTTTGAACGGATATGGTTTAGAGAGTAATGAAAAACAGGGAGGAATGGAATGATCCAGGAGATAGCACCGCATCACTTTGACCTGACGTTCAGACATCAGGCGGCGCGGGATGACGATTTTTTGCTTTACATAAGGGAAAACAGGACACTTTTGCGGAAAGGGGCGGATGGGGAGTATGAGCTGCCGCGGTTTGCGGACTTTCCGGATGAGAAGGAACAGGCAAAGAAAAATGCCTGCTATCTGTTTTCGATTGACGGGACCGCATATTTTTATGTGCCCGGCTTGGAGAAAGAGGAGACGGGAGATTACGTATTCTGCCAAACGGGTGTGTTTCGTACACTTATGCCTGCTTATCAGGCTTTTGCAGGGATCACGGCAACACAGCTTTACCGTTTTAGGGAGAGCCGGAAGTTCTGTGGACGCTGCGGACAGCCTATGAAGGACAGTGAAAAAGAAAGAGCGTTTGTATGTACGGCGTGTGGGCTGACGGAGTATCCGAAGATTTCCCCGGCGGTGATTGTGGCGATCTATGACGGTGACCGGCTTTTGATGTCCCGCTATCGCCCGAGCCCTGATCATCAATATCGCGGCTATGCGCTGATCGCCGGCTTCGTGGAGATCGGAGAATCCTTTGAGGATACGATCCGACGCGAGGTGATGGAGGAAGTCGGCCTTCGCGTGAAAAATATTCGTTACTATAAAAGCCAGCCGTGGGCATTTTCCGATACGGAAATGATCGGCTTTTTCGCCGAGCTGGATGGCGACGATACGATCACGCTCCAGGAGGACGAGCTTTCGGAGGCCGGCTGGTTTTCCAGGGAGGAGATCCCGGATGATCTTGTCATGAACAGCATCGGCAGTGAGATGAAGATGGTGTTTAAGTACGGCAGCCTTGAAAAGGTAAGGGAGCGCTGCCGCCTAGTGGGAGGCCAAACGAGTGCTGTGGCCATCAGCCAAGGAGCTTAAGCGTGCCGGAAATGTCTGCAGAATTCCAGAAAATCCGACAGTGTGTCTGACATATCGTGCGGTGAATAGGAAAAGCCAATGACGCGTCCGGGGATTGGTGCATCAAGCGGGATCTCGATCAGGGTCCCGTTTTTTAAATCCTCGGAAATAAAGTCTTTGACCACACAGCAGATCCCAAGACCGATGCGGGCAAATTCGATGAGGAGCGTCATGTCCGTGACTTCTAAGGGCTGGCTGAGGACGAGCTGATGTTCGGCCAGATAGGCGTCAATGTGTTTGCGGCTCATGTTGCTGCGGTCTAAAAGGATGAGATTGCCGGCCTGGAAAACATTTGCCTCCCCGCCTTCTCGCAGCAGCAGATTGTCCCTATAGGCCGGTGTGCAGACGAAACCGTCGTTTATGGACATGACCGGTAAAAAAGCAAGTCCCCGGCGGGCCCGCGGCTCGGCGACGAGGCCAATGTCAAGTTTTTTGTCCTCGAGCATGGAGACTGTCCGGGCTGTGGATTGGCTGGCGATGGAGATGCTCACATGCGGGAAGCGTTCTACAAAGCCTTTTAAATAAGGAAGCAATACATACTTACAGAGTGTGTTGCTGACGCCGATTTTCAACTGTCCGATGTGGAAATCATGGATGCGTTTGAGCTCCCGCTCACCACGGCCGATGGAATCAAAGGCGGTACGGACATGTTCAAAGAGAATCGTACCCTCGCGGGTCAGCAAAACACCGCGGGAGCTTCTGGTAAACAGGCGGGTGTTGAGATTGTCCTCAAGGCGGCTGATTGCCTTGGAGATTGCGGGCTGGCTGATGTAGAGCTCTTTGGCGGCGCGCGAAATATTCCCCCAGCGGGCAACTTCGTAAAAGATGCGGTATTGAGAAAGATGTTGCTCCATGCTTATAACTCCCTTTCATAGTAAATATTCGAATTATGTATTTCAATTATAGTTACTCGTATGCTAGAATGTCAATAGGAATGAAAAGAGAAGGGAGATTCCGATATGGGAATGACGATGACGCAGAAAATTCTGGCTGCCCACGCGGGAGTTGATTCTGTGTGCGCGGGCCAGCTGATTGAAGCAAAGCTTGACATGGTGTTAGGAAACGACATTACGTCCCCGGTAGCGATTAACGAGCTGAAAAAATTAAAGAATCAGAAAGTGTTTGACAGGGAAAAGATCGCATTGGTCATGGATCATTTTATTCCCAACAAGGATATTAAATCGGCGGAGAACTGTAAATGTTGCCGTGACTTTGCGGCTGAGAATGAGATCGTGAATTATTTTGATGTGGGTGAGATGGGAATCGAGCATGCGCTTTTGCCGGAAAAGGGTCTGGTAAAGGCCGGGGATGCGGTGATAGGTGCAGATTCGCACACCTGCACCTATGGGGCTCTGGGTGCATTCTCGACCGGTGTCGGCAGCACGGATATGGCCGCGGGTATGGTGACGGGAAAGGCATGGTTTAAGGTTCCCGGCGCGCTGAAATTCATTCTGACCGGCAAGCCGGATAAGTGGGTGAGCGGAAAGGATGTAATCTTACATATCATCGGCATGATCGGCGTGGATGGCGCACTGTATAAGTCGATGGAGTTTGTCGGGGACGGGATCGCGAATCTGACGATGGACGATCGGTTTACCATCTGCAACATGGCCATTGAGGCCGGCGGGAAGAACGGCATCTTCCCCGTGGATGAAAAGACAATCGAATATATGAAGGAGCATGGCGATAAACCATATACAATCTATGAGGCCGATGCAGACGCAGAGTATGACGCGGTCTATACGATTGATCTGTCAGCGTTAAAGCCGACTGTCTCATTTCCGCATCTACCGGAGAATACAAAAGAGATCGGAAGTTTTGGAGAGATTCAAATCGATCAGGTGGTGATCGGCTCCTGCACCAACGGACGGATCCAGGATATTCGCCAGGCGGCCGAGATTATGAAGGGAAGGAAGGTCGCGAAGCATGTGCGCTGCATCGTCATTCCGGCCACGCAGGCGATCTATCTGCAGGCGATGCGTGAGGGGCTTTTAGAGACGTTTATCGAGGCGGGAGCCGTCGTCAGCACGCCGACCTGTGGCCCATGCCTAGGCGGCTATATGGGTATCCTGGCAGCCGGCGAGCGGTGCGTATCGACCACCAACCGGAACTTTGTGGGACGTATGGGACATGTAGAGTCCGAGGTCTATCTGGCAAGCCCGGCCGTGGCGGCAGCCAGTGCGGTGACAGGAATGATCGCGGCCCCGAGCGGGCTTGGTTTATAGGAGGATTGTCATGCAGGCAAAAGGCAGAGTTTTTAAATATGGAGATAACGTAGATACCGATGTCATTATCCCGGCGCGCTATTTAAGTGCCACAAAGGGTGAGGAGCTGGCAAAGCATTGCATGGAGGACATTGACAAAGAATTTATCCACGAGGTGCGGCAAGGGGATATAATCGTCGCCGAAAAGAACTTCGGCTGCGGCTCATCCAGGGAACATGCGCCGTTAGCAATCAAATGCGCGGGCATTAGCTGCGTAATCGCGGAGACCTTTGCGCGCATCTTTTACCGCAATGCGATTGACATCGGCCTTCCGATCATCGAATGTCCCGAGGCAGCGAAAGCGGTCCGGGGCGGTGATAGAATAGAGGTGGATTTTGACAGCGGAACGATCTATAATCGGACGCAAAACGAGTCCTACAAGGGGCAGGCGTTCCCGCCTTTTATGCAGAAGATCATTGCCGCAGGCGGCTTGGTGAATTATATCAATGAAGGAAACTAAAAGAGGGACGTATGTGGGCGGCCGGCAGGAGCTTCTTTAGGAAGCACTGCCGGCCGTTTTGCGATCTGGCGGTGCCCGATTCACGTCCAACGTTTTCCCGCATATTCTATTACAAACAAAAGCGATTTAGAGGTGTCCATGATCCCCAAACTGCAGGTGAAAGATTTAAGCTACTCCTACCATACGATGGACGGGGAAACCGAGGCCCTTTCCGATATATCCTTTGAGGTATCTGCAGGCGAATTTCTGGCTGTTGTCGGTCCGTCAGGCTGCGGGAAATCAACGCTGCTTTCGCTCATTTGCGGATTGATAAAACCTGATTCCGGGGAGGTTCTTCTGGATGGTAATCCGGTCTTGGGTGCAAAGGCAGGTATTGGTTACATGCTCCAAAAGGACCATCTGTTTGAATGGCGGACGATTTTTTCCAACGCGGCCCTTGGGCTCGAGATCCAGAAAAAACTGACGGATGAGGGGAAAAAGCGGGTATCGGGCCTTTTGTCGGCTTATGGCCTGGAAAGCTTTGCGGATTCCCGTCCCTCCGAGCTTTCCGGCGGTATGCGCCAAAGGGCGGCCCTGATCCGGACGCTGGCCCTGCAGCCGGATCTTCTGCTTCTTGACGAACCGTTTTCGGCGCTTGACTATCAAACGAGGCTTTCGGTCTGTGACGACATCAGTACGATCATCCGGGGCAGGAAGAAGACGGCGGTCCTGATTACACACGATCTGTCCGAGGCGGTAAGCGTGGCTGATCGCGTGCTGATCCTTACCAGAAGGCCGGGACGCGTAAAGGGAGTGCTTGCGATGGATTTTGAGGATAAGAGCTTAAGTCCCTTAGAACGCCGCAACTGCCCGGAATTTTCAAAATACTTTAATGAGGTATGGCGGATACTGGAACAACCGGGAGGTGTCCTATGAAGACGCAGATGACCCTGGCACAGCAGGAGTTTGTGGTAAAACAGAAAAAAAGAAAGAGGCTTGTCTGCATTTGCCGCTTTCTTTTGCTGGCTGTCATCCTGGCAGCCTGGGAGGGCAGTGCGAAGCTCGGCCTGATCAATGATTTTATTTTCAGTTCTCCGTCCAGAATTATCCTGTGCTTTTATGGCATGGTACTGGACGGAAGTATTTTTTTACACACGGGAATCACGATTCTGGAGACACTTTTAAGCTTTTTGCTCGTCGTGCTTCTTGGAATTGCCGGCGCGGTGCTTTTATGGTCCAGCCAGACGCTGTCGGAAATCCTCGACCCGTATCTGGTCATGTTGAACAGCCTGCCGAAATCGGCGCTGGCTCCGATTCTGATCGTCTGGTTGGGCAACAATATGCGCACGATCATCGTGGCGGCCGTGTCGGTAGCGGTATTCGGCTCGACCCTGACGCTGCACAACGGATTTACGAGTGTGGATCCGGATCAGATCAAACTCATCTATTCTCTGGGAGGAGGCCGGTTCGATGTTCTGAAAAAAGTACTTCTTCCCGGCTCGGTGCCGCTTATTATCAGTAACATGAAGGTAAATATCGGCCTGTGCTTGGTGGGAGTGATCATCGGTGAGTTTTTGTCGGCCCAGGCAGGGTTAGGATATTTGATCATCTATGGGTCGCAGGTATTTAAACTGGATCTGGTCATGATGGCGATCGTGATCCTTTGCATCCTGTCAGCGGTTCTCTATCAGGGGATTGCGATTCTTGAAAAACAAAAGCTGTAAAAAGGCGGCTGCCGGAGCGTTAAGACTCCCGGCGGCCGTTTTTAGTGCACAAGCTGCACTTTTTTTGCACATATGCATGGTGTATTTGCACTTGCATTGCGCCTGCACAATGCCAAAAAGCAGCCTCTGACAAGTTTTTCTGCCTGCGAGGATAACGAAAAGCCCGGAAAATCGTGCTCTCTTAATTTTTCGATTCTCCCTTTTCAATTTGGCATAAACATTGCTATAATTTGAGTAAAGACAGAATTTTATTAACCAATGCTTGATGCGAGGAGGAACGTTATGATGGTCGTATTGACACACCCGCTGGCCCCGGAGGCAATGGATATTCTACGGGATAACGGGGCTGAAGTTTATGTTGCCAATTCTCCCGAACCGGAGACTTATCTGGATGAGTTAAAGGACGCGGAGGTGTTTATTGTCCGGGTCGGAGAATGCAGGGCCGGCTTGATTGAGAAATGCCCGAAGCTTAAGGTAATCGGAAGAACCGGAGTGGGCTATGACAATGTGGATGTTGCATTTGCAGCAGAGCGTGGGATTCCGACCGTGATCACGCCCGGAGCAAACCAGCGTTCGGTTGCCGAGTATGCGTTCGGCATGATCTTTGCTCTTTCCAAGGATCTCATGAATGCGGACAGAGAACTGCGTGCAGGAAACTGGGAGGTAAGGAATGCAAGGCGGTCTTTTGATCTTTTGGGAAAGACCATCGGTGTCATCGGACTTGGCGCGATTGGCCGGGAGGTTATAAAAATCGCACATGGACTGGGAATGCAGGTAAGCGGCTATGACCCGTTTTTGAGCCAGGAAAAGGCAGAAGCGCTCGGTGTGCGGTATTATGGTGACTACAGGGAGCTTTTAAAGGATGCGGATGTGGTCACAATCCATGTACCTTTGACAGATGGAACAAGAGACATGATAACCGCTGCGGAGCTTTCCACAATGAAAAAGACGGCGCTTTTAATTAATTGCAGCCGCGGCGGTATCGTCAATGAGGAAGATCTGGCCAAAGCGCTGGATGCCGGGACGATCGCAGGGGCAGGGGCTGATGCCTTTACGACGGAGCCGGTCGTGAAGGGGAACGTACTATTCTCAGCAAAAAACATGATCATGACACCTCATGCGGCGGCCCAAAGCCGTGAAGCGTTTATTAATATGTCCGTGGCCTGTGCAAAGGGCTGCATGGCGATCGTTTGCGGAGAGGAATGGACCCATGTGGTGGATGCATCCGCCTATGAAAACAGGAAAAAATAAGCTATCGTTTAGTCGAATGCCAGACAGCAGTGAAAACAGGAAAGATACATAAAGGAGGCAGTTTATGAATAAAGAATATGATTTTGCCGTCGGCGCAGAGCGCCTTGCAAAAGTGGAGGCATCCCCAATCCGGACAATCCTGGACCGGGCGGCCGCAATGCGCCAGCAGGGATTGTCTGTGATCCCTTTTAGCGCCGGAGAGCCGGATTTTGACACGCCGTCCGACATCAAGGAGGCGACCATACAGGCGATTAATAAAAATCTGACGCATTATACATCCAACCGCGGCTATCCCGCTCTGCGTGGGGTCCTGAAAGATTATATAAAGAGGGAGACGGGCATTGAATATAATCCAGAGACAGAGATTATCCTGACCTGTGGGGCCGCCGAGGCGCTTAATAATGTCTTGCTTACCTTTGTGGATGAGGGAGATGAGGTAATTGTCCTGACGCCGGCGTTTGTCAGCTATAAATGCCTGGTCAATATGTGCGGCGCGAAGTTTGTGGAGGTTCCGCTTGACGCTGCGAACGGGTTTCAGATTGATGTGGCGGCAGTCAAGGCGGCTGTCACGGAGAAGACGAAGATGTTGATGTTAAATAATCCAAGCAATCCCACAGGGGCCGTGTTTAACCATGAATCACTTGCCGAGCTGTGTGCCTTGGCAAGAGAACATAATTTCATGATTCTTGCCGATGAGATTTACAGCCGCCTGGTGTATGACGGGAAAAGCTTCTCGTCAATCGCTTCTTTTGAGGGCATGAAGGAACGTGCCGTGATTGTCAGCGGCTTTTCCAAGACCTTTGCAATGACCGGATGGCGTCTTGGCTACATTGCCACGGATGAGAGACTGGCAAACCGTATCATGCGGACGCACCAGTATTCGACGACCTGCAGCCCGACGTTTATTCAGGCGGGCCTTTCAGAGGCGATCGAGTCCGAAAGGACAAAGGCGCAGGTGGAGGAGATGATTCAGGCTTTCGCAAACCGCAGGCGTATGGTCCTGGATGCGCTTGATGAGATTGAAGGACTCTCCTATATAAAGCCCTACGGCGCGTTTTATGTCATGGTAGATACCTCGGGGCTTGGACTTACCGGTGCGGAGTTTGTAGAGAAGCTGTTGTCCGAGAAGTATGTGGCTACGGTACCGGCTGCCGGCATGGGCTGCGGCTGTGACAATTTTGTCCGCATTTCCTATGCGACCAGCGAGGAGAATATCCGCGAAGGCATGCGCCGCATTGCGGAGCTTGCCAGGGAGCTTAAAGAATAAAGAAGAATCGAAAAAGACGCCGTGTAGCAGCTTTCAGGCTGTAAAACGGCGTCTTTTTTGGTCCTTCTTTACTTTTCCTCATACCGGCATCTCGAGGAAATATGGAATTCCTTGATCTTATACTGCAGCTGCCTTCTGGAGATCCCCAAAAGCTCTGCAGCCTTTTGGCGGTGGTTTTGGCACTGCTCCAGGGCGGCAAGGATATGCTCTTTGTCAAGCCTGGCCGGCGGGGGAGAAGTGCGCACGGGTTTTTCAGAGGCAGGAGACGGAACAGACTTCCTTTGTGCGCTCTGCTCGGAAAATAAAAGTCCGGTCGAGATGCTGTTGATCTCCCTGGTTGCTTGCGGAGTCATCACAACAATCCGCTCTGCAAAATTTCGAATTTCCCGTACGTTGCCAGGCCAGTCATAGGCTTCAAGCTCTTTTAGGACGCTATCAGAAAGCTCCTTTTGGAGATCATACTTGATACAAAAATAGTGCAGAAAATGTAGGCACAGAGGGACAATATCCTCACGCCGCTCCCGCACAGGGGGAATTGTCAGCGGAATGACCTGCAGACGGTAATACAAATCCTCCCGAAAGGTTCCGTCCGAAACCATATCCTGCAGATTTCGGTTTGTCGCTGCAATCAGTCTGAAATCAACGGTCCGCGTCTTTGTGGAGCCGATCCGCTGAATGCTTTTGTCCTCAAGTGTACGAAGAAGCTTTCCTTGCATATTAAGGGAAAGGGAATTGATTTCGTCTAAGAATAGGGTACCGCCGTCTGCGGTCTCTACAAGCCCAATCTTTCCATCCCGGCTGGCGCCGGTAAAGGCCCCCTTCTCATAACCGAACAGCTCCGCTTCGATCAGATTTTCCGGGATCGCCGCGCAGTTTACCGTGATCATCGGCTTGTCTTTACGTCTGCTGTGGCAGTAAATGTAATCGGCAAGAACTTCCTTCCCGCAGCCGGATTCTCCGTACAAAAGCACCGTGGAATCAAGCGGTGCCACATTGTTTGCAACCTCCAGAAGCTGTAAAAACTGTGGGCTTTTGGCAATGATATTGGTCTGCTCGGTCTTCGGCCTCTTTGGCAGGCTGTAGTTGACGACCTTATTTTCACGCAGAAGGCTCTGAAAACGCTGCTCAAAGGCGTCGATGTCCTGCATCACGGTCATCACATACTTAATTTCACCGTTCTCGTCGAAAATCGGCGTTCCTGTGGTGATCCGCTGCATGGTCTTACTGTCCACTTTCTGAATATCCCGATAGCACTGGATCCGGCTGACACGCTGCTTCTGCTCCATCACGAGATCAAATACGCTGAAATCCATCACTTTTAAGAAATCATGGACGTTCATTTTTAAAAAATCAGCACGGGGGATGTTCCGCTGGTTAATCAGGGCTGTATTGACAAAACGATAGTTGCCCTCGCGGTCAAAAACCGCCACGGCTACGTCAAGATTATTGAGAATATCGAGATAGGAAATTTGTTCCGTGAATTCTGCGCTGCTCATGGTATCACCGCCTGCCTTTTTTCAAGTTTAACATATCTGCTGCAAAAATACAAGATTCGACATAAGGAGGCTAGAAAAGTCAGCCTTCCTTTTATTTCCGGGGGTTTCAGAGCAATGTTAGGGCCGATCTGGTAAAAACTGCTGTAGGTGCAGCACTGGGTTTTCCTTGGCTGGAAACGATCAGGGCCAGTTTGTCTGTCTCCTGGGCCCTTGCCCACTGAGGGTAGTATAACAGGAAAGCTTTAAAAGGTTAAGACAAAACCGGTTAAAGGTCAATGCAAAAGCAGCTCTCC
>JAAWAR010000097.1 GCA_022792295.1 Lachnospiraceae bacterium
ATCGTTCCGATTACACTGACCCTGTTGTTTTCCATTACTTTTTCTGACATAGTATTTCTCCTTTATGTTTCTTAATTTCTCAGTCAAGGCTGACTCGCCGGCTGGCAATTTCCGGCTTATTCTATATGTTTATGCGTCCTTCCTGGAAAATAGAACCATAAAAGGAAAAATATTATAAAAGAGGGAGGAAGTATCCGTTTTTTCTCACTCCCGGAACAAAAGGATTCTCTCCTTGTTATTTTCTGCGCGGCATGCTAATATTCTATTACAGTCCCCTCCATCCTCAGTAGACAAAAAGACGCGCCCCCTGTACCGTCTTTGGCGGCTGGCGGCGTTAACGTTTGGCGTACGTCCAGTATGCCTCGTTCCAGTGCTCTGCAGAATCCCCAAACTGCAGCATAAAGCCGAGTGTTTTTTGTCTGCTGAGGATAACATACAGAAAGGAATTCTCATGATCCGATTTATTCTTTTTTGCAAACAGGTTTTTGATAAATATTCCCGGGATGAAATGTCCGTGTACGCGGCGCAGGCATCCTTTTTTACGATTTTGGCGGCATTTCCGTTTCTGATGCTTTTGCTGGCCTTAATCCAGCTTGTTCCGATCGTACATGAAGCTGACCTGCTGGAATTTGTCGTACATGTGGTCCCAAACAACCTGGTCGGGCTCGTCTTTCATATCTTTGAAAGCCTGCACTCCGACTCTCCCGCCGCGATCCTGTCTGTCACAGCCATCGCTGCACTTTGGTCGTCCTCCAAGGGGATGTTAAGCATCGAGAGGGGGTTAAACCGTGTCTACGGCATCACAACCAGGCGGAACTATATCCTCCGGCGTGTAATCTGCAGCGTTTATACGATCCTTTTTACAGTGATGTGTGTTGTCTGCCTGGCGCTTCTCGTTTTTGGCGGCATGCTGCAGAAAAGGTTTCTGGTTCTTTTTCCGGGACTGTCTCGTCTGGCCTTTTTAATCTCTCCCGGACGCGGCCTACTTACAATCACGGTGCTGATTGTCTTTTTTACGGCAATCTACACCGTATTGCCATTTAAACGGCTACCCATCCGCTCCCAGCTCCCCGGCGCTGTCTTTTCGGCAATCGGCTGGGCCGTCTTTTCCGTCGCATTCTCCGTTTATTTCAAATACTTCAGCAACTATACGGTCACCTATGGCAGCTTGACTGCCGTCATTCTTATGATGCTGTGGCTGTACTTTTGCATCTGCATCCTATTCACCGGCGCGGAGCTCAACTGGTATTTTTGCCGTTACCGATCTGACGAAGACTGAACATAACCGTTCCGGCACAATCAAACAGCAACAGGCCAGGTTTGTCTGAACTCTTACGATCCGAAAGCCCCGGCCAGCAAACGATCTGACGGAAACAGGGCAGGCCCGCACACCCGGCGTGAAGGCTCTGCCCTGTCCGTATTCTTACTTTTCCAGCTCGTCTTCTCCCACCAGCTCGTCATATTCCTCCGCATCAAGAATCTCATCAAAGGCGTCTGCAACGATCTCATACTCCTCGTCACTCTCAATATTCTCCAGGTCCGGATTCCCATCGGCGTCTTCCAGATATCGGTACAGATAAACCTCCCCATCCTCAGCCTCCCGGCCGTCAAGGGGCAGAAGCGCAATATAATCCCTCTCGCCCGCCTCAAAGATCGTGAGCACCACGCATTCCAGATCTGTTCCGTCGTCTAATGTCAATGTTACGGTCATTTCCTCGGCATTTTCGGCCTCCGGCCTGCCAAGACTGTTGTTTTTCATTTCTTTTTCCATAAGTTCCTCTCCTTTTCCCGCCTGCGGCGGCTCTCAATATTCAATTCCCATTCTTGCCCGAATTCCCCTGTCATAGGGATGCGCCCGCTTTACGATCTCCGACACATAATCTGCCTCGGCAAGAAGTGCTCCGGAGGCGCTCCTGCCGGTCATGATGATCTCAAGCCTCTCTCTGTTTTCGGATAGCAATGCAAGAACCCGTTCTTCCGAAATAAAATCATACGAAACTGCCACGAGCAGTTCATCAAGCACCAGGACATCTTTCCCTTCGGCCTTTGTAAACGCATTCTCAAGCAGCGATCGGCTATACGCCGCCGCCTCGCGTTTGGTCTGTCCATCCATTGCAGAGACGAAGCCAAAGCTTTTCTCGCAGGGAAGGACCGTAATCCCGGAAAGCTCTCTTAGCTTCGGCACCTCCCCGGAATCCTCTGTCTTCAGGAAACGTGCCAAGACAACCGTTTTCCCGCGTCCGGCCGCCCGCACTGCCAAGCCAACTGCGGCACTTGTCTTCCCCTTACCGTCTCCGCAGTAAATATGTACAAGACCCATCCTGTCTCCTCTGCCTCTTTCCGTTTGGTCTGCTGCCAAGTTATTACCGTACGGCATTCAGCCAAAGCAAAGCCAATCCGCTCTCTATTTTTCCATGCATTCCCTCACAAACCGCGAAACATCCTGCGGCTTGTGGAGGCGCTCACGAACCGCCAAGATATGCAGCCGCTCTCTTGCACGCGTCATAGCCACATAAAACAACCGGCGTTCCTCCTCCAAATCTGCTAAAAGTGCCGCCTTGTGGTGCGGGACGACCCCTTCGTTCGCATCAATGAGAAAAACAACCGCATACTCCAGTCCCTTCGCGCTGTGCATGGTCGAGAGCGTCACGCCGTCCCTTGGCTCCCCTTTCTGCCTGGCAAGTTCCTCCTGGTAACGGCTTATATGGGCTGCCCACTCTGCTGCCGCCGAAAATGCGGCTGCACTTTCCGAAAGTTCCCAGAGAATGTCAAAAAGCTCGTTTGCATCTATACGCCGGAATTCAGCGTACTCCTTTAAATACCTGTCGTAGCCAACCGTCTGGCGGATATACTGAATTGCCGCATAGGGCTTTAAGCGCCCGATCGTGCGGATATCCGCCTCAAGATCCGTAATTCGATCCCCCATCCAGTCCTTGTCCTGGTAAAACGCCCGAACCGCAGCCAGAGAAACCTCCGCCGCCTCAAACGCATCACGGCTCAAATATCGGTTTGGCCGGTTCATGATCCGAAAAAAATCACTCCGCCTCCTCCCTCCCGCACCGAGTGCCAGATAAGAAAGGATGTCCTTTGTGATCCAATGGCTGTAAATGCTGGGAACCGCATCCCGCAGCACAAACGGCACATTATATTCCATCAGCTTTTCTGCCAAAAGGCCCGAACTCGTCCCGGTTCTATATAGCACTGCCATCTGTTCCCATCCGAATCCTGCCCTCTGATATTCTCTGAGAAGCCTGGCCACACGCTCCATCTGTGCAGGCGGATTTGCACACATCACAAAATCAACCGGCCGGCCGCTTCCGTGGAAAGGGACCAGCTTTTTGGAGAAACGCACTTTGTTATGAACGATCAGCCGGAGCGAGGCTTCAACAACCTCTTTTGTTGAACGGTAATTGGTCCCTAAAAGAATCCGTTTCACTGTCGGATAATCCTTTTCAAAGCCCAGCATGAGTTCCGGCTTTGCACCGCGGAAACGGTAGATCGACTGATCGTCATCCCCCACGATAAACAGATTATTTTCCGGGAGCGCAAGCATTTTCACAATTTCATACTGAAGTCTATTGATGTCCTGGAATTCATCAATGAGAATATAGGAAAATTTTCTCTGCCATGCCGCCAGAATATCTTTTCGTTCTGTAAAAAGCTCGAAACACATTGACAGCATGTCGTCGAAATCAATTTTCCCGGTCCTTGCAAGCTCGTTTTCATAGCCCTCGTAGAGACGTTTGAACCATTCCTCCGGGCAGTTCTGCGAGTAATAGCAGGAAAGCTCCAGCCGGTTCCCCTTCACATAACTGATCTCATTCATGACCGCGGTCACAAACTCGCCCTCATCCTCAATCTCCAGCCCGGTCCTTGTAAGGAATTCTCTGAAAAACAATCGTTTTTCTTCCTCACCTATCACGTTACCGGAAGGGAAACGATAGGCAAACCGTAAGATCTTATAAAAGATGGAATGAAATGTACCAAAGCTCACCCTCCCGCCGGACAAAAGGTTCTTCCCCTCCCGCTCCATGAGCGAGAGAAAACGTTCCTCCATTTCTATGGCAGCCGCCTTTGTAAACGTGATAACAAGAATGCCGGAGGGGCTTACGCCCTGCTCCAGCAGTCTTTTGATCCTGTGCGTAATGACGGTGGTCTTTCCAGAACCCGGCCCGGCAAGTACCATCATCGGCCCGGTCCGGTGGGAAAGCGCCGCCTGCTGCGCCTCGCTGAATTCCATACCGGAGGCCGGACTACGGCTGATAGAAGATCTGTACCCAGTAGACCTGGTACTCAGAGCCAGCATCAACATAGCAGCCCACCGCCGCCTCCGTATAGCTGCCTCTCAGGATATTCGCCCTATGCCCCTCGGAACCCATCCAGCCCTGCACGGCCTCCGCCGGGCTCCGATAGCCGGCGGCGATATTTTCACCGAGATGAAGGATCGGATCGTCTCCCAGCGCCTGGCTTGATACGACCGTGTGGAAGCGGGATCCGTTCGGACGTGTGTGGGAAAAGCTCTGCGTAATCTCCTCCGCCCGGATCATGCAGCCGTTCATTAATGTCTCATTGTATACAAGCGGCTTGAGCCCCTCTTTCTTGCGTTCCTCGTTGATCAGGTCAAAGCACTGCATCGCCAGCTCTCTCTGAAACCCTTTCTTTGTCAGATCCACCTGCGCCGCCTGCTGATTTACATTTCTTCTGACTATCTCACCGTTTATCGTCCATGCACCTGAGGCGTCCACATCATATTCATCCACTTTGGTAGACGCATACATCCAGCCGTTTTCATTAAAACGGTAGCTCTCCGCCAAACCATCCTGATTTCCATCCAGCCAGGCCCAGCAGTTCGCCGGATACGAGCCGTCATCATTCCGATACCACCAGTTTGAAATCCCGTTTTCATTTGCCGGCCGGGATGTATCCTGGATCCAGCTCCCCGCGTAGACCGGCATACTCATAGTCAAAGCCATTGCCGCCGCCAGTGCACCCATCCATATTTTTCTCATAAAACTTCTCCTCCTTCTCTGCCTCTTTGCTATTTTAGTCATAGTATGTCTCACGGTAAATAAACACACCCTCAAGATAATCCATGGTCATTTCTCTGCCCCAATGGATGGAAGCATTATAATTTCCCTCGCAGATCGTGACAGAATCATCCTCCACTTTCAAAACAATCACGGAGTGCTCTCCGCCTATATTGTTGTAAATCCGCAGATGATCTCCGACACGCAGCTCATCCCATTCAAGCTCATCGTGCCGTGTCCGGGCCGCATCCTTGCCGAATACCTCATCCTGCACCATAAACGCGAAACCCGCGCAGCCATATCCGATACGATTGACGCTCCTGTACGAGTTGCTGTTGTCCCACTTTTTGCCCTCCGGCCAGTTCTTTTTCAGGGCAGTAATCTTCTTGTATGCTTCGTCATCGGTCAGGCTACTGCCGCTCTCATCCGTCTTGCTCACCTCGTTCTTTTCATTTACGACTTTAGAGACATCGACGCTTTCCCGATCCGCTTCCTTTTTGTATTCCTTCCAGTCGTCCTCATCCACAATGTCTACGATATAATACTCCGTCTTATCAATGACATAGTAGACACCGTCCTCTGATGAATGCACGGTCTTGGTCGCCTGCTCGCCGTCTGCAAAGAAATAGTATTCCTGGCCGTCTACCTCCTGATACCCCGTCAGCATATAGCCATCCTCGCCGAAGCAGTAGCGTTTGCCTGAAATTTTCTTAAAGCCAGTCACAGGCACGCCTTTGGTATTCAGATACTGCCGGCCGTCTGCATCCTGCCGCCAGCCGTTCTTTTCCTGGCTGTCCGAAGTATTCGCAAAACTGTCAGAAGCAGCAGAATCGCTGTTTGTGTCTGACGGATTCGTCCAGACCTCCATATTCCTGCGCATCACCTCACCGTTGGCGATCCATGCACCAGAGGCATCTACATCATAGCCGTCCACTTTTGTTGACACATACAGCCAGCCGTTTTCATTAAAGCGGTAGCTCTCTGCCAGACCGTCCTGATTTCCGTCAATCCAGACCCAATACCCCGCAGGATACGAACCGTCGTCGTTCTGATACCACCAGTTTGAGACCCCATTTTCATTTGCCGGCCGGGAAACGTCGTGTTTCCAGCTTCCGGCAAATGCCGGTATGCTCATCCATGCGGCGAGTGCCACCGTCAAAATCCCTGTCCATACTTTTTTCATGTATTTCCTCCTTTATCCTGCCTTTGGGACCGCGGCTCTGCTTTCCGTTCAGCCCTGCTCTAAAAGCATGATTCCTTTCTTGATCCGTTCAAGAGACTCCTCTTTTCCGAGTATCTCCATGATCTCTGTCGCGCCCGCAGGCGTCATCTGCTTTCCAGAGACCGCCGTGCGAATCGGCCACATGACAAAGCCGGTCTTTACGCCTTTATCGGACACATACGCAGACAGGGCAGCATACAACGCATCGTTGGTGTAGTCATCCTGTTTTTCCAGGATCGGAAGTACTTCCCGTAACGTCTCCAGGGCGTTTTCCTTTGTTGTTTTCATTTTTTTATGCGCATACATGGAAACGTCGTACTCCGGCAGTGTTTCAAAAAAGTCTACCTGCTCTGCAATATCTGTAAGCACCTCGATCCTCGTCTTTACCATAGCCGCAATCTTTTTTAAATCCAGCGGCTTTTGAATCGAATTCACAAGATATGGCTCCGCCAGTTCATAAAACGCATCAAAATCCATCTTCTTCATATATTCGCCGTTCATCCAGCGCAGCTTCACCATATCAAAGACAGCCGGAGACTTACTGATATTGCGGTAATCGAACACCTTTACAAGCTCGGGAAGTGTGAAAAACTCCTGATTCCCCTCTGGGGACCAGCCCAGGAGAGCGACAAAGTTTACGACCGCCTCCGTCAAAAAGCCCTGCTCAATCAGATCCTCAAAAGAAGAATGGCCGCTTCTCTTACTTAATTTTTTATGCTCCTCGTTGGTGATCGTCGGGCCGTGCACATATTTGGGAATCTCCCAGCCAAATGCCTCATAAAGGCGGTTGTATTTCGGTGCAGACGAAAGATACTCGCAGCCGCGTACCACATGTGTGATCTTCATCATGTGGTCGTCCACGACATTTGCAAAATTGTATGTTGGATAGCCGTCGGATTTGATGAGAACCATGTCGTCCAGTTCTGCGTTCGGAACCGTAATATCCCCGTACAGCTCGTCAAGAAAGGTTGTAGTGCCCTCCTTCGGGTTATTCTGTCGGATCACAAACGGATCTTTGGCCGCAAGCCTTCTTTCGACTTCCTCTTTCGCAAGATGCAGGCAATGCTTGTCATAGACCATGATCTCCTCGCCGTTTACGGTCTTTTTTAGGCTGTCCAGACGCTCCTGCGTACAGAAGCAATAATAAGCCTCTCCCTTCTCCACAAGCTGCTTCGCGTATTCCATATAAATACCGGCCTTCTGGCGGTCGCTCTGTATATATGGGCCGAAGCCTCCATCCTTATCCGGTCCCTCGTCATGCACAAGGCCGGTCTTTTCAAGCGTCCGATAGATGATACCCTCGGCCCCCTCTACCTGGCGCTCCTGGTCTGTATCTTCGATGCGGAGAATAAAATCTCCCCCTCCGTGCTTGGCAATCAGGTACGTATACAATGCCGTCCGCAGATTCCCCACATGCATCCGGCCGGTCGGGCTCGGTGCGAATCTTGTTCTGATCTTTTCCATCGTTTCCTCCATTCCCTGCAGCCTTCGCAGGATTTTATACCTCCCCCTCTTATCGGGTACAGGCAGATACGCAGGCTATGCCGCCATCCCTAAAAGGCGGCAGGCCAGCGTAAAATATACCATTAAGCTCACGGCATCGACAATCGTCGTGATCATCGGAGACGCCATGATCGCCGGATCGAGCTTTAAGACCTTAGCCCCGATCGGCAGCGTACAGCCGATGGTCTTGGCCACAAGCACCGTACAGAATACGCTTAAGACCACGGTCAGACACATTAACGTGTTGCCTGGGTACTGGAGCATAAGCCGCACAAAGTTCACAAAAGCCAGTACAATTCCCACCATCACGCCGACGCGCACTTCTTTCCAAAGCACCTTAAGAATATCCGACGGCTCGATCTCGCCGACAGCCATGCCACGGATAATCATCGTACTGCTCTGGCTTCCCGAGTTTCCTCCGGTGTCCATTAGCATCGGGATAAACGTCACCAGAAGCGGGATAGCCGAAAAAGCCGCCTCATATTTCACAAGAATCCCGCCCGTGATCGTGCTCGACAGCATCAAAATCAAAAGCCACGGAATCCTGTTTTTTGCGAGCTGGAACACACTGGTCCGAAGATATGGCTTTTCACTCGGAAGCATGGCGGCCATTTTTTCGAAATCCTCTGTGGCCTCCTCCTCCATGACCTCCATAATATCATCAACCGTGATGATTCCTACAAGCCTTTCCTCGCTGTCTACGACCGGGAGACTCAAAAGTCCATACCGGCTCATGGTCTCGGCAACCTCCTCCTGATCCTCCGTCGTCACCGCCTTGATCACATGGACATCCATGATCTCCTCCAGAGTCGTCTCGTACGGGTTCATCAAAAGATCTTTAACCGTCACGACTCCGTAGAGCCTGCGCTGTTCATCCATGACATAGCAGGTATAGATCGTCTCGGAGTCGATGCCATGCTTTCGGATATAGGCGAACGACTGCTCAACGGTCATGTTTTTTTTGAGTCCGATATACTCGGCCGTCATAATACTCCCGGCGCTGTTGTCCGGGTAGTTTAAAAACTGGTTGATTAATTTCCGGGTATCCGGCTTTGTATTCTGCAGCACGCGGCGGACTACGGTCGCCGGCAGCTCCTCCAGCATGTCCACCGCATCGTCCACATAAAGCTCCTCCACAATCTCGGAGAGCTCGCGGTCCGTGATGCTGTTGATGATGTGGGTCTGCTTTTCTACCGGCAGCTCAGCGAACACGTCAGTCGCCATTGCCTTCGGCAGCATGCGGAACACCACCACCGTGCGCTCAGAGTCCAGCTCCTCCATAAACGAGGCTATATCAACCTCATTTAGCTCCAAAAGCGCCGCCTTCAGACGGCGGTATTGTTTGTCTTCTGCCATCTGAAAGAGCTGTTCGGTGTCAATTTCCGGCGTTAATTCCTTAGACATTTTCTTTCCTCCATTCCTTATGTAGTTTTAAGGTATGGAGACATAAACGCACACACAAAAAAGGCATACCACAGCAGGTAAATACTTCCCCTGCCATAGGCGGCAGCCATTCTAAATCACCTGCGGCAATACACATAACGGTCAGCCGCCGTCACATATATTGCCACCGGTTCCGGGTGAGCATCTGCCTCCATCTTGCGACTTCGACCTTCCATTATGTGTTCACTTCCTTTCTTTTTTGGACTATGTTTCATTATAAGTAAATTTTGTCCAAATAGCAACCGGTTAAGCAGATTTTTTGAAAGTTTTTGATCACACCTGCAGACAAAGCCAGCCAACAGCAGGCGCAGACTGTTTTGCCTGTTATTGACTGGCTCGGCTATTTTTTGCGGTTTCTCCAAACAACGGCCAGAATATCTGTCTGCTTACTCCCAATTTTCCGGCAGCTTCTTCCTGTGATAAACCATTTTTCTTACGGGCCTTAAAAAGATGATTCCCTAAACTCATAGTCATTTTCTCCTGCGCTTTATTTAAGGAAATTATACGTGAAAACTGTCAAAAATCTACCAATAGGAAGCTTCACTTTCGCCCGTTTTATTAACATCTTTTAAAACAGCCATTGATACCCGTTTCCACAGACGGATTCGGATTTCAACGGCTGTTTTTGTTCTTATAAAAAACAACGAATATCAACGGCAAGTCTTTCTTCAATCTTAATCAGCCGTTTCGCAATATCTTTCGTTTTCTCGTCGGCCGCCTTATATTGATTCAAATATTTGTTAAGGGATTTTACCCCTATATTGCAGCCGTCTGTCATTAAACCGGCAACGGTCTTTTGCGATTCATCCATAGCCAGTTTCACATTTGTTTTTATCCATGACATACTTTTCTCCATCGGATTGGGTTCTTTTCCGCCGTCATGATATTTTTCTAAAAGGATATGGATTTCTTCTTTCAGCTTATCGTGTTCGTCTTTGCAATCCACAAGGTATTTCCGAAAGGTTTCATCGTGCACATAATCCAAAACATCATCAATAGATGCAGTCCCCATTTTAATACCGGCATCGCATTCCCGCAACAGTTTTATCGTATCAGATTCAATCATTGACAGCTTTCATCTCCTTTTATTCGTTTAGGCAAATTATCCCCCCTTTCTTCAAGCATTATTCTGCTGTTTTGTAAAGCAGGCTATCTAAAATAAATTACTTAAATCCATGTTTCTTTGCCTTTTTCAAATACCATCTCTCTGCTGCACAAAAGTAATTTACCATAATCTTCAGTTAATATCCGTTATAAATTATATTTTTGTATATTTTCTTCTGATAATCCGCTATTAACCATTATCTTCTCTCCGAACAACAAAAATCCAAAAATTTTTTTACGTACTTTTGACAAGGGGAAACCAATGAAACAAGGTTTAAATCAAAAATCCTGGCAGATAACGAGTCCCGCGTAATATCCCTGCAGTTCGCGTCGGCACAAGCGGAATTTACGTCTATATCAAATGCAGGCAAAAAACCTCCTGTTTATTTCTGGGATCCGGCTTTCGGAATCAGGTCATAATTTATTTGTGCCTTATTTCCGAATTTCCTCCAGTATCTTTGCCGGTATCTCAAACTCCACGTTTCCCATATACATCGGTGCCACATCGCCCTCATTGAATCCGATAACCACATTACCTTTTTCATTCAGGTAGAAGGAGATTTCATCTGTAATTGCCTTGAAATTCCACTCCTCTATCTCGTCATGTTAAATTTTCAGGTTTTAGGGCTTACATTCCCATCTGCTATACGAACTTTCTGCTTCCATGCAGACATCTGATATCCTCCAACCCCCATATTTCCTTACTTTATCTAACACTTATTCCCGATTTGTGAAAAAACTCCCTTTTCCTACTCAACTATTGTGAGTAATTCTTCTCCACTATATAATTCCGATCAAACTGCCATGCTCAACCCCTACTGCTGTTTTCCCTGTCTCAGCTCAAACAACTCGGCTTTCGCCCATTTGCCATCCGTTCTTCAGCTGCTGTCCAATCGCTGTATTTCTTTCATTTTACCAAAAAATATCGGGATTCCTGCCGGTATTTTAGTGAGAAGCCAAAAATCTTTTTCCCGAAACTCTTTATGGGAAAGCCGTTTAACTCCTTTGCCTCCCCATAGTTCCTTTTATAAGTAAAAACAATTCCTACTTATGTTGCCGTGACATACCAAGTCCAACCGCTGACTGCCTCCTCTGAACCGGGGAGCTTCCATATCCTTTATCCATTTTTCCTTTCCCAGACGGTTAAACCCATTTTAACCGTCTGTTCCCTTGTTCACGGAGGGTAATCATTTCTAAAAGACGCCTTTATCTTTCCGAATCAGCACCGCTCTTGATTCCTCACACTTTCCAAAGCCCTTCCACCACCTCCACACTTTCATTCGTAACGGTTCAGACAGGGCATTTTCTGCCCGTCTGACTTGTCAGCCCGTAATTCTCCTTCAAATAATCCCCCAGATACCGGCTGACCTTTTCCGCACCATAAGTATTCAGATGATCCCCCTCATCTCTGGAATCCCTTTCCCAATCTATGTTCAGCTCCTTTTCCAGGAGATTCATATCCAGAAACGGAACCTTTCTCCTTGCCGCATAAACACTCACTCCATTATGCCGCCTGTAATCCCAGATTTCAGGAGCAGGAATTC
>JAAWAR010000098.1 GCA_022792295.1 Lachnospiraceae bacterium
ATCAGAAACGATAGGTACTATGAAATTCTACAGAAAGAAGGTTTATGAAATGGGTCTGAGCACATTTATAGGCGGCGTTCATCCTTTTGAGGGGAAAGAACTGTCTTCCGATAAGCCGATTCAGGTCATCGAGCCGAAGGGCGAGATGGTATTCCCGGTCGCACAGCATATCGGCGCCCCCGCGAAGCCCCTGGTCGCAAAGGGTGACACCGTTTTGGTCGGTCAGAAGATCGCGGAAGCCGGCGGTTTTATTTCCGCGAACGTGATCTGCTCCGTATCCGGAACGGTCAAGGGCATTGAACCCCGCCTGGTCGCCAACGGTGCGATTGTACAGTCCATCATCGTGGAGAACGACGGGGCGTACAAGGCGGTAGAAGGCTTCGGTCAGAAGCGCGATTACACGAAGCTTTCCAAGGAGGAGATCCGTGAGATCGTAAAGGAGGCCGGAATCGTAGGTCTCGGCGGCGCAGGATTCCCGACGAACGTAAAGCTGGCCCCGAAGAATGAGGAGGAGATCGATTACATCATTGTCAACGCGGCGGAGTGTGAGCCTTATCTGACAAGTGATTACCGCCTTATGATGGAGCAGCCTGAGCGCTTAATCGGCGGTCTGAAGGTTATCTTACATATCTTCCCCAAGGCCAAGGGCGTAATCGGCATTGAGGAGAATAAGCCAGAAGCGATCAAGAAACTCTCAGAGCTCGTAAAAGACGAGCCGCGCATTGAGGTCTGCCCGTTAAAGACCAAATACCCGCAGGGCGGTGAGCGTTTCCTGATCTATGCCGTGACCGGCGGACGTGAGATCAGCTCTGCGATGCTGCCCGCAGATGCAGGCTGTATCGTGAACAACGTGGATACGGTTATTTCCATTTATAATGCGGTTTGTGAGAGCACGCCTCTCATTCGAAAGATCATTACCGTGACCGGTGATGCAGTCGCTAACCCACAGAACTTTGAGGTACGCCTGGGTACGAGTTACCAGGAGGTGCTGGCGGCGGCCGGCGGCTTTAAGCAGGAGCCGGAAAAGATGGTTTCCGGTGGCCCGATGATGGGGCAGGCCCTGTTCTCTCTCGATATTCCAGTCATGAAGACCTCCTCCGCACTGACCTGCTTTACAAAGGATGAGGTCGCGGCAAACGAAGAAACGCCTTGTATCCGCTGCGGGCGCTGCGTATCTGTCTGTCCGGAGCACATCGTTCCGGTCATGATGATGGCGGCTGCGGAGAGGAGCGATCTCGAGCAGTTTGAGAAGATCAACGGCATGGAGTGCTGCGAGTGCGGAAGCTGTACCTTTATCTGTCCGGCCCACCGGCCGCTTACGCAGGCCTTTAAGGAGATGCGTAAATCGGTTATGGCAGCCAGAAGAAAGAAAGCGTAGGAGGTAGGACAAATGAGTAAATTAATCAACGTATCATCATCGCCTCATGTACGCAACAATGTCGCCACAAAGAATCTGATGTACGATGTGGCGATCGCTATGCTTCCGGCGACCGTCTGGGGTGTGATGCAGTTTGGAATCTATTCGCTGGTTGTCGTCGTGGCAACCGTGCTTTCCTGTGTCTTGAGCGAATACGTCTATGAGACGCTCATGCATAAGCCGATCACGATAAGCGACGGCAGTGCGCTTGTCACAGGTATGATTTTGGGACTTAACATGCCGCCTACAATTCCGCTTTGGATGCCGGTTCTGGGCGGTGTGTTTGCGATCATCGTCGTCAAGCAGCTTTACGGCGGCTTAGGCCAGAATTTCATGAATCCGGCTCTGGCGGCAAGATGTTTCCTTTTAATCTCCTTTGCGGGCTCTATGACAAGGTTCACTGACCCGGTTACGGATACGATTGCCAGCGCGACTCCGCTTGCGACGATCAAGGCCGGCGGTGAGTTCGACGTTGCCGCGATGTTCATCGGCCGGATTCCCGGAACGATCGGCGAGGTTTCAGCAATCGCGTTATTGATTGGTGCGGCATACCTGCTCTATAAAAAGGTCATCACGATCCGCATCCCGGGTACATATATTCTCACCTTTGCGGTCTTTGCGTTCATCTTCGGACAGCAGAACATCAATTATGTCCTGGCAGAGGTATTCGGAGGCGGCTTGATTTTTGGTGCGTTCTTCATGGCGACTGACTATGTTACGAGCCCGATCACGCCGAAGGGCCAGATCGTGTTCGGTGTATGCTTAGGAATCCTGACCGGCCTGTTCCGTCTGTTTGGCGGCAGTGCGGAAGGTGTTTCTTATGCGATTATTTTCTGCAACATCCTGGTTCCGTTGATTGAGCGGGTAACACTTCCTGTTGCATTCGGAAAAGGAGGTAAGAAAAATGGCGGCAAGTAAAGCAGGCTTTATGAAGGATGCCCTGATCCTTTTTGTCATTACATTAGTGTCCGGCGTCTGCCTTGGTTTTGTATATGATATTACCAAAGCACCAATCGAGCAGGCTACGATCCGGGCCAACAATGCGACCTATAAAGAAGTCCTTTCGGCGGCCGAGACCTTTGAGGAGGTCGCAGGCTCCAAAGAAAAGATCGCGGCTACGGCTGATGAGATCGCAAACTTAGGCTACGGCAGTGTTGCGATCGAGTCTGTGCTTGAAGGCAAGGACAGTAACGGTGCGGCCGTCGGCTATGTCATTAACTCTTTGTCCAAAAACAGCTACGGCGGTGCGGTAAAGCTCTCGATCGGCTTTGATGCAGACGGCACAATCACCGGTGTCGGCATCCGTGAGATCAGCGATACGCCGGGCCTTGGCTTAAAGGCAAAGGATGCGGCCTATAAGGATCAGTTCATCGGCAAGAACGCCGATGTCTTAACCGTTACGAAGTCCGGTGCGGCTGGGGATGCGGAAATCAACGCGATCAGCGGCGCGACGATTACTTCAAGTGCAACAACGAATGCAGTCAATGCAGCGCTTTATTACCTGCATAACTGCATGAATTAGGAGGTGGGCGTGTTATGAACAAATGTACAGAGCGCATTTATAACGGCATTATCAAAGAGAATCCTACCTTCATCTTGATGCTTGGCATGTGTCCGACGCTGGCGACGACGACCTCGGCGATCAATGGTCTGGGTATGGGACTCTCCACGACGGCAGTTTTGATGTTTTCAAACCTGATCATTTCCCTTTTGCGCAAGATCATTCCGGACCGTGTAAGGATTCCGGCATTCATTGTAATCGTAGCCAGCCTGGTTACGGTCGTACAGCTTTTGATGCAGGGCTATGTTCCGTCCCTGTATGCGTCTTTGGGTATTTATATCCCGCTGATCGTCGTGAACTGTATCATCCTCGGCCGTGCAGAGTCGTACGCCTGCAAGAACGGCCCGGTTGAATCGTTCTTTGACGGAGTCGGCATGGGTCTTGGCTTTACACTTGCCCTGACGGTAATCGGCATGTGCCGTGAGCTCCTCGGCGCGGGCGCGTTCTTTGGCCGTACCATCATTCCGGAGCAGTATCATATTTCTATCCTGGTTCTGGCTCCCGGCGCGCTGTTAACGCTTGCGATGCTCACCGCAGTCCAGAATAAGTTAAAGCTTCCGAGTGCGACAAACGGGGACGCTCCTCAGTCCGCGCTTGCCTGCGGCGGCAACTGCATGAATTGCTCCGGTGCGGCCTGCATGGCGAACCATGCGGTGCTTGCCGAGAAGAAGGCAGAGGAAGCGGCTAAGGCTGCGGCAGCGAAGAAGTCTGCGGCAGAAAAGGCCCTTGCAGCGAAGAAGGCTGCGGAAGCGGCAAAGGCAGCCGAGGCTTCGAAAGCGGCCGAGGGAGCAGCTTCTGAGTCCGGGAAAGAAAATTAAGGAGGAAGTGGATAAATGAAAGAATTATTGCTGATTGCCATCGGCTCAGCCCTGGTAAATAACGTAGTTTTAAGCCAGTTCCTCGGCCTCTGCCCTTTCCTTGGCGTTTCCAAGAAAACAGAGACGGCTGCTGGCATGGGCGCTGCGGTTATTTTCGTTATCGTAATCGCGACGGCCTGCACGAGCCTTGTGTATGATTTCGTTCTGACCCCGCTTAACATTACCTACCTGCAGACGATCGTCTTTATCCTTGTGATCGCGGCTCTCGTACAGTTTGTCGAGATGTTCTTAAAGAAGAACATGGTAAGCCTTTATGAGTCTCTCGGCGTGTACCTTCCACTGATCACGACGAACTGTGCGGTTTTGGGCGTTGCCTTAACAAACGTGCAGGAGGAGTATAATTTCATTCAGAGCGTTGTCAATGGTATCGGTATTTCCGTTGGATTTACGATCGCCATCATCCTGCTTTCCGGTGTCCGTGAAAAGATTGAGTATAACGATATTCCTCATTCCTTCAAGGGCTCCCCGATCGTATTGATCACCTCAGGCTTGATGTCCATCGCATTCTTCGGATTTTCCGGCCTGATTTAAAGGAGGGGACGGAAGATGAATATGATGGGGATTATCATCGCGGCAGTCGTTGTCGGTGCGGTCGGTATTATCATCGGCGTGCTCCTCGGGATTGCCAGCGAGAAGTTTAAGGTTGAGGTTGACGAGCGGGAGGTTCTGGTCCGCGCAGAACTCCCGGGCAATAACTGCGGCGGCTGCGGTTACGCAGGCTGTGACGCTCTGGCAAAGGCCATCGTTGAGGGAAAGGCGGCAGTGAATCAGTGTCCGGTCGGCGGTTCTGCGGTCGGAGACGCGATTGCGGCGATCATGGGCGTTTCCGCCGGAGCGGCGGAGAAGAAGGTTGCCTTCGTAAAGTGTAAGGGAACCTGCGACAAGGCAAACGTGCAGTATAACTACTACGGGATCGACGACTGTAATAAGATCACTGTCGTTCCGGGCGCAGGAGACAAAGCCTGTTCGTTTGGCTGCCTGGGCTCCGGAAGCTGTGTGAAGGCGTGCCAGTTTGACGCGATTCACATCGTGGACGGCGTCGCGGTCGTGGATAAGGAAAAATGTGTGGCCTGCGGCAAGTGCGCCGAGGCCTGCCCGCGCCATCTGATCGAGCTTGTGCCGTACAAGGCAGAGCATCTGGTTCAGTGCAACTCGCACGATAAGGGACCGGAGGTCAAGAAGAAATGTGACGCCGGCTGTATCGGCTGTACGCTCTGCACGAAGCAGTGTGAGTTTGACGCGATTCATATGGATAATAACCTGGCTGTAATTGATTATGAGAAGTGTACGAACTGCGGCAAGTGCGCAGCGAAGTGCCCGGCGAAGGTAATTATCTAAAATATAAGAAAGACCGGCTCCCTGGATAGATTGAGGGAAGCCGGTCTTTTTTTCCGGCAGGAGGGGAAAGCGGCTCATTAAATAACATTACAGACAGAGCAGTTCCTTTTCGAGGAGAGAAAGGTATTCCTTTGTCAATGGATTGGAATTATCCTTTCCAATGACAGCAGAAATCTGATAGTTTAGGCGGGGATAGGGTATGCTGACCCAGCCTAAGCGCTTTTTTTCCCGCTCAGGCGTGGGAATTCCGATGCTGAAAGCGTCCGTGTCTGTGACAAGCTGGCTGCGTGTCAGGCTGTCATTGACATAGATGATTTTGTTGGGGTTGATGATGTTTAAATCTTTTAAGGCCTTGTAGGAATGGTTGACGGAGCCGGCATAATGGACAAAAGGATAATTCCACAAACGTTCGAAGGAAAAGCCGCTTTCCAACAGTGGATGCCCCTCCCGGAGGTTGACATAGCCGGTCACGTGCTTAAGCGGCATGATAAACATCATACGAGTCCCTGTATAATGGAAAAGCTCCTGCTCGATTTGATCGGAATAGATCACGATTCCCAGAGTTGCCTTGGATTGGTAGACGGAATCGAGCACATCGTAGACATTTTCCTGCAGAATGGAGAAATGGAAGGTATCCCATTCCTGGTATTTGCGTATCAGGGCGTAGAGTGCATAGGATGCGATGGGATTATAGGACGAGGAAACATGAAACTGAAGTTTGTCCGTTACTTTTTGGAGCGCGTACAGTTTTTCGCTTTCCTGGAGAATCCGATTCGCGATGCCCAGTGCCTGTCTTCCGTAATCGGTAAAAATGATTCCCTTATTGGTACGCATTAAAATCTGATAGCCAAGTTCTTTTTCGAGAGCTTTCACGGCATTGGTCAGGCTGGGCTGTGAGATATACAGGCTTTTGCTGGCCTTGTTCAGGGAGCCGTATTTTTCGATGGCGGCCAGGTATTCTAAGGCTTTAAGATTCATAATATTTTCTCCTTCAGGAAGCAAACATATAGGAAGAAGCTATATCCATAGAAATAACATGTATTATACAAACTATAACATAATTTGTATAATAAAGCTATCCCCTTCGAAGGTCTGATCGGAGGGAAAAATAAGAGTTGACTGTTTGGAGGGGCTGGAGGAAGGGGCCGCAGAGGCCGAGCCGGCAGACAAACGCGTAAGCACGTCCCATTTGCTCCCCCTCTTAAACGGGACGCAAATAACACAAGGAGGAATCCATATGAAATTCATGCCAGAGCCATACCGGATCAAGATGGTAGAGCCAATCAAGATGACAACGAGACAAGAGCGGGAAGAAAAGATTAAGGAGGCGGCGTATAACCTGTTTCGGCTGCGGGCCGAGGATGTTTATGTGGATACGCTGACAGATTCCGGGACGAACGCGATGAGTGATGCGCAGTGGTCCGCGCTGATGCGGGGCGACGAGGCGTATGCAGGAGCCAAAAGCTATTACCATCTGGTAGAGGCGGCCCAGGATATTTTCGGATATGGATACATACAGCCGGTCCATCAGGGGAGAGCGGCGGAGAAGGTATTGTTCCCGAGCTTTTTGGAAAAAGGGAAATATGCGATCGCGAACCTGTTTTTTGATACGACTCGTGCGCATGTGGAGCTGGCAGGAGCGCGCTGTTTGGAGGCGTGCTGCCCAGAAGCGGCGGATTCCCAGCTTCGTGCCCCGTTTAAGGGGAATATGGATGTTGCTAAAATGGAGCAACTGATTCAGGAAAAGGGAGCGGAAAACATCGGTATGGTCGTGATGACGATCACCAACAACTCCGCCGGCGGACAGCCTGTTTCTCTGCAGAATATGCGTGAGGTTGCAGCTCTCTGTAAAAAATATGGGATTCATTTAAACATTGACGCGGCGCGCTATGCGGAAAACGCCATGTTTGTAAAGATGAGGGAAGAAGAATGTAAGCAAATGTCGGTTAAGGAGATCACGAGGGAATTCTTTAAGCTGGCAGATACCTTTACCATGTCTGCGAAAAAAGATACGATTGTCAATATGGGCGGCCTGATCGGTGTGCGGGATGCAGATGCGCCGTATATCCTGAAAATAAAGGCGAACTGCATCAGCTATGAGGGATTCTATACCTATGGAGGCTTGAATGGCCGTGATCTGGAGGCCCTGGCAGTAGGGCTTTATGAAGGAATTGATGAGAACTGGCTGCGTTACCGTCTGGGAACGATGGAATATATCGGAGAGCGGCTGGATGAGTACGGAATTCCCTATCAGAGCCCGGCCGGAGGCCATGGAATTTTCCTAGATGCGGCGAAATTTTACCCGCAGATTCCTTACTATGAGTTCCCGGGCCAGGTTTTGGCCGTCGAGCTGTATAAAGAATGCGGGCTGCGCGGCTGCGATATTGGCTCCTACATGGTCGGAAACGACCCGGATACAGGAAAGCAGCTTCAATCTGTCAACGAATTTACCCGGCTTGCGATTCCGCGGAGAGTCTATACGCAGAGCCATTATGATATGGTGATTGAGGCCATTCATGAAGTTTGGAAAAAGCGTGAAACCATCCGGCACGGTTATAAGATTACATGGGAACCGCCGATTTTGAGACACTTCCAGGCAGCGCTGGAGCCGGTGGAAGGATAAAAGGGGACGGCGTCTTATTCGCACATGACTTTGCAAAGCAGGGCGTAGCGTGTTACATGCTCTGCCGGCGCTGGCATGAAAATGTCGGTGCCGCCAAAGAGGGAAAAGGCATGTGAAGCGCCAGGAAAACAGGGTGTATAAGAAAGCCGCCTCCCTTATCCTGTGTCCCGAAATAAAGAGCACAGCGTCCGGAGGCATGGCCGTACTCCGGGAAAAGCAGGACAGAGGGAAACCGTCAAAGCTGAAAGGAACGGGCTGGCGCCCGACATTGACGACTCGCCGCTGTCATGCCGGAGTGTGGATGCGCAAGGCGGCCGATCCCTAAAAGGGCTTTCCCGCCTTGCGCCTCTGTTGATACCCGAAAATAGATAATGTCAGACAAACCGCCAGCCGCCAAAATGCGGCATTTGCGGTCTTGCAGAACCGTGCCTTCCCCTGTAAAGTCGCGCCGTTTATCCGGGCCATTGACGGTCTCGGCCGGCTTTGTTAGCATCTAATATAAGCAGATCCTACGCTTTACGGGGAACCGGCAGGTTCTAATTCATAAGATGGGTGATACAATCCAGTAGGTGCATAAAATTTATCGCCTATATAAATGAACCCCAGCTTATTTAAGAGTTTACGGGAAGCGGTGTTGTTGGGATTATGTCCTGCAAATAGTTTCTGTGCGCGCAATCGTGCAAAAGCATATTGGATTACGGCAGCAGCGGCTTCAAAAGCATAACCGTGTCCCCAGAATTCGGGAAGCAGATGGATTCCCATTTCATATTCGTTTTCTCTGTATGGCCGCAGTCCGCAGCATCCGATAAACTTACTTGTAGCATTTTCAAATATAGGCCAATATTCTATGTCTCTTGTTTCGCCGTTGGCTATCTCTTGGTTCAGCCGGTTAACTATGTCCTGCAAATTGAATTTCCCGCCCGCACAGATATACTTGGTAACCTTCTGATTGCCCCACAGCGTTTTGGCAAAAGGAAAGTCACTTTCACACCATTTTGAAAATCCGATTCTTTCCGTTTGCATAAAAAATTCTCTTGCCATTTCTATCCCTCAAATCCTTGCTTTTCGCTTTATTTTTCCGCTTCTTTCTTCTCAGTGTTAGTGTTGTATGCGATTTCAGAAACCCCGATTCAGAACCTGCCTGTATCAGCCGTTGTAGGGCGGGGGATTTTTCTTGCAGCAGATAAGAAGCCACTATTCCAGGCAGCTCCTTAAAGTTAGCGGCTTCCTCTAAATCCTGTTTCATTTCGGAGAGCCCCGGCAGACAGTGGGAAGCCATCCTGCAAAACTTTGTCAGTTTGATGAGGGCATAGTGGCTGATAGCCTTGAAGCCGCCAGCAGATGCCCGGCACAGGCTAGGAGCGATTCATCTGTTTTGCAGGTCCGCATAAAGCTATTTTTTACGGGCTTTCACCAACAACATCATTGGACGGCGCAACTCATCCTGCATTCCCGGAATACGCATCATTTCTTCGGGCGGTTTCGCCTCCTCCACAGTTTCAAGCCCAAAACCGTTATCCAATAGTCCCATCAATATTTGAGTGAGTGTGTGGTGCTGTTTTACCACATCGCATCCCAAAAAATGCGTGCGCCGCTCTCCCGGAATAAAATAGTGATCAACCGGCCAATATTGAGGTTTTCCGGTTTCTGAATAAATCCAATCCTGTCCGACACCTGCGGTAAAAATCGGATGTTCAATATTAAAAATAAACACTCCGCCCGGTTTCAGTGTTCTGTGTACCTTTTGAAAGATGTTCTCAATATTTTCGATATAATGCAGAGCCAGATTGGAAACGACACAATCCCACATCTGTTCCGGGTATTCATATTCTTCTATCCCACAGACGCGATACTCGATTTGTTTTTTGGCGTTTCGCTTTTTTGCTTCCTCAATCATTTTTCTGCTCAAATCAAGCCCTAATACCTGTACGGCTCCCTGCTCTGCCACAAAAGCACAATGCCAGCCATAGCCGCACCCCAAATCGAGAACCGTTTTCCCTCGAAGCGAAGGAAACAGAAGCCTTAGCTGATGCCATTCGCCGGCGGCGCTCAAACCATCCTTGCTGCGGGACATGTTTGCGTATTCTTTAAAAAATTTTTCATTATCGTATTCATTCTTCATGGTTCCTTATCCTCCTGTTCCGAATCGCCTTAATAACGGTTCCTATTATATCACAAGCCCGAGAGTGTGGAAATAGTGAGTTTTCCGGGCGGATTTCCCACCCAGTGGATATACGGCATAAACGCTCAAAAAAGTGTGGGGCAGGAGTGGCTCATCGGTGAGATGGCCGCTTGAAAATAGAGTGACTGTATGAAAAAGAATATCCCGGCCGGAAAAATGCGCCGTGAACCTGCTTTCGGATACCTTGATGGATTTGATGACTGCCGCCATCGCCGTCATAATCTGACAAGGCAGCCGGTGTCCGTCAGTCCGTTGCCTGTCTGCAATTTTCAAAATATTTTGTTTGTCCTTTTCTACAGAGGCAAACGTGGTGCTGTCTATGCGAATGGATAATGTGAATAATTCTTTGATCAAGCCCGGTCACCGTCATTTTTTATATCCCTTTTTAAGATGAGGGGTGTTATTTCTATTGTTGTATAAAATTGCCATGCTTTATCCAGTAACACTTATGTTAAACAGAGCGATTTTCATACATGAACAATGAATATTAAAAGAAAATGGTTGATTATCTCAAAAA
>JAAWAR010000144.1 GCA_022792295.1 Lachnospiraceae bacterium
ATCGGCCATTTCCTTTAAAGAATTTTCAGGGTTTTACATACTGTTCAGTTCTCAAGGTGCTTTGTTGACTCTCTTAACTCTCGTGAGCGGCAACTTTGATAGAATATCATATTATCGCTCATTTGTCAACAGGTTTTTTCATTTTTTTTCGATTTTCTTTTCAAAATTTCGAAACCCGATGAGCGGAGAAAGAGGGATTTGAACCCTCGCGCCGGTTTCCCGACCTACACCCTTAGCAGGGGCGCCTCTTCGGCCTCTTGAGTATTTCTCCTCACTGCCGCAGTTCAAAAAAATATTAAATTTTTCTGAAACATTAGATGCATGAGCTATTATACAGGGGAAATATTATTTTGTCAACAGGTTTTTTTCCTATTTTTCACTTTTTTATAACAGGAATATTCATCATACTTAAAAACGATATTAGATCCGTATAAATACTTAAAAACACCGCTTCTTGTATTAATGTACCTTAAGAGCAAAACTATGCTGCCTGATCCTATTTTCGTAACAAGCTACTTGGATCCCCTCAGCAGACCAAAAGGACTCTCGGTTTCGCACTATGGCTTTTTGCTTCTGCTGTGCCGCTGTTGTTTGGCGTGTGTCTCCTTATCTGCTGAGGGGATCTTCTCCTTTTTTATGTAATGTGTACCGCTCGAAACTGAATATAGTAAATATCAGATTAGGCAGCCTATTTAGAGGGAATACAAAAAATCTCTGATTCCGGCCTTATCTTGTTTGCCTGTTCGGTCAATGTAAACCTTTTATGCATCCATGGCAATGTACCATTTGCCGCTTTATCTGTTTATTACCCTTTCATAGAGATTATTTCCCTGAGAATCAATTACTACGATAACCGGGAAATCCCTTATTTCCAGCTTTCGAATTGCTTCTGTTCCTAAATCATCATACGCAATCACTTCAGAACTTACGATCTGTTTGGAAAGCAGGGCTCCTGCGCCTCCTACCGCTGCAAAATAAACGGCTTTGTTTCTTATAATCGCATCTATGACCTCCGGGCTTCTTTTTCCTTTTCCAATCATAGCACCAAGCCCAAGATCCAGAAGTTTTGGGGTGTATGTATCCATTCGGCTTGCCGTTGTCGGGCCCGCGGAACCGATTGGACGTCCCTCTCTGGCGGGAGAAGGCCCCATATAATAGATAACGTTTTCCTTCATGTCAAAGGGGAGCGGCTCTTTGCGCTCCAAGGCCTCCTGCATCCGTTTGTGTGCCGCATCCCGCGCCGTATAAATGATTCCTGTCAGATAGACATAATCACCTGCCTGTAAATTCTTTGCATCCTCTTTTTTTATTGGGACGTGTATCGTTTTTTCCATCGTTTCCTCCATAAATCTACATTACATGGCACATATCAGAAAAGACGCCTATCAAAGAACCCGGTGTGTATGACGGTTTACATGACAGCAGATATTCACTGCCACCGGCAGACCGGCGATATGCGTCGGATACGTTTCAATGTTTACTGCAAAAGCCGTTGTACTTCCGCCAAGGCCCGCAGGTCCAATTCCCAGATGATTGATTGCTTCTAGCATTTCCTGTTCCAATTCCCGTACATACGGAATGGGAGACGAATCCTTTATATTTCTGGTAAGCGCATGCTTTGCCATCAAAGCACATTTTTCAAATGTCCCGCCAATTCCTACCCCGACTACCATCGGAGGACATGCATTTGGGCCCGCATCCTGAACAGCAGTTAGAATTGCTTTTTTTATTCCATCCAGGCCATCTGCAGGCTTCAGCATAAAGATGCGGCTCATGTTTTCACTTCCAAAGCCTTTGGGAGCCAATGTAAGTTCCACACGGTCTCCGTCCACAATCTCGTAATGGATGACGGCCGGCGTATTATCTTTTGTATTTTCCCGATGCACCGGGTCTTTGACTACTGATTTCCGTAAGAATCCTTCTATATATCCCTGACGGACTCCTTCATGGATCGCTTCTTCCAGGCTTCCGTTTTCTATGTGTACTTCCTGACCAATTTTTACAAAAACGACTGCCATGCCCGTATCCTGGCAAATCGGAATCATATCCTCGCCGGCAATCCTTATATTTTCTTCCAACTGCTGAAGAATTTTCTTTCCGACTGCTTCTTTTTCCCTGGCTGTAGCTTCTTCTAACACACATTTCATATCTTCTGAAAGAAAATGATTTGCCTCAATGCACATCTCTTTGATATTTTTTGTGATGTCTTCTGCCAAAACGCTTCTCATATACTTCCTCTTTCTATTTCACAAAAAACCGCAGGGATTTTCCACAGAAATATGAAAATCTGCTGCGGTTTTCCACAAAATTTTTCTATTCTTCTACCACTTCTGCTTCCTCGTCCGCTTTTCCACTTTCTTTTACCTTTGCAATCGTCGCTACATGGACGTTGGAATCTGCATCAATATTCATAAGCTTTACTCCTGATGTATTTCTTCCAATAACAGAAATATCCGAGACATTTATGCGGATCAAAATTCCCTCATTCGTAATTAACATAATATCTCTGTCGTCATCAACGAGCTTCATACCGATCAAATTTCCTGTTTTCCCGGTCGCATGATAACATAGAAGACCCTTTCCTCCTCGGTTTTGTCGTTTGAATTCAGAAATGAACGTCCGTTTTCCATATCCGTTTTCTGAAGCGACAAGCATCATCTCTCCCTGGCTTTCCATCTGCATGCCGATTACCTCATCACCAGGTTCAAGTTTCATACCAATTACACCGTAGGATACACGGCCGGTAATACGCACATCCGTTTCCATAAACCGAATTGCCATGCCAAACTTTGTTGCAAGGAAAATATCCTCCGTATCATCCGTTACTTTCACCTCGATGAGCTCGTCGCCTTCCCTCAGGAGGATTGCCTGAAGACCGGTCTTTCGCATATTCGTGTACTCGTACATCCGTGTCTTCTTGACCATGCCGCCTTTCGTTGCCATGAAAAGATATTTTTCATTGTCAATTTCCTTCATTGGAATGATGGCTGTAATTTTTTCTCCGGGTTGGAGCTGCAAAAGATTTACAATAGCCGTTCCTCTTGCTGTCCGTCCTGCCTCAGGAATCTCATATGCCTTTAAGCGATAGCAGCGTCCCGTATTTGTGAAAAACATTACATAGTGATGATTTGTTGTCATCAGAAGATCCTCTATGAAATCCTCCTCTATGGTCTGCATTCCTTTGATTCCTTTTCCTCCGCGATTCTGGCTCTTAAAATTATCCACAGACATCCGCTTGATATATCCGAGATTTGTCATTGCAATTACTGCATCGTCGTCGGGAATCAGATCCTCCACCGATACATCATCGTCGAATCCGATTTTTGTTCTTCTGTCGTCTCCATATTTATCGGAAACCGTTTGTATTTCCTTCCTGATAACACCAAGAAGTTTTTTTTCATCTGCAAGAATTGCCTTAAATTCTGCTATTTTTGCCTCGAGCTCCTTATATTCATTCTCAATTTTTTCTCGTTCCAGACCGGTCAGCGCACGAAGACGCATATCAATGATTGCCTGTGCCTGTGCATCCGACAACTGGAATCTTTCAATCAACTGTGCCTTGGCATCCGCCGGACTGGCAGCACCCCGAATAATCCGGATCACTTCATCAATGTGATCCAGCGCTTTTAAAAGACCTTCTAAAATGTGAGCACGTTCCTCAGCCTTGTTTAAATCATATTTTGTTCGGCGTGTTACTACATTTTTCTGATGGTCCAGATAATATTCTAATATTTGAAGAATATTCAGTATCTTTGGTTCATTTCTAACCAAGGACAGCATAATGACGCCGAAAGAATCCTGAAGCTGCGTATGCTTTAAAAGCTGATTTAAAATTACATTGGCATTTACATCCTTGCGCAGTTCAATATTGATACGCAGCCCCTCACGATTGGATTCATCCGTGATGGCCGTAATTCCGTCTATTTTTTTTGTTTTTACAAGTTCTGCTATTTTTTCGATCAGGCGCGCCTTATTTACCAGATAAGGAAGCTCCGTCACGATAATATGGCTTTTGCCGTTTGGCATCGTTTCGATATTGGTAATGGCACGTACCTTGATCTTTCCGCGGCCGGTCCTGTACGCTTCTTCAATTCCATGCGTTCCAAGAATCTCCGCTCCGGTGGGAAAATCCGGCCCCTTTATGATTCTTAAAATTTCTTCTATCGCAGTCCGGCGATTTTCCTCTACCTGATTGTCAATGATTTTTATGACAGCTTCAACCACCTCCCTCAAATTATGGGGAGGAATATTCGTTGCCATCCCGACTGCGATGCCAGTGCCTCCGTTTACGAGAAGATTCGGAAAACGTGAGGGAAGGACAACCGGTTCCTTCTCTGTTTCATCGAAATTCGGTATAAAATCTACGGTATCTTTATAAATATCCGCCAACATTTCAACAGAAATTTTGCTGAGCCTGGCCTCCGTATAACGCATAGCCGCAGCCTCGTCTCCGTCAACGGAGCCAAAATTCCCATGACCGTCCACGAGCATATAGCGCATCGACCATCTCTGCGCCATATTGACCAAGGCGCCATAAATAGACGAATCTCCATGCGGATGATATTTACCCATTGTATCACCGACGATACGGGCACTTTTTCTGTGAGGCTTGTCAGGACCGTTATTTAACTCTGCCATCGAATAGAGGACACGCCTTTGAACCGGTTTTAAGCCATCCCTTACATCCGGAAGCGCTCTGGCGGCAATCACGCTCATCGCATAGTCGATGTACGACTTTTCCATCGTTTTTTTCAGATCAACATCATGAATCTTATCAAATATATTCGGTTCCATCTTTCTTTTCCCACCCTTTCCATGCCGTCAAGGGACATACGTGATCCCGCGTTAAATGTCAAGTGTTCCGTATTTTGCATTGAGTTCAATAAATTCACGCCGGGGCTCTACCTGATCTCCCATCAGTGTCGTAAAGGTTAAATCTATCTCAGAAGTCATTTCTTCATTCATGGTGACGCGTAAGAGTATTCTGCGCTCCGGATCCATTGTCGTCTCCCATAGCTGCTCCGCATCCATCTCTCCAAGTCCCTTATAACGCTGTATTTTATTATTTTGATCACGGCCGATTTCTTTTAGAATTCCGTTTAGCTCCTCATCGCTGTATGCATACCAGACACGTTTATTTTTCTCTATCTTATAAAGCGGCGGCTGTGCCAGATACACATAGCCCTGCTTGATAAGTTCCGGCATAAACCGATAGATAAAGGTCAAAAGCAGCGTACTGATATGAGCTCCGTCCACATCTGCATCTGTCATAATAATAATTTTATGATAGCGCAACTTTGAAATGTCAAAATCCTCGTGAATTCCGGTTCCAAAGGCCGTGATCATGGAACGGATCTCCGCATTTCCATAAATCCGATCAAGCCTTGCCTTTTCAACATTTAAAATTTTTCCCCGAAGCGGCAAAATCGCCTGTGTACTTTTATTCCTTGCATCTTTTGCCGATCCGCCGGCTGAATTTCCCTCGACAATATAAATTTCGCATTCCTCCGGATGTTTGCTTGAACAATCCGAAAGCTTTCCTGGCAGAGAAAGTCCGTCTAAAACGGTTTTTCTTCTCGTCAGATCCCTGGCCTTTCTCGCAGCCGCCCGAGCGCGCTGGGCAAGAACAGATTTTTCAACGATCGCCTTAGCCGTTGCCGGATTCTGTTCAAGAAAATACGTAAGCTGCTCGCTTAAAATGCTATCGACTGCTCCTCTTGCCTCACTGTTTCCCAGCTTTTGCTTTGTCTGTCCCTCAAACTGCGGCTCCTCTATTTTTACACTGATAATCGCCGTTAAGCCTTCCCGAATATCCTCACCGGATAAGGCGGGCTCATTTTCTTTGAGAATCTTATTTTTTCTTCCGTAATCGTTTAATGTCTTTGTCAGTGCATTTTTAAAACCGGTCAGATGCGTTCCGCCCTCCGGTGTATTAATATTGTTGACAAAACTATAAATATTTTCTGTATAAGAATCGTTGTGCTGCATGGCAACTTCCACAAGCACACCATCCTTCTTTCCCTCACAATAGATTACTTGATTATATAGTGCTACATTGCTGCGGTTTAAGTAAGCTACAAATTCTTTAATTCCTCCCTCATAATGGAAGGTCTTTTCCTTTTTTTCCTCCCGGACATCGCGGAGCGTTATCTTTAAATTTTTTGTCAGAAATGCCGTTTCGCGAAGTCTGATCTTTAAAGTATCATAGTCATAAACTGTTTCCTCAAAAATCTGTTTGTCTGGGAGGAAACGAACCTTTGTCCCATGTCTGTCCACGGGGCATTCCCCGACTACCTTAAGTTCATACACGGTTTTTCCGCGCTCATAGCGCTGCCTGTAAATTTTTCCATCCGTGCAGACCTCGACTTCCAGCCACTCGGAAAGCGCGTTGACAACCGATGCGCCAACTCCATGGAGACCGCCAGATACCTTATATCCCCCACCGCCGAATTTACCGCCGGCATGCAGGATTGTAAAGACTACCTCAACCGCAGGGATCCCCGCCTTTTTTTGTACTCCGACCGGAATTCCACGGCCATCGTCTGTGATCGTAATAGAATTATCCTCATTAATCTGAACATCAATGCTGCTGCAATAGCCCGCCAACGCCTCATCAACGGAATTATCTACAATTTCATATACGAGATGATGAAGCCCTCTTGACGAGGTGCTTCCGATATACATACCAGGCCGCTTTCTGACGGCCTCCAGTCCCTCCAGAATCTGAATTTGATCCGCTCCGTATTCTGCGCTCATAAAGCTCCTCCTTTAGGCAGACAATCCTACCTGACACTCTCCACGGTTCCGTCAACGATCTGGAAAATCCGATCCATCTGGAACCTGCTGTTTACAAATTCATCAAGACCGGTGCAGGTAATCACGGTCTGAATTCTGTTGATTTCCGAAAGAAGATGTTCCTGTCTCTTGCTGTCAAGCTCTGAGAGAACATCATCCAAAAGAAGGATCGGATAATCCTTCACTGTTTTTTTTACCAGCTCAATTTCTGCAAGCTTTAAAGAAAGCGCTGCCGTTCTCTGCTGGCCCTGTGAGCCATATTTTCGAATATCTGTCCCATTTATAATAAAATTCAGGTCATCCCGATGGGGACCTGTAAGCGTAAGTCTCTGGCGCAGTTCCTGGGGCCTGTTTTTTGCCAGACTCTCCTCAAAGCTTTCTATCTGTACATTCGGTTCATACCAGATAGACAAATCTTCTCTTTCACCGGAAAGGTGAAAATGGATCTCATAAAGCAGATCGTTTAAATTCCTGATAAAAGAAGCCCGAATTCGAATTAATTCCTTTCCATATCGCATAAGCTGTTCATCCCAGACTGAAAGTGTTTCCTCAAGAGACGGATGAAAATCAATTTCCTTCAAGAGACGGTTTCTCTGAACTACAACACGATTATATTGAACCAGATTATGAACATAAAGTCTGTCAAGCTGGCATAACTCCAAATCTACAAAACGTCTTCTCTCTGCAGGGCCATTTTTAATCAGATTCAAATCTTCCGGTGAAAAAAAAATCACATTTACGATTCCAAACAGCTCGCTTGCCTTTCGGATCGGAATGCCGTTAACAGCAACTCCCTTGGGTCTGTTTTTCTTTAAATGCATATCAATCCGATGCGGAATGCCGTCTTTTTTTACCAGCATCTTGATATGGGATTCTTCCTGGCCAAACCGCACGATTTCTTTATCTCGGCTTCCTCTATGAGACTTTGTCGTACTGCATACGTAAATTGCTTCCAGGATATTGGTTTTTCCCTGGGCGTTATCGCCGTAAAGGACATTCGTCCCCTCGTGGAAATTCATATGTAAGGTATCATAATTTCTGTAATTTAAAAGCTCAATCGATTCAATGAACATAGAACCATGACCCTACTTTTCTATTTGGAAGGTCTTATTTTTGTATGATACTGTATCACCAGGATAAAGCTTTTTCCCTCTCTGATACTCCACTGTGCCGTTGACCCAAACAAGTCCCTCCTGGATCGCATATTTGGCGTCCACACCGGAATCCACAAATCCAGAAAGCTTTAACGCCTGCCCAAGCTTAATAAACGTATCGTTTAAATGAATTTTTTCCATTTTTCTCCTTTTTAGACAGAAGCAGCATTAAAATTAACGGGAAGAATCAAATAAATATAGCTTTCCTCTGTATCTTTTATAAAACAGGGGGATTTTGCATTCATCATATACAGATCCACTTCCTCCTGGTCAATGATACGGAGTGCATCAATCAAGAATTTCGGATTAAAGCCGATCATCAGATCCTGGCCATTTTTGTGAATCAGAATCTGATCGTTCATTGTGCCGAAACTGGAATTCAGGCGGATTTCCATCACAGAATCCTGAATATTTAAAATAATCGGTTTTTTATCATTTTCTCTTATAAGAATGCTAGCTCTCTCAATCGCATCGAGAAATTCTTTTTTATTTATGGAAAACTTGGTTGCATAGTCGTTGGAAATCATCTGATCAATCTTAAAATATTCCCCCTCAATCAAACGGGAGACAACAACCGTATCATCAAACTCAAACAGAATATGATTGGAACCAAAAAAGATCAAAACCTCTTTTTCATTGTCTCCTGTCAAAATCTTACTGATTTCATTCAAGGTCTTTCCCGGGACAATGACCTTCATGTTGTCGTAGCTGTCTTTTAAGACGATCTTACGGATGGACATGCGATGACCGTCTAAGGAGGCGACCCGCAGTTCATTTTCATGAATTTCAAACAGTTCACCTGTCATCATTTTATTGCTGTCATTGACTGAGATTGAAAAAATTGTCTGGCGGATCACTTCTTTTAAGGTAAACTGGGACAAACAGATATAACGTTCCCTCTCAATAAAGGGAAGGCAGGAAAACTCCTCCCCATCTTTTCCCTGAATTTTGAAAACGGACTTTTCACAGGAAATCACTGTATTGAGTTTTTCGTCAGTTTCGATTGTAATCGGCGATTCTGAATCTGCCAGCTTGCGGATAATCTCAGAAAACAGCTTTGCATCGAGAGCAATTTTTCCGTTTTCTACGATCACTCCTTCTACCTTTGTTTCGATTCCCAGTTCTGTGTCATTCCCTGTCAGACGGATTTCTTCTGTAGAGGCGTCAAGCAGGATGCATTCTAAGATCGGCATTGTGGTTTTTGAAGGAACCGCCTTGAGGACAATATTGATACCGTTTAAAAGGTCTGTTTTTTGAAATGTCAGCTTCATATTTGTTTAAAACTTCCTTTCTGCATAAAATCTGTACGGAATAAAGATATATATAAAAGATTTCAGAAGTATTCGTAATAGGGGCTGTTGATTTGTGAATAAGCCTCATACTCCTTGTAAAATAGGCGTTTGTCCCTGTTAAAAGTGTTGTGGGAAAGTAAAAATATTGGAAAGGATAACTTGTGGTTTATCCACGGCTTAAAAAAGAACCTGAAGGTCATTTTTTTATCCACAGTTTTTTAACAGGTTTTCCCATTGTCCTTCCACAAATTATCAACGGGGCGGGTTAATTTTCTTTTTCAAGATACTGATGGTATTGCTTAAGGTCTCGTTTGTTTTTAATTCGGCAGATATTTTACGGATTCCGTGAATGATGGTCGTATGGTCACGGCCCCCTAAATTTTTTCCGATGTTCTGTAAGGACTCTTCCGTCATGTCATCACAAAGATACATGGCGATCTGTCTGGGGAAGACTAACTCCTTGCTTCGTTTCTGCCCCGTCAAATCCTGTGAGGCAATGCCAAAGTGCTCGGCTACGATTTCCAGAATCAGCTGTGGCGTGATTTCTCTTGCGGCATTGGGCGAAATCAGATCTTTTAAAGCTTCCTCAGCCAGTTCAATGTCAATCTCTTTTTTGTTGAGCTTGGAAAGAGCGACAATCTTTGTAAGGGCACCCTCCAGTTCCCGGATATTAGATTTTACGTTGGAGGCAATGTATTTGATTACTTCGTTGTCAATGTTATAGCCTTCCAATTCTTCTTTTTTGCGAAGAATTGCCATTCGTGTCTCATAATCCGGCTGCTGAATATCTACGGTAAGTCCCCATTCAAAGCGGGAACGAAGCCTGTCTTCGAGGGTTTCGATTTCCTTGGGAGGGCGGTCGGAGGAGATGATGATCTGTTTTTTTGCCTCATATAGTGTATTGAAGGTATGGAAAAATTCTTCCTGTGTGCTTTCTTTTCCAATGATAAACTGAATATCGTCAATCAGGAGCACATCGTTGTTTCGGTATTTTTCGCGAAATTCCGTCGTGGAAACGTTATTTTTGTTTCGTATCGCATCAATTAGCTCATTCGTAAATTTTTCCGAAGTCACATAAAGAATCTTGGACTTTGGATTATTTTTTAGAATAAAATGGGCGATGGAATGCATCAGATGTGTTTTTCCGAGCCCTACGCCTCCATAAATAAAAAGAGGGTTATAAATCTCTCCCGGTGATTCTGCAACAGCCAGAGAAGCCGCATGGGCCAGATTGTTGTTTTTTCCCACAACAAAGGTATCAAAGGTATAGCGAGGATTTAAATTTGCCGTCTGTACGGCAAGCTGGCTTACGGCGGCATTCGAAGTCTGGATTAAGCGGTCTTCGTTTTCCTTTTTCTTAGGCTGGTATGTAAAAATAAGCTGAAATTTTACGCCTGTAAGTTCCTGAAGCATCACCTGGATAAGAAATTCATATTTTTTTTTCACATATTTAATAAAGACCTCGTCAGGAACCAGGATTGTGAGGACATCCTTGTCCACAGAAAACGGCCGGAGAGGGACAAGCCATGTTGTGTAGGATACATCCGTAATATCATGTTCTTCCTTTAAAGTAAGTAGGATTTCGTCCCAGTTTTCTACTATTTTTTCTAACATATTGGTACTCCTAAACCTGTATATAAGCTTGTATATAACCTGGAAAATTCTGTGGATGAAATGGCGAAAAGTCAAAAATGCCCATAAACCCAATCTAAGTCTATTGTACATGAATTCCAAAGAATTTTCAATGAAAATATTGCAATCCACAAGTTTTCGGAACTTTTCCATAAAGTTATCCACAATCTTTCCACAAAATGGGGATAAAATAAGTTTTTCGTTGACGTTTTCCAAAGAATCGG